>JAOAAG010000201.1 GCA_026418995.1 Anaerolineae bacterium
GTACAGGCCAGGCGGAAGCGCAGACCGCTGGTGGGTCGTTGAGAACCAGGGGTCACTTTACGGGGCAGTACGGGCACACCGCGAGCGCGGGCGACGCCCTGACCGCCTGGAAGTGCTGATCGCCCCAGGGAGCGATGGGAACATCGAGGAGGCACTGGTACAACGGGGCATGGCTGACCTCAGAGGGGTGCATAAAAAGATGGTAGAGAGTGTGTTGCCCAACCCGTCCGCCTCACTGGTGAGCGCGCTGGAAGCCTGCGGCTTTCAGCGGCTGCGCGTGTTGATCCAGATGCGGCTCGACCTGGGACGCCGCATCCCGGTCAGGTGACAGTCACTTCCCAGGTGACTGTCACCTGGCCATCAATCATTTAAGGAGCAGGTAAACATGAAACACGCCTTTCGCACTGTCCTGTTGCTGCTGTGGATCGGCATACTGCTTGCCCTCTTTCCCCGCTCGGCTGTGCGTGCTCAGCTTCCCGGGCCGACCCTTATCTCGCCGGCTAACGGCACTGTTACCACAGTGACCAACTATCCACCTCTGGCCGTCCCTGAGTTCAGATGGCAGCCCGTTCAGGGCGCGAAGTGGTACAGAATCCAGTTCAGCCCGGACATCGGTTTTGCCAACATCCCGCTGCAGGTGACCACTCCCAATACCGCGTATACCCCGCCAGATGCGGGTGTCTTCTCCGATGGCACATGGTACTGGCGCGTGCGGGTGGAGGATCCTGGGCCCCCTGGTGACTTCAGCACCGCCTGGTCCTTCACCAAACAGTGGGCCTCTCCTGGCAATGCGCCCGTGCTCAGCGCTCCTGCCAACGGGGCAACGCTCGCTTTCTATGACGAACCCACCTTCTCCTGGCAACCGGTGACCGGCGCAGCCTCCTATCGCTTCCAGATCGCTACCACCCCCGACGGTTTCAACACGCCGTCTTACAACGTCGAGACCTTGGCGCCAGCGCACCAGCCGGTGGACAAGCTGGCCAACGGCACCTACTACTGGCGGGTCGTCCCGGTAGACCCGCACAACCGCAACGGCACCCCCAGCGCAGTGCGTCAGTTCAACCTTAGCTACGACCATGTGCCCACGATGCTGGAACCGGCCCACCGTTCCTACCCGGTCTTTACCCCGGCTTTCCGCTGGACTGCGGTCCGGGGGGCACAGTTCTACCGTCTGGAGTATTCCACTGATTCCACCTTCCCTCCTGCGACCACGAACGTGGTCGCGACGCGCAACACAGCTCACACGCCGCTCCGGGCCCTCCCCAACGATGTCAACTTTTACTGGCGTGTGCGGGCCCATTCCGGCCTGTCCATCTCCCCCTGGAGCCCCACCTGGACCTTCCTTAAGCGCTGGTACACCCAGACAGTGCTGCTGACTCCGGTCAACGGCTACCAGTTCGTTGAATACCCGGTTTTCAGTTGGACGCCGGTGCCAGGAGCAGCTCGCTATAAGATCGAGGTCTCTCCCGAGAACAGCTTCCCACCCGTGGGAGTGGGTTTTGAGAGGGAGAATGTTGCCAATACCACCTTCGTGCAGACCGATCCTCAGACGTGGTTCGATGGACAAGATAATGTCTGGTACTGGCGTGTCACCCCGATAGATGCGCACGACAATTACGGCCGCCCCAGTGCCGTCTCCTCGTTCGCCTATACCATCACGGCCTGGGCGCCGCAGCTCATCTACCCGCCCTACTACTACCGCCCGGACGACCCTAACCGTGTCGTGATGTGGCCACGCGAGGACCGTACGGTGGGGCTGCCGGTATTTATGTGGCATCGGGTGGTTTCTGATGTCCTCAACACCCTGGGGCAGATGGCTGCTTATCGCGTCCAAGTGGATGATAACTTCTTCTTCACCAACCCGGACTGGACCTTCGACACCGAGAACCTGAGCGCTGTGCCTACGGCGGACCGCCCTTTCACCCCTCAGAGCACCAAGCTCTACTACTGGCGGGTCCGTCCGCTGACCGCGTTGGGAGGAAGTGAGATCGGCCAGTGGAGCCAGCCCTGGCTGACCCGCATAGACTTGTCGCGCGGATTGTCTCCGGTGAGCACCATCACGCTGCTGCGCCCCGCACATGGCTCCGAGTTCGTGGAGACCACGCCGCTACTGGAATGGTGGCCGCTGCAGGGCGCCGAGTCATACGAAGTGCAAATCAGCACCGATGTGAGCTTCGCCAGCGCTTACATCACCCATACGGCTACCGTGCCCTACCCGGCCTATACTCCTCCACGGCGGCTGGGCTTCGGGACATATTACTGGCGTGTGCGCGGCCTCAGCGGCGGTTCTCCCGTCGGCGGCTGGAGCACGCCCTGGCGCTTCCATGTAGTGGCACAAAGCCGCTGGCGCATAGGCCGCAGCCCGGGGGACGTGGACAACAGGCGACTGATCGCCTCCGACCCGGCAGGCGACATGACTGACCCGAATTACGACCTGACCACCCTGTATGCTGTGCAGGATAAAGAGGACTGGTTCTTTGGCTTCAACGTCTTCACGGGCACCGGTGCCAATATGACCTACGTGCTCTACCTGGACCTGGACCGCAAGGATGGCTCCGGCGCGACCAGCGACGCCGCGAACTACAATGTCAATACGATCGCCGCTCACCGGCCGGAGTATGCCCTCTACATCCTGCAGCGGAGCGGCTCTTTCTCTGCGGCAGAGGTCTATATTTACCGCTGGGACACTTACTCCTGGTCCCCGGTTGGCAGGCTAGGTGGCGGAGGGGGCACGCTCTACTATAACCCATCTGCCCGCTACCTCGAGCTGCGCGTACCGGCCACCCTGATCGGTATGCATGAGGAGACCGGCAGCGCTTCGCTGGTGCTGTTCAGCGCGCTGGAAAGCGGTGGACATGCCCAGGACACCGTCCCCTCTGACCCCGCTGTAGCCTATACTGTGCCCGATAGCGGCCCGGCTACGACCACGCTCAGCCGCTTCACCGGCATCTCGGACCGCCTGAACCTGGTTGCTCCGTTCACCGATGCCACGGGCGATCCCACAATATTCCCCTCTCTCCCGCTGTTTTCCTGGCACAAGCCCGTGAGTGCTCCCTGGTTCGGATACCAGGTCCAGTTTGCCCTGGACGAGCAGTTCTCGAAGATCATCAACAATATGACCATATATGGCATCCAATACCGCCTGCCCATCCACTGGAATTTCGAGGACTTCGAGGGGAACAACACCTACTACTGGCGTGTCCGTGCTGTCCACGAACCGGGTCAGATTATCAGAGGCGCCTGGAGCGAGTCCCACCGTTTTGAGCGACTGGGGTTTGTGCCGCAGAATCTGAGGATTTCGGCCTCCTTTGCCACGCCCTCCTTCTCCTGGAATATGGTCGAAGGAGCGAGGTTCTACGAGATAGAGGTGGATAATGACCCCGGTTTCGGCTCTCCCGAGGTGCGGGAGAGAACCGCGCAGCACTCTTTCACGCCGCAGTGGACGCTGGAGAAAGGCTCCTACTACTGGCGGGTACGGGTTGTCCGCTTCGATGAGGTCTTTAATGACTGGACCTACACCCAGACTTTCACGCTGGACTTGCCCCGGCCCACCGGCTTGCGCCACAGCCCCGCTGGCGTGGTGCCCCGCGCTCCTACTCTGTGCTGGACGCCCATCGTCACCCCGACGGGCAGCCCCGTGATGGCGGCATGGAAGTATCGGGTCGAGGTCAGCCCAGGCGACCCCACCTTCTCTTCCATATATGACGATGTGGTGACCGAGCAGTCCTGCTGGACGCCGACCAGGGGGTATGATGACCGCGCCAATTATTACTGGCGGGTGGCAATGATTGATGGAGACAACCGTATGGGAAGTTACAGCGCGCCCATTACTTTCACCAAACAGTATCCCGTCACCACCCTGATCAGCCCGGTAAGCGGTGGTCAGGTGGACCAGACCCCTACCTTTGTGTGGTCTCCCGTGGACGGGGCGGCCCGGTACCGGCTTCAGGTTTCCAAGTACGCCAATTTCGGCATCATCTACGATGAGGTGGACACCAACAATACGCGCTACACGCCGACCAGGGCATATGACACGGGAGTAACTTACTACTGGCGGGTGGCGATTATAGATAAGCACGGAAAGATGGGGCCGTTCAATACCGCCACAATCATCCTCGACCCCTATCCTTATCGCGTTTATCTGCCCATGGTGGTACGCAGACGGTAGGGGTAAGTCCTGGGCGGTTCCACAGAAACGGTAGACCGGCAGCCCAACGGCACCTTTGCCCAGCTACGGGAAATCATTGGAACCGGCGCAATGGCTGCCCAGACCGTGACCAGTTTCCCTCTGGAGCAGTGAACACGCGCACACCACGTTGTGTCACTGCTGTACTATTATGGGACTGCTCACCTGTGCCGGCACACGGATGGGCCTTCCGCTGCGGCGTCTCCCCAACCTCACCGTGCGCGAGAGCTTTGTGCGCGACGGCTATCACGGCACCAGCATCTTTCGCCTCGATGTGGGCCGGCTGGCCGCATTGCTGGGGCAGATGGCCTATCGCGGGGAGTGGTAGCTCCTGGATGCTCTGGCGGATGGTCAGAGCAGGAGATGGGCGGAGGGCGCCGACATGTATCTGGAGCCGTTTCTGGCAGCCTACCGGGCACCCGGTACGGCTATCTCATCGAGACAAAATACCTGCGCGTGGGGAGGGAGACAGGCCTGGCGGCGCTGGTCGCCAAGGCGGGGGAATAACCGCGCCAGTATCTCACCGGCCACGGATACAGAGGGTGGCCGGACGGGTGGCGCTCAGGGAAGTGGATGCTGGTGTACAGAGGAAGCAGGAACTGGGGGCTAGGAGCGATAGCAGTCTGAAATGTAACCGGGCAGAGATGGACTCTGCCCGGTTGGTGTTTGGACAACCTGTACACGGGGTAGCCTGGAGGGGCCGCACCAGCCTCACAGGTTATCGTCGCAGCACC
>JAOAAG010000217.1 GCA_026418995.1 Anaerolineae bacterium
TGGGCGACCAGGTGGAGAAAGGCCAGGTACTGGCCCGGCTGGGGAGGGATGCCCTGAAAATGGCCGTGGATGAGGCCGACATTAACCTGCGCCTGGCCCAACTGGACCTAGCTGACATTACAGAGGGGCCGTCAGCGAGCGAATTGGTCGCCGCGCGGGCCAACGTGCAAAACGCCAGAGCCGCTTTGCTCGCCGCGCAATACAATTACAGCACTACTCTGAACTCTTCGCTCGACTCCGCTGCACGTGCCCGTCAGATCGAGTTCCAGTGGTATGTTGACCACTACTGGAAACTTAAAGAAGGTGGCGCTAACCAGCAGGACCTGGAAGCCGCGTGGAACGATTGGGTGATGGCAGAGTATCGGTTTAACCAGGCCGTGCAACAGGCGAAGATGGAAGAGCTCGACGCCACAAACCAATTGGACCAGGCACGCAACCAGCTCTACCAGGCGCAGGAACAGTTGCGGCTGTTACAGAGTGGCCCCACCACAACCACGGTCATTCAGGCTGAGCAGAAAGTGGAGCGGGCGAGGTTGGCGCTGGAAGACGCCCGCGCGGACCTGGAAGCCGCCGAGTTGCGTGCCCCCTTCGACGGCACGGTCGTGGCTGTGACGGCGCTCCCAGGCCAGTACGTAGGGACAGCACCCATTATCACACTGGCTGACCTTTCGCGGCCATTTCTCAAGTTCTGGGTGGAGGAATCGGACATGAGCGGCGTGGCGGCGGGGTATCGCGTTGCGATTACCTTCGAGGCATTTCCCGATGAGACGTTCACTGGCACGGTGGTGCGGGTAGAGCCAGCGCTGGTGACGGTGGGAAACACGCGGGCTGTCCAGGCATGGGCCAGTATAGATCTGCCCCCGGGTCGGACGCTGTTCGGTGGCATGAATGCTGAGGTCGAAATCATCTCTGCTGAGGCTCCGGATGTGCTGGTCGTGCCGCTCACGGCACTGCGTGAGCTGGGAGCTGGGCAATACGCCGTCTTCGTCGTGCAGCCGGATGGCACGCTGGCGTTGCGACCGGTCGAGGTTGGATTAAAGGACCTGGTCAATGCCGAGATTCGTTCAGGTCTCGCGGAAGGCGAGATTGTCAGCCTGGGAGAGCAGGAGAGTACGGAGATAAGCGTCCCGGAGGGGCAGATGAGGCCGCCGGAGGGCCCCGTGTTTGGGCCGCCCGGAGGTGGCCCCATGATCTTCAGGTGACAAAGTGACAGTCACTTGAGAAGGAGTGAACCATGACCGAGCATCGGATCGCGATCCGCGACCTGACGAGAGTCTACGGCACAGGGGAGACAGCCGTGCACGCCCTGCGGGGTATCAACCTGACCGTGCGGCCAGGAGAGTTTGTTGCCATCATGGGACCCTCCGGTTCGGGCAAGTCCACGCTTCTGAACATTCTGGGCTGCCTGGACCGTCCGACGAACGGGACCTATGTGCTGGACGGTGAGGATGTGAGTCGCCTGAGCAGAAATCAACTGGCCCGCGTGCGCAACCGCAAAATCGGGTTCGTCTTCCAGTCGTACAACCTGTTGCCACGGCTCACGGCAGTTGGGAACGTGATGCTCCCTCTGCTATATAATACCGAGCAGCGGCTGAGTGACGAGGAATGCTATCAGCGTGCAGTGGCTGCGCTTGAGCGGGTAGGGTTGGGCGACCGTCTCCGTCATCGGCCCAATCAACTGTCGGGAGGACAACAGCAGCGGGTGGCCATGGCGCGCGCGCTGGTCAACAATCCCTCTATCATCCTGGCCGATGAGCCGACGGGTAACCTGGACACACACGCTAGCCGCGAGATTATGCGGCTGCTGCAGCAATTACACGCGCAGGGGGCTACCATCGTGATGGTGACGCATGAGCCCGACATCGGCGACTATGCGGAGCGCGTGCTTCATCTTCTGGACGGGCAGATCGCCTCTGACCGACCTAATGGAGCGAGGAGGAGAGCATGAGCCTGTGGCGCACGATCAAAGTGGCCTGGGAAGGCCTCATGCTGAACAAAGTGCGCTCGTTCCTGACGACGCTGGGCGTGATCATTGGGGTGGGAGCGGTGATTGTGATGATGGCCGTCAGCGCAGGAGCTGAGGCCGAGATCGCCGACCAGATCAATGCGCTGGGCGCTAACCTGATTATGGTGATGCCCTCGTTCAGCCGGGCTGGTTTTGGGCGTGGGATGAGCATGGGGCCGGGGCGGATGCCTGGCCTGACCTATGCTGACCTCAACGCCATTGCCCAGAACGTGACGGGTATCAATGGTGTCTCGGCCGAGCGGGTGACGAACCAGACGGTCAGAGCCGGCAACACGACACTGGAAGAGGTGCCCATCGTCGGCACGACCTCGGGCTTTCCGCAGGTGCGCGAGTACCGGGTCGCGGTGGGCCGCTTTCTGACCGATGTGGACAACGAGCGGGCCGTCAAGGTTGCCGTGCTGGGGTATGATCTCGCGCAGGAACTGTTCGGCGATGCGAGCGCAGCGGTCGGCCAATCCATCAAGATTGGCTCGGTCAAGTTCACCGTTGTCGGCGTGATGTCGCCCAAAGGCGTGGTCGGTAACACTGACTACGACGGCCGGGTGTACATCCCGATCACCGTTGTCTTCAAAAAGTTTACCCCGGCCCGTTTCGGCGGTGACAACGTGGGCGTCATATACGTTTCCGCGGCGAGCAAGGAGGGGATGCAGAACGTGATGGAGCAGATCACCAGGGTGCTGGTGCGCGAGCATGAGGTGGATCCTGCATCGCCCGACTTTAGCCTGATGACCCAGGACAGTATCATCGAGGCACGGGCTTCGACGACGGAGACCTTCCGCAATCTGCTGGCATGGGTTGCAGGCGTGTCGCTCATCGTGGGCGGCATCGGGATTATGAACATTATGCTTGTCAGCGTGACCGAGCGGACGCGGGAGATCGGCCTGCGGCAGGCTCTGGGGGCGCGTCCCCGCGATATACGACTCCAGTTTCTGCTGGAAGCAGTGATGTTGAGCCTGGCTGGAGGGCTGGTTGGAGTGCTGGCAGGTGTAGGTGGCTCGTATCTCTTTAACGTGCTGGGCACGATGCGCACGGCGTTAGTGCCGGCCTCGATCCCGTTGGCCTTTGGGGCGGCGGCACTGGTGGGCATCTTTTTCGGCTACTACCCGGCAACCCGGGCAGCGCTGTTGGACCCGATCGAGGCATTACGGCGAGAGTAGGGAGATTCAGCGAATCAACGGACCGGCGAAAATAGGAGGGAGAGCAATGAGGTACTTGTGTGTGGCATTCACGGCAGTTCTCGTGCTGGGAGGGCTGGCTGGATGCGGAGGACAACAGGCCACGTCGGGAGGTGAGGCCGCCAGCAGCACATACACCAGCAAGGTGTTGCGTACTGACTATGAAGGAGCACTGGACGCGGGCACTCAGTTGGCGCTGGGGACGCTCAGGCTGGAGGAGACGGAGGACGCAGTCACCCCGGAGCAGGCGCGGGCGCTCCTCCCACTCTGGCAGGCGCTGCGGGGCGGCATAACGGCGCAGGCCGAGATCAACGCCGTGCTCGCACAGATTGAGCGGACAATGACCGGCGAACAACTGCAGGCCATCGCCGGGATGCGTCTGACGCGGGATGACCTGCAGGCCTGGGTTGAGGAGCACGGCGTCCGGCCGGGCGGCATCTTTACCGGGACACTGGAACCGCCTGGCGCGGGGGTAGTGCCGCCGGGGTGGGGCGGCGGAACGCCGGAGCCGGGCAGGTTTGGTGGTGGGCTATGGATGGGCGGAACCCCGCCGCCTGAGATGGCGACACGTCGTGCCCAGTTCGAGAATATGAGCGAGGAGGAGCGCCGGGCCCTACGGGCAACGATAGAGGCAGGCGGGCGGCCGGCCTGGCAGGGTGGCACGCCCTGGCCGGGAATGCGGCGTGGCGGAGGCCAGTTGATGATACTGCTCCATCCGCTGATCGAGTTGTTGGAGGAACGGGCTGGAGAGGGATGAGAAGCTCAGAGGCGCCTTCCACATAGATTCAGCCCGTTGCTTCTTCGGGCTACTCGCGGCCTGACCAGACTTAGGGCGACGGTCACTGCTGGAAGTGACCGTCGCCTTTACTTCACGCCAAAGTAACCTGCGGGAGGTAGTCAAACCTGCCACCAGGCCTTTGACCACTACAGCGTGTAGTGTCTTGGCAGTCTGGTCATTCGGTGTTAGAATTACACTATGAATCACCTGTGGACTCCGTGGCGCATGGCCTATCTGCGCGGCGAGGAACTTCTGCCCGAAGGCTGCTTGTTCTGTCTGAAACCGCAATTGGATGACGCCGAGGCCCACATTGTACACCGCGGTCCCCTGTGCTATGTCATTCTGAACCGCTTCCCCTACAACAATGGCCACTTGATGGTGGTCCCCTACCTCCACGTTGCCACATTGGAAGAACTGGATGGAGAAAGCGCTGCTGAGCTGATAGTGCTCACTCAGATCAGCCTTCGGGTATTGCGCGCGGCCTACAATCCTGAGGGGTTTAACTTAGGGATGAATATCGGAAGCATAGCCGGCGCAGGCGTGGCAGGGCATGTGCATCTCCACATCGTTCCCAGGTGGGGAGGGGACACCAATTACATGACCACGATTGGCGTAACCCGTGTCATTCCGGAGCTGCTGGAGCAGACCTATGAGCGCTTGAAGCCGCTATTTGCACAGTATGCGGCTCTGAATAAGGATCATCACTGAGGAGGAAGTCATGTCCAGCAATAGCAAGGAAGCCGTCATTGTCTCGGCGGTACGTACCCCGATCGGCAAGTTCCAGGGCACTTTAGCGAGCTTCTCCGCTTCCGACCTGGGGGCGCTGGTGATCAAAGAAGCCATAGCACGCGCCGGGATTGACCCGGCCTCGGTGGACGAGGTGCTGATGGGGAACGTGGTGTCGGCAGGCCTGGGGCAGGCCCCGGCCCGTCAGGCAGCGATCAAAGCCGGTCTGCCTCCCACCGTCGGCGCCACGACTATCAATAAAGTCTGCGGCTCCGGGATGAAAACAGTGATGTTGGCAGCGGCGATGATCGCTGCGGGTGATGGGGAGATTTTCGTCGCCGGCGGAATGGAGAGTATGAATAACGGGCCCTATTTGCTGACCCAGGCTCGCTTCGGCTATCGCCTGGGCGATGGCAAGCTCGTGGATGGGATGGTGCATGACGGGCTATGGTGTCCCTTTGAGCATCAGCATATGGGCAATGCCGCTGAATGGATTGCCCGCGAGTACGGGTTGACGCGGGAGGAGCTGGACGAGTACGCCTATCACAGCCATATGAAGGCTATCGCTGCCATAGATGCAGGTCGCTTTAAGGAAGAGATTGTGCCTGTGGCGATACCTCAGCGCAAGGGC
The DNA here is from genome assembly GCA_026418995.1 of Anaerolineae bacterium. Lineage (GTDB taxonomy): Bacteria > Chloroflexota > Anaerolineae > B4-G1 > B4-G1 > JAOAAG01. The sequence continues at coordinate 5,337 of JAOAAG010000217.1, forward strand.
GAGCCGGTGCTTTTCGACACCGATGAGGTGCCACGACGGGACACCAGCTTAGACGCGCTGGCCCGCCTTAAGCCGGCTTTCCAGAGCGATGGCATTGTCACTGCTGGCAACTCCCCGGGCATCACCGATGGCGCGGCGGCTGTCGTAGTGATGAGCCGGGCAAAGGCCGAAGAGCTGGGCATCAGACCGCTGGCCCGCGTTGTGGCGTATGCCCAGGCCGCGGTCGAGCCGCTGCGCATCTTCACCGCCCCGATCTTCGCTGTGCGCCGCCTGCTTGAGAAGACCAGCACCAGGATAGACGACTACGACCTCTTTGAGGTCAACGAGGCCTTCGCCGCCCAGGCCCTGGCCGACGGCCGGGAGCTGGGCCTGCCTTGGGAGAGGGTAAATGTTAACGGAGGAGCGATCGCACTGGGCCATCCTATCGGGTGCTCCGGCACACGTGTGCTGGTTACGCTGATCCACGCGCTCAAACAAAGGGGGCTTAAGCGTGGCCTGGCTACGCTCTGTCTGGGCGGGGGGGAGGCCGTGGCTATGGCGATCGAAGTGGAATAGCGCGGCAGTTGTCCACTTCGTGGTGGTGGAGCAGAGCAGCTCTACTGCGATGCTCGTGGCGGGGGGCGCTTACCTCACAGTCAGCCCCGACCGATATACCCTGTAAGCGATGTGGAGCTAACTCTAACCTGCTCTCCTGATCGGACCAGTCTCTACTATGCCGTTGACTACTCCGAGACTATTTATGACATTTATGGCCCTATTAGCTGTGTGGGCTGTTATGACGCTTGCTCCCGTGGTATTCGAGAACAGAACCGGGCGATGGTTTGCCGATTTTTATGACCGCTCTATTTACTTTGAAAGAGGCAAGTGGTTTACCGAACGTACACCCCCAATCAGCGAATACCCTCAAATCCCCACGTTACTCTTCGGTTTAAATAACATCCCCTTTATGTGGCTCAATGAAAAGACGCGTTTTGCGGCATACGTTGTCTTCTTTTCGCTGGAGATGATGCTCGTTCTGTTCCTCACTTACAAAACCCTGCTAAGTTTGCTGCCACCTGCTTTCAAAAACTATGCCTTCCTCGTGTTTTTGCCCGCGACATTATATTTTACCTATAACCGCTTTGATATCCTGCCTGCGTACTTGTGTCTGGCCGCATATGCTTCAGCCACAAAGAGGCGGTGGAGGGCAACCTCAATACTCTTAGCCATAGCGACATTCACAAAGTGGTATCCGATTTTACTGTTCCCGGCATTTTTCGTCTATGCCGCAAAACGTGAGTCAAGGTTACCATGGACCATGCTGCTATGGTTCGGCGTCATCAGCATTACGCTACTGCTTTTGACCTACTTATGTGGAGGCAGCGTATCTATCCTGGCACCGTATCAATTCCAACTTGCAAGGGGTATGGAACCGGTAGCCCTACCAACGCAGGTGAGTGAATTGATTCGTAACCTGACGGGCGCTCGGAGTGACCCACCGTTTCTCTTGCCACTGTTCTTCTTTTTGCAAATCTGGACGCCAATGTTAGTATTTATCGCCAGAATTGAGACCCCTGAGTCTCTTGTTGATTACTGCATTATAGCCATAGGTATGTTTGTGCTCTTTTCGCGCATATGGTCTCCCCAATGGTTTCTGTGGCTTTTTCCCTTTTTGGTCATTTCGATAGGAAGCGCGCGCAAGGCGTTATTGATAGTTTTATGTGATGTGATGACCTATCTCTGTTTCCCCATATTGTTTGACTCTTATGGGCCTTCCAGTCCTCAACTGAAAATCACAGGGTTACTAACGCTCTCGATCATCTTGCTGATGGTGCTGGACTCATTCAGGAATCTAGCGACCGCCAGGGGAGATCATCGGCGTTTGAGCAGCGTCGGGGCCTGATGCCAGAACTTCCCAGAGAGCTACCGCGACACCAATCCCAGGTGGATATCTCACTCCAACCGCTTGCGGAAGCGCGTCGCCGCGAATGCCATAATGACCACTCCAAAGATCACCAGCGCGATGACCTGCTCCGCCAGCACCTCTAGTCCCACTCCCTTGAGGATGATGCCGCGCAGGATAATCAGCATGTAGCGCAAGGGGATTGCGTAACTGAGCCATTGCAGCGCACGGGGCATCGCCTCCAAGGGGAAGAAAAAGCCCGCCAGGAAGATCGAGGGCAACACCATCAGCCAGACCAGCAGCATCGCCTCCTGCTGCGTGTTCGCCACCGACGAGACAAAGATGCCGATGCCCAGCGTCGTCATCAGGAAGATGGTGGCCAGCGCCAGCAACAACCCAACGCTGCCGTGGATCGGCACGCCGAACCAGAAGACGCCGATGGCGAGTACTTCGAGCACATCGAAAAAGGCGACAGCGACGTAGGGCAGTACCTTGCCCACGACCAGTTCGATGGGACGGATTGGCGTAACCATCAGTTGCTCGATGGTGCCGCGCTCCCGCTCGCGCACGATCGCCAGCGCCGTCAGCATCGCGGTCAGCAAGAAGAGAATCATCCCGATCAGTCCCGGAATCATAAAGTTGGCGCTCTTCATCTCCGGGTTGTACCAGACGCGGGGACGCACCTCCAGCGCGGTCATACGCTCCGCCGAGATGCCCAGCCGTCGCTCGATGAGACGCACGCTCTGTGCCATCCCTACCTGCTGCGAAGCCGCCAGGACAACGTTGGCAACGTTAGGGTCGGAGCCATCTATGACGAAGGCAACGCTGGCTATCCGCCCGGCGGCCACGTCAGCACCGAAACCGTCGGGGATCACCAGCCCGGCGCGTGCCCATCCCCGGTCTATCCAGTGCCCCAATTCCTCCTCGCTTTCGACGAAGGCCACGATGCCAAAGTAATCCGAAGCGCGATAGGCTTCCACCAGTTCGCGGCTCTGGGGGGTGCGGTCGCAATCGAGCACTACGGTGCGCCCGCGGCGGATGTCGGTCGTTGCCGCATAGCCCATCAGGAACAACTGCACGACCGGGATGACGAACATCACCAGTAACGTGCGCCGGTCGCGGACAATGTGCAGCAATTCCTTGCGGGCAATCGTAAGCGTGCGCCTGACCATCACGGTTTCTCCGGGCGCGGCAGGAGACCGTAGAGATACAGCCGGGTCAACTCCTCCACCAACTCATCGTCGGAAATGCCAGGCAGCAGTTGCTCCGGCATCAGTGCACGCAGCGCGGAAAGGATAACGATAGAACCCGCCACCGCCGTAACAACAATCTCGACCCGGCAGGGGCGCAGCCGATCGGCAGCGACCTGGGCCTGTAGATACTGGGCGCCCGAAGCAAGGACAGGGCCGATGATCTGGGTAAAGAAGCGCTCGCGCAGCTCCCTATCGGTCCAGATCTCGGCGACCAGCGCCTGAAGGAAGGCCTGATTCTCACGGGCAAAGCGGATACGATCGCGGAGGACCGCAGCGATATACCCTGCGGTATCCTGGGTGGCCTCGGCGAGGGCCTGGTCCACCTGTTGAGTGATCAGGGCATCGGCAATTGCCAGCAACAACTCGCGCTTGTTCTTGAAGTAGAGGTAAATCGTGCCCGGAGCAATGCCTGCGTGGGCCGCGATCTCCTTCATTGTCGCCCGCTCGTACCCCTTCTCACCCAGGACCGCAGCCGCGGCCTCGAGGATTTGCGTGCGTCGGTCTTCAGGGAAGCCCGATTGCTCCATCGTCCCTCCATAGTTTATGAATGAATGTTCATTTATAGCCATTGTACCAGGGAGAAGGGGATTGTCAAGACCAGTCCCGATAATTGGGACAAAGCGGTGTGACCTGCCTTCCTGTAGCCTGGAGGCAATGTTTCGCTCGGTGAGGCATCACAACACCTCGTGCAGTCCGTGGTAGAACCACTTGCGCACCTGTGAGGGGAAAGCGGAACCGTTGCGCGGGGCACGCTCAGGAGGAACTGGCAATAGCACTCCGGGGCTTGGCGTGGACGGTATGCCCGGCCCTACGACACAGCGGCCAGCATGGGCGCAAGGCTTATCTAGCGCGACATGTGGTCTCGCACGCTCCCCGGCACTCAGGCGGCTATAGGGGGCGGATGGCGCGGTCAATCGCCCGGCTCACCTGCTCATAGTCTGGCGGGAGCTCCACCGGCGGGTTGGCATGCCGGGCAATGACGTCCTCAAGCTTCCGTTCGTGGTATCCGACTTTGAAATCGGTGAATTTGAGGCCATGCGCGGTTGAGATCACGATCACCCGGTCGGAGGACTTGATCTCGCCGCGCGCGATGAGCTTGAACAACACAGCCAGGGCCACGCCTGTGTGAGGACAGCAGTACATCCCCGTGCGGTCGGCGCGGGCGGCAGCATCGGCCAGCTCATCCTCGCTCGCTTGCTCGACGACGCCGTTGAAGAGGCGCAGCGTCTTCACCGCGCGCTCGTAGCTGACCGGATCGCCTATCTGAATGGCGCTGGCAAGCGTCTTGCGGGCCTGCACCGGGCGGTATTCCTTGAAGCCGGTCAGATAGCTGAGGTAAAGCGGATTGGCCCGCTCCGATTGGGCGCAGGCAATGCGGGGTAGCCTGTCAATGAGGCCCAGCTCCTTCATCATCAGCAGCCCTTTCCCCAGCGCACTGACGTTGCCCAGATTGCCCACCGGAATAACGATCCAGTCCGGCACCTCCCAGTCAAACTGCTGGACGATCTCGATACCGACGGTTTTCTGCCCCTCGATGCGCAGCGAGTTCATCGAGTTAGCCAGGTAGATGGTGGGGTCGCGGGTGATTTCCTGTACCACCCGCATGCAGCCGTCGAAGTCGGTATCCAGCGCCAGCACCAGCGCACCGTTGGCGATCGGCTGGATCAACTGGGCGGTGGAGACTTTGCCTTTGGGCAGGAGCACGACGGCGGGGATACCGGCGGCTGCGGCGTATGCGGCCAGCGCAGCAGAGGTATCGCCAGTGGAGGCACAGGCTACGGCCCGGATCGGCTTGCCGTCGGCGATCATCTGTTTGACCACCGAGATCAGCACCGTTAACCCCAGGTCTTTGAAGGACCCGGTATGACTGTTACCACATAGCTTAACCCACAGGTCAGGCACGCCGACCTCTTTTCCCAATCGCTCGGCCCAGAAACAGTTGGTGTGGCCCTCGTACATCGAGACCACGTTCTCATTGTCCACCAGTGGCATGACCCATTCCTTCTTGCCCCACACGCCACTGCCATAGGGCCACTCGTTAGTCCGTGTACGTTGATCGAACAGGGCCTTCCATGCCTCGGGGCTGCGTTCCTTCAGCGCCTCCAGATCATGCTCCACATCCAGCAGCCCTCCGCAATCCTCACACTGATAAACTACATCGAATATGGAATAGCGGCGGCCACAGCCGCGCACACACTCAAACCAGCAGTGGTACGCCATCTCACCCTCCTATGCGCCAACTGCATGGGTCTCCGTCCGATGGATCGGTCGGTATCCCTGAGATGCCAGCTCTGGTGGCGGCAGCGAGGCCTCATCCGGCTTGTCCGAAAGGCCAAAGAGCAGCGCCCCCTGTTGACACCAGGCCTGCGCCAGCTCCCGCACTTCGTGGGTGACCACGATCTCGTCCCGCAACAGTTGCTCCACCGGGGTGCTATCGTCCAACTGCCCCATCCGCCCGATGGTTGTACGGTATTCGTTGTAACGGAAGGCTTTGAAGGGAGTGGGGTCGCCCTGTTGCACCAGGGCGTAGATGTCATTGTGGATGGCGCGTAAACTCGCCGGTAGCTCCGCAACGTGGTCATTGACCCAGGCGATAAACTGCTCAAAGCTCCTCATGCGACCGGATTTTACATCTTCCACCAGCGACTCTAATGCTAGCAAGCCGCTGCCCAGGATCAGGCAGATGTAGCATAGATAGTCCTGATTGTCCGCAGTAAAGGGATGGAACTCGGCCCGTTTGAGCCGGTCATAGGCGGTTTGAAAGCGCGCCGGGTCGAATTCTTCTCCCAGGAGATTGCCTATGGTTAGGCGCACGGCCTCGACGCGTGCCAGGTCAATGACGTGGTCATTGCGCCCGCGCGCTCCTATCGCGGTTTTATCCAGGTCTACCACCACGGCCGTGTGTTCGTCTATTGGGAAATGGTTGGTGCGACAGAAGCGGTCAAAATCAGCCAACCCTGCCCAGCGGTTGGTCTGGTAAAATGTCTCGCCGCTCTGTTCGTTCACCTCCACACAGGCTGGAGAGTTGTCCTCTGCACAGATGAAAAGCACACCAGGCCATGCTCCAGCCCGACAGATGTTGATGAAGGCGGTGCCGTCGTTCATGCGAGTGTCGCCCAGGTAGATCAGGCGTTTCAGCGGGACGCGGGGGGCATCCAGCGCCCGTGCTTCTTTCAACAGGTGGGCGATGACGGAGGCGTATGCCGGCTCGCTCTTGCGCGGGATGACGCCTTGCGGCAGGCCCAGGCGGGGGGCGATCTCTGCCAGCGACGGCAGGCGTGGGTCGCACGGGACAAGGTTACGGTAGACGATGAAGTCCCCGATGAACGCGTGTACCGAGGTACGGCCGTATACTCTCATAGAGACTGCTCCTTAAATGTAGCCTTTTGCCTTCAGCAGCTCAGCGCTGAGGATCGCCCCGCCCGCTGCTCCGCGTACCGTATTGTGCGACAGCGCCACAAAGCGCACGTCCAGCACCGGACACTCGCGCAGCCGCCCGATAGTGATGGCCATGCCGCGCCCGGCATCGCGGTCCCGGCGTGTCTGGGGCCGGTCAGGCTCATCACGGTAAATGAGCACTGGCTGTGGGGCAAACGGCAACCCCAGCTCCTGCGGCTCGGCCCGGAAGGTGCGCCAGATACGCACAATCTCGTCCAGCGCTGGCTTCCGTGACCTGAACTTGAGGCTGACGCAGGCCAGGTGACCATCGAGCGCCGGAACACGGTTGCAGTGGGCCGAGATGTGGATCGAGTGATCAGGCACGATCCGGCCATTCTGGATGAAGCCCAGGATTTTGCGCGGCTCCTGTTCGCTCTTCTCCTCCTCGCCGGGGATGTAAGGGATGATGTTGTCAATCATGTCAATGGAGGCCGGCCCCGGGTAACCCGCGCCGGAGACCGCCTGCATCGTGACGACCACCATGCTCTCCACTTCGTATCCAGCTCTGAGCAGCGCGTAGACCGGCGGCAGGTAACTCTGGAGGCTGCAATTGGGTTTAACCACGATCAGGCCCCTATCCCAGCCCCGGTTTTGGCGCTGGAAAGGGATGATCTCGGTGTGGTGCGGATTCACCTCTGGGATGAGCACCGGCACATCCTCTGTCCACCGATGGGCCGAGTTGTTGGAGACGACGGCCAACCCCTGGGCGGCATAGCGTTCTTCCAGCTCGCGCACTGCTTCCTTGTCCATTTCAACCGCCGAGAACACCAGATCACACTGCCGGCGGGCTGCGTCCACGTCCCCGGCATCGCCGACGGTCAGGTCAGCCACTGCTGCCGGCACCTCCTCGTCCAGCACCCAGCGTCCGGCTACGGCCTCCATGTATCTTTTGCCTGCGGAGCGGGGGGAGGCGGCGACGTAGGTGAGCTCAAACCAGGGATGGTTGCTCAGCAGCCGCACATAGTTCTGGCCGACCATGCCGGTCGCGCCGATGACGCCCACCCGCACCTTACCCGCCATTGAGGATCACCTCTTTGTGGATTTGTTGCACGGCGCCGGCGGCATCTTTCGCCTCGACGACCAGCGAGATGCTGCATTCCGACGACCCCTGGGCGATAGCGATCACATTGATACTGGCCTGCCCCAGCGCACCGAAGAGCCGCGCGGCCACCCCGGGCGTGTTGCGCAGCCCGGCTCCGACCGCCGTGACGATTACCACATCATCCCACGACCAGACGCGGTCAATGTCCGAACGTGCCAGTTCACGTGCCATCTCCTCCTCAATTGCTCTCACCACTCGGGACACCGTCTCTGTCGGAATCACGAAGCAAATGGATTGCTCCGAGGAAGCCTGGGAGATCATCAGCACGCTGGCCCCCTGTCTGGCGACGGCGGAGAAGGTACGGGCGGCGATGCCTGGCACGCCCAGCATCCCGCGCCCCTCGACCGTCACCATGCTCATACCTTTGATCGCCGTGACCGCCTTGATGCGGCCGCGTTCCTGCTCCGGCTCCCCGGTGATGCAGGTACCCGGACAGGAGGGGTTGAAGGTGTTTTTAACCCAGAGGGGTATGCCACGCTGAACAACCGGCAGGATTGTCTTGGGGTGCAGGACTTTAGCCCCGAAATAGGCCAGCTCGCTGACCTCGCTGTATGAGAGCGTGGGGATAACGCGGGCGTCCGGCACCAGGCGTGGATCGGCCGTCATTACCCCGTCCACGTCCGTCCACGTCCAGACCTCAGCGGCGTCAACGCAATCGCCCAGGATGGCGGCGGTGTAATCGCTCCCCCCGCGCCCCAGCGTCGTGATCACACCCTGTTCCGTAGCCCCGATGAAGCCGGTCACCACGGGGATGACACCGTCATCCAGCAACGGCCTCAGTCGTTCCGAGACCTTGGCGCGCGTGATCTCCATCAGTGGCGCGGCGTTCTGGAAATTGTCGTCGGTGATGATCAACTGGGTAGCATCCACAGCCTCGCTGCGCAAGCCGCGCCGGCGTAGCACGGCGGCGAAGATACGGGCGTTGATGCGCTCGCCCAGGGACGAGATCGCGTCGAGCGCACGGGGCGTCAACTCGCCCAGAATGTGGACACTGTAACAGAAAGAGGAGAGCTCATCTATCAGGCGGTCCACTGTAGCGAGCAGTTGGACGCGCTCGCCGCCCTGGGTAAGCAACCGGCCTACCACGTCGTGGTGTCGGCTGCGCAGGTCACCGATGATGGCGCGGTAGGTGGTGTCGTCACCCATCTCGGCTGCTCGGGCGCTGCGGATCAGCGCATCGGTCACGCCGCTCATCGCCGAGACAACGACCACCATCTTTTGCCAGCGTGCCGCGTACTCCTGCACCAGGTCGGCAGCCTGGGTGATGGCTTCTGCGCTGCCCACCGAGGTACCGCCAAATTTCATCACGAGTGTGCCCATATGCGACCTCCGCATAGATGTGGGTTTTGCCTGGCGAAACAGGCCTCCAGGCCTGCCCAGATGACTAGAAAGGGCCGTCCTGCGCGGCGAGGTGACGGTCACTTCCCAAGTGACCGTCACCTGATATCGCTCCTCCCCAGTTCGATAATATCTCCGAGGACCCCAGCGGCCGTCACTTCCCGTCCAGCGCCCGGACCGCAAATGACCAGTGGAATTTCATTATAGCGCGCCGTGTAGAAGGCAAAGTGATTGCCCGGCCCGCGCAGCATACCCAGAGCACTTTCGCGCGGCACCGGCGTCAACCCCACCATTCCTGCCTGTGGCGTCACCCGGGCGACGTAGCGCAGGATATTGCCTTCGTTCCAGGCCCTGGCCCGACGGGCCGCGTATTCCTCGTCCAGCCGCTCAATGGCAGCGAGGAACTCATCCACCGTGAGCGAGGCCAGTTCTCTGGGATATAGCGATTCGACCGCCAGGTTCTCCTGGTCCAGCGGCCAGCCTGCGGTGCGGGCCAGAATGAGCGCCTTGCGTGCCACGTCCATGCCGCTCAGGTCCTCGCGTGGATCCGGCTCGGTGTAGCCCAGCTCCCGCGCTCTCCGTACAGCGCTCGAGTAGGGCACCTCCTGTTCAAGTTCCGAGCACAGGTAGCCCAGCGTCCCACTCATGCACCCCTCGATGGCGGTTATCTGGTCTCCCGTGTCTAGCAGGTAATTCAGCGTAGCAATCACCGGCAGGCCGGCCCCGACGGTCACTTCCCAGCGCACTTTGGGGTGCTCAAAGAAGATGCGAGCCTCCTCCCAGGGGGCGGCCAGCGGGAGCTTATTGGCAAGCACGAGGCCACAGCCCGCGTCTAACGCCGCCTTCAGTATGGGGACAGTGTGTGGAGAAGCGGTCAGGTCGGCCAGAATGACGCCCGGTTGCAAGGCGGACCTGATGGCGTCGAGCGGGAGGACACCTGGCAGGGACTCAAGCAGGCGACCACTGGCAACCGCTTGCAGCGCAGCGCGCAGCGTCTCTTCAGGTAGACCTTGGGCGTTGTATAACACACCGCTGATATCGGCCAGTGCGATCGGCACAATCTGCACCCCCGCACGGCTGGCGACTGTCTCCCGTGTTTCCAGCACCTGACGCAAGAGGGTACTACCGACATTGCCAAAACCCAGGAAGATTAACCTGATCTCGTGCATCTCACTCCTTAAAGGCTAAAAGATACGCAAAAACCCCGCGCCCCTGGGGCGCGGGGTCTCCCACGCGGTTCCACCCAAGTTCCACACACTCGCGGTGTGGCACTCTAGCGGCGATAACGGGCCAGCCCGGACTCCCATACTCTCGCTGCGCGATTTGAGGGAGTCGCTCACGGGGGGTTTTCCCAGCCATCCAGCCAGGGAGGCTTCCAGCCTTTGGCCTCCCCTCTCTGAGGCCTTACCGGGTGGTACTCGTCCCGATCAGCGCTTTCTTCAGTCTTAATTGGCAGCAACTATTATATCAGCTTCCCGCAATTTGGCAAATAGCTCTGTTTGTGGTAGGATGATGAGAGTTACTACCCTCCCGCAGGTTTTGCACCCGGGGAGGGCAGGACGGGATGGGGAGTTGCGTCAATGAATGCACTGCGCTGGTATGATTACCTCACCATCAACATCTACTGGCTTGGACTGACAACGGTCTCGCAGAGCAATGGGTTGATCGTCCCCCTGCTGATCCAGCGCTTTGTCGGCCCTGAACAGCAGGGGGAGGCCTTCGGTCGGCTGCGCCTCTATACCCTGATGGTCGCTTTGCTGGTCCAGGCACTGGCTGGTCTGCTCTCGGACCGCAGCACTTTGCGCTGGGGACGGCGCCGCCCGTTCATCCTGATCGGCACGCTGCTTAATATGGGCTGTCTGCTCGCTATCGGCGCTTCTCCGTCCTACTGGTTTCTCTTCGGCGCGGTGGTATGTTCCCAGATCGCCTCGAACATCGCCCACGGTGCACAGCAGGGGCTGATCCCCGATCTGGTGCCGGAGGAGCGTCGCGGACGCTTCTCCGGCGTTAAGGCCGTGATGGAGTTGTTGCCGGTGATCATCGTGGCGCTCACCGTGGGCAAGCTGATCGCCGGGGGATGGATGTGGGCCGGTATCCTGGTAGCCGTGGCCATACTTGGTGTGACCATGCTCATCACGATGTTGGTGCGAGAAACGCCGCTCCGGGAGGCGCCGGGGCGGCTGGACTGGCGTCCCTTCGGCAGGCTGGCGGCTATGACGGTCACCTTCCTGGTCATCATCCTGGGAATGGGGTGGGTGGTGCAGAGCGTAGGCGAGCTGATCTATGACCTGAGTGCCACCATCCCCTCTTTGCTTCCGGTACTGATGGGTGTGGTCGGTCTGCTGGCTATCGCTATGGCCGTTATTGTGGGAGTGTGGGTCAGCGTGCACATCAGCATAGGAAGGAGTGGCGTGCAGCATCATTCCTCGTTTCCCTGGTGGGTGGTGAACCGTCTGGCCTTCCTGGTTGGTACCACAAATATTTCCAGCTTTGCCGTGTATTTTCTTCAGGCCAGGCTGGGGATCAAGGGAGATGCGGCGGCCGGGCCGGCCTCGCAATTGATGATGGCGGTGGGTATCATGATTCTGCTCTGTGCCCTGCCAAGCGGCTGGCTTGCCGACCGTATCGGCCGCAAGAAGTTGCTGGTCGTGAGTGGCATTGTAGCAGCGTTGGGGACGCTCATCCTCGTGATGGCCCCCAGTATGGGCGTGCTCTACGCAGGGGGATGCCTTATCGGCGCCGCCACAGGCATCTTTTTCACCTCCAACTGGGCGCTGGGGACGGATCTGGCGCCGAAGGGAGAGGCCGGACGTTATCTGGGCATCTCCAACCTCGCCGGCGCGGGGGCGGGCGCGGTAGGGAGTTACATCGGGGGCCCCATAGCCGATTATTTCACCGTCCACATGCCCCACGTGCCGGGGGCAGGGTATAGTTTGATATTTGTTGTCTATGCCGGGATGTTTCTCATATCTACGCTGGTGTTAACCAGGGTGCGTGAGGCAAGGTAAGGCTACCAGCATAAGGCGCGGGTAATGAAAGTCTATCTTCGGAGTTTGGGCTGCCGTTTGAATCAAAGCGAGATTGAGGCACTGGCACGGCAGTTTATGAGGATAGGCCACACGATTGTGAGCGATCCTGTCCAGGCGGATGTATGTGTGGTCAACACCTGTGCTGTTACCGCCGAAGCCGAACGTAAGTCGCGCCACGCGCTGAGTGCGCTGGCGCGGGCCAATCCGCAGGCTCGCATTGCTGCTATCGGTTGCTACGCCACACTTGCGCCACAGGTGTGTTCCACGTTACCAGGGATCGCCTGGGTGCTCCCCAACGCCGAAAAGGATGGGCTTGCGGAAAGAATGTCCCTGCCCACCGATGCCACCACCCCGGCCCCGGACAATCGTCTCGCCCGTACCCGTGCCTTTGTTAAAGTACAGGATGGGTGCGATAACCGTTGTACCTACTGTATCGTCGGGATACTGCGGGGGCCGTCGCGTAGCCGGCCGCTGGGCGAGGTGGTGGAGCAGGTGCGCTCCCTGGTCGAGGCCGGGTATAGAGAGGTGGTACTGACAGGGGTCAACCTGGGGGCCTACGGACAGGAGCTGGGGATGAATAGTGGCCTGCGTATCCTGCTCGAAACACTGCTGGAGCACACTGACGTGCAGCGCCTGCGCCTCTCCTCAGTGGAGCCCTGGGATATAGATGAGCGTTTCTTTGCGCTCTGGGAGGATCCGCGCCTGTGCCGACATCTGCATCTGCCCCTGCAATCCGGCTGTGACGAGCTTCTGCAGCGTATGGGCAGGCGGCTCACCACGCGGGAGTACGCGCGGCTGGTGGCAACGGCCCGTGCGACGATTCCGGAGCTGGCCATCACCACGGATATCATCGTGGGCTTCCCCGGCGAGGATGAGGCTGCGTTTCGCGCCAGTTACGAGTTCGTAGCTGAGATGGCCTTCGCCAGGTTACATGTCTTCCCTTACTCGCCCAGGCCGGGCACGCCAGCGGCTGTGATGCCGGGCCAGGTTGAGCGCTGCGTGATGGCGACCCGGGCAGAAGAGTTCCGGGCCCTCGGGATGAGGCTGGCCCTCCAATTCCGCCAGCAGTTTGTGGGGAGGACGCTGGAAGTGCTGTGGGAACACCGGCGGGCGGATGGTCTGTGGAGCGGCCTTACCGACAATTACTTGCGCGTTCTCACCGCAAGCGGACGCGCGCTGCATAACCTCATCACTGCTGTACGCCTGACTGGTGTACAGGACGGACACTTAACAGGCGAGGTGGTCAGTTGAGTGAGTGCATTTTCTGTCGCATTGTCCAGGGAATGGCGCCGGCCCGCGTTATCTACCGGGACGAGGAGATCACTGCGTTCCACGACATCAATCCGCAGGCGCCAGTCCACATCCTGATCATCCCTAATCGCCATATCACCAGTGTCGCCTGCATCGAGCCGGGCGACGCCAACACATTAGGCCGGCTATTTCTCGTCGCCCGCCAACTGGCGGAACAGGAGAATATCACGGATGGTTACCGAATAGTGGTCAACAGCGGCCGTATGGCAGGTCAGTCAGTATATCACCTGCATATGCATCTTTTAGGAGGGCGGCGTCTGAGCTGGCCGCCCGGCTAAAGGAGGTACACCAGTGCTTGTTAGAGACCGCATGACGCCCAACCCCGTCACTGTGAGGACAGATACCAGCATTAAGGAGGCGCTGGAACTGGTGCGCAGCCAGCCCTTCCGCCACCTGCCGGTGCTGGACGAGAACGGGAAGCTCGTCGGCATTGTCACCGAAAAGAGCCTGGTCTATGCCTCTCCGACCGCGACCACTACCCTCAGCGTATTCGAGGTGGATTACATTCTCTCTCGCACCAGGGTGGGGCAAGTGATCCATGGCGAAGTGATCACCGTGGGCCCTGATCTGCCTATCGAGGAGGCGGCGCGGAAGATGATAGACCATCGCATCGGTTGCCTGCCGGTAGTCGAGGATGGCAAGCTCATCGGCATCATCAGCGATACGGACATCTTCCGTGTCTTTGTCGAAGGGCTGGGTGGGGGACATCCTTCGCTGCGGATCACTGTCGTCATTCCAGAAGAGGTAGGCAGTCTGGCCTATATTACAAGCTGCATTGCTGACGCGGGGGCCAACATCCACTCGCTGGGCATGTTCTGGGGCGATAGCCCCGCCGACCGGGTGATCGCGTTCCGGCTGGAGCGGGTGGAGCGGGATGCGATTTTAGAAGCACTGGCTATGGCGGGGATCAAGGTGGTGCATGTCTGGGAACCGCCTGCCTGAGCGGATCGGCTCCGCCATAGTGAACGGGGGCAGGCCGCTGTGCGCGTGATCGCCGGCAAAGCCAAAGGGCATCGGCTCAGAGCAGTGCCGGGCGGGGGAACGCGCCCGATCACCGATCGCGCGAAATCGGCCCTCTTCAGCATCATCGGCGACGGTGTTGTCGGCTCCCGTTTCCTCGATCTGTTTGCAGGAACAGGGCAGGTCGGGATCGAGGCTTTGAGCCGTGGGGCCAGAGAGGTTGTATTTGTGGAGCGAGGGGGTCAAGCGCTGCGCACCATCCGTGCTAACCTGGCCCATACGCGGCTGGCAGAGCGGGCGCGTGTGGTACGTGCCGATGTGTTCGATTTTCTCTCCAAGGCTATGCCAGGGGAGGCGTTCAATTACATTTATGTGGCTCCGCCACAGTACAAAGGATTGTGGGCCAGGACGCTGATGTTGCTGGATGCCAGGCCCGGCTGGCTGGCAGCGGACGGTTGGGCCATAGCGCAGATTCACCCCCGTGAGTACGAGGCGCTGGCGTTGGAGCACCTGGCCCTGTTTGACCAGCGCGCTTATGGCAGTGTGATGTTGTGTTTCTATGTGCTCCGGTAGGCGAGTACGGAGGGCGACCATGGGTCTCTTGAAGAAAGTGAGTGAGCTTTTCAAAGGCAGCGGGGAGGAAGAACGTCATGTACACTGGGAGTATGTGCGCTGCTCCCGCTGTGGTGAAAAGATCAGAGTGCGTGTTGACCTGGCCAACGAGCTGACTCCCCAGTTGGACGAGGGGGGAGAGGGGGCCTATTATGTGCGCAAGGGGGTCATCGGCAGCGGCCAGCGACGTTGCTTCCAGTTGATCGAGGTGGAATTGTACTTCGACGCCGACCGTAAGCTGCTCTCGCGTTACATCACCGGCGGGGCGTTCATCACCCGCGAGGAATTCGAGAAGGTTGAGTCATAGGGACACTGTGCTTTTAGTCCGCGGCTCACCCGGCTCACTCGCCTGAGTTCAGCGTGGGCCAACCCTCCGCGTCCCAGTACAGGGGGCGTATCTGCAGAGTAGGCCGGCCAAAGTTCTGCTTGTCGTAGGCATGGTTGACCAGTATCGCTGAGTGGCCCTGCTGATATACGGCACAATGGCCTGGCCCTTTCCATCGTTCGTCACCGCGATCAATCAGTGTGCCACCTCCCAGCCTCATATCCTTGCCCTCCTTATCCACGTAGGGACCAGTGATTTCGCGGGAACGTCCGACCATAATCTTATAGGTGCTGTTTACCCCCCGGCAGCAGAAGTCGAACGAGACGAAGAGATAGTAGTATCCATTCCTCTCGATGATGAAGGGTGCCTCTATCGCGGTGTTGCCCGGTCGGGACGCGATGGAATATAGGGTTGCGTTTTCCGCTGGCTTCATTGTTGTGGGATCGAGCTGGATCAGTTTGATGCCGCTCCAGAAAGAGCCAAAACTGAGCCAGAGATTCCCATCCCGATCCTGTGCCACGTTGGGATCAATGGCGTTGTAATCGTCCGCGCTTGTGGACTGGATCACAACACCTTCGTCTACCCAGGTATAGTTCGGGTCTTGGGGGTCCAGGGTAGCGTTGGTTGCCAGGCCGATCACGGAGGTATTGCTGCCGAAACTGGAGACAGCGTAATACAGGTAATACTTGTTCTGATAGTAAAAGATGTCCGGCGCCCAGAGATTCCCGTCGTTGAACGGGACCATCTTGCGGTGCCATTCCGGCTGTCTCTTAAATACTGGGCCGATATGCTCCCAGTGTCTGCCGTCCTCGGAGCGTTTCATAGTGATGCCGGTGCCGGTGGCGAATATGTACCAGGTCTCCCCCTGCTTGATGATCACCGGATCGTGGGCGTGGAGGTTACCGGACAGGCTCCAGTCTATGTCGTAGAGTGCGCCGGTGGTCGCGGGCGTCGGCATCGTGCTTTTGCAGCCGAAAAGGGCCAGTAAACAAATGAACGCACCTGCCAGTGCCAGGTGCGTTCCCTTGATACCTCCAATAGGCATTTTCTCCTCAAATCACGCAGGCGCGCCCGTTACAGCTTAAACGTCAGCGCCGCGACGGAGAGCGGCGGCAATTGCACCGTCGCCCGCCCGTTTTTGCACTGCGCCTCTGCGAAAGGCTGCGCCTGAACCACATTGGGCTGCTCGAACGAGTTGGCCGCCTTGGGGTCGGGGCCGGTGAGCAATTCGGCGCTTTCCAGCCCGATAATGGCGCAATCGGCCGGTGCGATGTGGACGGTCGCGGCCTCGTCCAGGCTACGGTTGGTCAAAAAGATGTGAAGGTAACCCTCGCCCAGAATGGCGCTCGTGTCAATGTAGTGGACTGTGCCGTTTGTCTTGCCCACATAAACCGGCCCATCAACCACCGCCCGCAACGCGACCCCCTTCCGCCGCTTAGCATACATCTCGAAGGGATAGAAGATGGACTGGATCAGCAGCTCGTCGCCGCGCGTGAGGAGTGGGGCGATGACGTTGACGATCTGCGCCAGGTTGGCGATCTTGACCACATCGGCGTGACGGATGAAGCTGTTGAGGAAGCCCGCCACAACAAGCGCGTCTTCCAGATTGTACACCTCCTCGATCAGATGGGGAGCGAACTTGCCCTCGCCGTCCATCTGCATATTCTTGTACCAGACGTTCCACTCGTCAAAACACAGGTACACACGCTTGTTGCTTCTGCGCCTGGCTTGGACAAAACGGCAGACCGCGTCCATCTCCTCAATCTGGCGGTCTATCGAGTTAGTGATGGCGAGGTAGTCGGGCGTGTCGTTCTCGCGATTGCCCACGTAACGGTGCAGGCTGACATAGTCGGCCAGGTCGCCGATGTACTCCAGTACCACACGATCCCATTCCATGTACGTGGGCAGGCCCGTCGTACACGAGCCACAGGCCACCAGTTCGATAGACCGATCTACATCCTTCATCATCTTGGCTGCCTGCTGGGCGCGGATGGCATACTGGTCGGCGGGCACGTGGCCCAACTGCCAGGGGCCGTCCATCTCGTTGCCCAGGCACCACAGTTTGACCGCATACGGCTCAGGGCTGCCGTTGGCGGCGCGCATATCGGCGTACCTGGTGCCGGGCGGGCAGTTACAGTACTCCACCCAGTTGCGTGCTTCCTCTGGTGTCCCCGTCCCAAGGTTGACGGTGAGCATCGGTGTCCAGCCCATCTTGCGGCAGAGCTTGATGTACTCGTCGGTGCCGAAGTGGTTAGGCTCGATGGATTGCCAGGCCAGTTCGCGCACGGTGGGGCGGCTCTCACGGGGGCCAACGCCGTCCATCCAGTGATAGCCGGAGGCGAAGTTGCCGCCCGGGTAGCGCATCGCGGTCATCTGTAGCCGTGCCAATGCTTCTAGCACGTCGGTGCGGAAGCCGTCTTCATCAGCATGGGCGCTCTTGGGGTCGTAGACGCCTTCATACACTGCGCGGCCCAGGTGCTCCAGGAAGCCGCCAAAGATGCGCGGGTCTACCTGGCCGATCTGAAAAGCAGAATGCAGGTGGATTGTTGTGTCTTTCATTTCCCTCTTCTCCTTGATGATGGTATCGTGCTGGTCATTGACCAGCCAGGCCGGTCATCGTAATGCCAGCGATGATCCTGCGCTGGAAGAAGGCATAGAACAGGAGAGCTGGCATTGAGGCGATGAAGGCCCCAGCATAGGCGAGTCCGCGCTGGATGTAGCTGCCCTGCTGGATGAATACCAGCCCTACCGGTAAAGTATACACCATGCGCTCGCCAAGGACAATCAAGGGCCAGAAGAGGTCGTTCCACAAACCCAGGAAAGCGAAGATGGAAAGCGCGACCATCGAGCCGGTCACCATCGGTACGCAAATCTGCCAGTAGATGCGGAAACTACCGGCGCCGTCAATGCGCGCGGCGTCCTCGATCTCGGAGGGTATCGAGTAGAAGTGCTGGCGCATCAGGAAGATGCCGGTGACCTGTGCGGCAGCGGGCCACCAAATCGCGTGATAGGTGTTTAACAGCTTCAGATCACGGAGCAGGAGAAACGAAGGGATCAGTGTGATGGCTGCCGGGATCATCAGGCTGAAGATCAGGAGCGAGAACAGGAATCCCTTGCCGGGGAACTCTAAGCGAGCGAAGGCATAGCCGCTTAACGATGAGAGAAAGACGATCACCCCCGTGCCGCCGAATGAGACGATGAGGCTGTTCAGAAACCAGCGTTCGATAGGTAGTGTCTTGTCTACAAAGATGTGTATGAAGTTCGAGAGTGTGATCGGGTTGGGGATCCACTCGATCGGGTAGTTTAATTGCTTTGACTCCAAGGTGAACGCCATAGTGGTCATGTAAATCAGCGGGACAATCACGGCGGCAATCAGAGGTAGGAAAGCGATCCATAGCAACACCGTTCGCAGCGCTTTCCTGTAACGGAATCGCCTGATTGGAGCTACGTGGGTTAACTTAGCCATGCAACCACTCCTTTTAGTATTCGGCGCGTTGGCGCATCGTCCTGAACATGATAGCCGTGATGATAATCATAATAGCGGCCAGCACGACCGAGATAGAAGAGGCATATCCGAACCGGAAGTATTTCCACGCTGTCTCATAGAGATACATAGTGGCCGTGCGTGAGGCGTTGCCCGGCCCTCCGCCGGTGATGATGTAAGGCTGGGCGAAGACCTGCATATGGGCAATGAACTGAGTCGTCGCCACGAACAGCATTGTGGGCATCATCAGGGGAAGCGTGATGCGGAAGAATGCCTGCATCGTGCCTGCTCCGTCAATCTTGGCTGCTTCGTACAATGGCTCGGGGATGTTTTGCAGGCCAGCGATAAATACGAGCATCGGGAAACCAACAGTCCACCACACTGTGGTCAGAGCTAACGTTGGGATCACTAACTGTGGATCACCCAGCCACAGGATACGTGGCCCACCGAAGATGTACGAGATGAAGTAGTTCACGATGCCAACCTGCCCACTCCAGATGCGTATGCCGAGGATACCCAATACCGAGACGGAAAGGATATTCGGGGCATAGAACAGCACGCGCAGAAAGTGGCTGCCGAAGAAGGGGTGTTTCAAAGCAGTAGCTAACAGCAACGCTAGCAGGATGTTCAGCGCCACGGTGATCAGCGTAAACTCAATGGTGTTGCCCAGCGCCTGCCAGAAGACTTTGTCCTTCACTAAAGCCACGTAGTTCGCCAGCCCGACAAACGGCTGTTCCTTGAGCATGATTTTCCAGTCATACAGGCTGATCTGGAGACCACGGAAGATGGGATAGAGCAGAAATACCCCAAAGAAAAAGTAATGAGGCAGGATGAAGAGATAGTTGGGAAGTTGCTTACGCAACTGTTTCCAGAGCCCGCTGCGGGCTCTCGTAGTATGGACTGCGGGCATCGTGAGTGCAGTCATAGCCATCCTTTCCAGGGTTTATTGCAGCGACCGGGGTGGGGGTATGTTGCAGGTAGCGCATTGCCTGTCTACACACCCCCACCTTCACGAGGGCACCTAAGAAGCCACTGTGAACTCCCGAAGCCACTAATGCCAGTAATGGTCACTCCCCATCTGGGCAGCCGTTATCTGGAGCGAGCTGCAGACTATGGTCGGTCGAGAATAGCCTGGATCTGGACTGCTCCGTCTTTCAGTGCTTGGTCTACTGGCTCGTCTGGGTTGGCGAGGGCATTGCCGATAGCGGTCTCGTAGGCTGTCTGGAGTTCGACAAAGGCCTTGTGCGCCATATCTGTGCGACCGATGGCGTTGAATTGCTCGGCTGCGACACGCACCCCCTTGACCGCCTGTACTTCAGGCGACTGTTGTACGGACAGCAAAGCGGGCACCTGGCCTGCCTGTGTCCAGTAGGCACCGTTCTGCAGCAAGTAGAGCATCAGTTTCTTGGACTTTTCGATGCCATCCTGATCCACGCCTACCGGTATGGAGAAGATGTGTGAGTCGAACTTGACCGCCTGGTGACCATCGGGGGCTAAGGAATTGATCCAGGTTATCTCAGTAACCTCAGCCAGGTCAGGGTTGTCCCGGAAAAAGCCACCTAGCCAGGTGCCCTCCCACATGAAGACGAGGCGCTGAGGTTTGTAGACATCACCTGACCACGTGGAATAGGCTTCCCATGGTGCACAGATGTGATACTTGTACATCATATCGTGCCAGTACTGGATGGCAGCAATGGACTGAGGGCTGTCCAGGGTAGCCTTTGTGCCATCGTCGCTGATCACGCCACCACGGAATTGCCACATCGTAGTGGGGAAGCTGTAGCGCGTCCACGTGGGATACATGGCCCAGATGTTTACATTGTTCGGGTCAAAGCCTGCCTCATTCGGGTGCTTGCCATTGACGTCTACGGTGAGCTGCTGTCCCCACTCGATGAACTCGGCACCGTTCTTGGGCAGGCTGGCGGGGTCAGAAGGCAGGCCGGCCTCTTCCAGCAGCCTCTTGTTGTAATAGAGTACCCACCCGTGGTTGTCGAACGGCACGGCCATTGTTTCCCCGTTGACGGTGATCTGGTTGATCAGATTAGAGTTGAACTGGTCCTTCGTAAGCGTGCCGTCGAACATGATGTCTTCCATTGAGAGCATGAGCCCCTGCGATGCCATCTGGTTGACCTCGGCAGCGTGGAAGATGACCAGGTCGGGTGGTGTGCCAGCGGCCACGGCGGTGGGATATTTCTGGAAGAAGAGGTCCCAGGGGATGCCCTCAGAACGCAGGCAGACCTCTGGGGTAGCCTCGGCAAACATCGCCAGCATTTCGGCGAAGACCGCGCCGTCAGCGCCGGTCAGGCCGTGCCAGAGGATCAGCGGGTCGCCGCATTCGCCAAAGGCATTCACGATAGGGGTCGGTTCGACCGGAACTTCCGGGGCCAAGGTCGGGGTGGGCTCTGCGGCAGGCGCTGCGGGTTTCGTGGCAGTGGCTTCGGCTGGCTGCTGAACGGCCTGGGTCGGTGCGACCGTAGGAGCAGCGCGGCAGGCAGCCAGGGCTGCACTGGCAACGGTGAAAGCCCCCACGCGCAGGAACTCGCGGCGGCTCAGTGTCTTTTTATCCATGCTTATCCTCCTTGATTTTGTCGGGGAATGTGATAAACTATTTCTTGCGCAGGGTAAACCTGCACGACACACGGCGCAGGCCACTGGCCCGGAGCAGGAATAGTGGCCTGCGCATTATTTATCGCTACTTTTATCCAATAACCCTCACCCCCTTTCATCTCAAGGTCCTCAGACCAACTGCTGATCTTGTTGACGGGATTTATGGAATGTGCTATGATGGTACGAAAACATACTGCTGTACCGAAATTCATCATACCACATCACATGGCCGCTGTCCACATCAGAAACCCTTCGATTTTCCGTCACAATGGGTGAGATCACTTGCGAAGCATTCGAGCTGGAGCTCCGTGAAGCGCTTGCCCACCTGTACGATCCCGACTACCAGCCCTCGGTGACGTTCTGCGAGTTGGTCGGCTGCGATCCTCGGGGTGGAGCCTTTGCCGTTCAGGCTGCGATTCTGCGTGCGATAGGGGAGCTGGAACCGTCGCCTGGCATCCCGCCCACGGCTGAAACCAGGCGTGTGTTCGAGCTGTTGCACAACCGCTTTGTGTTGAAACTTACCCAGGAGGAGACGGCCGAGCGGTTGCACGTCAGTCTGAGCAGTGTACAACGCGGACAGCGCGAGGCTATCCATGTTTTAGCCAGGACGATCTGGGAGCGTAGTCAAGCCCAGCGGCGGGCAGCGAGGGAACGTTTGTATGAGGAACAAGCGTCTGTAGAAGAGGCTCACCGCCCCGATTGGCGTTCGCAGGTCAGAGAGGAGCTGGCATCGCTGCGCTCTGTTGACCCTAACCGCGTGGCCGATGTGGCAGAGATTCTCCACAGTGTGCTGGAGCTAAAGAACGCCCTGATCACGGACCATGGAGTTGATCTGGAAATAGGCTATATCCAACCCAATCTGGTTGCAACGACCCACCCTTCAGCGCTGCGTCAGACGTTGATTGCAGCGCTGGGGCGCCTGGCACGTCGTGCTGCGCCAGGGAAGATCACTATCTTTGCTAGACTCAGAGAGGGCAATGCTGAGATCACTGTGCGGGGCCCTATCGCCAAAGCGCACCAGGTGACCGGGGAAGAGCTTACCCGCGAGATTCTGGTGCCCGAGGGGACCACGGTAGAGGCCAGCATAGAGGGTGCGTATGCTTTTCTACGGATCAATGCGCCCTCGCTGGGGCAGATCACGGTGCTGCTCGTGGATGATAACCCCGACATGCTCCAGTTTTGTCGGCGTTGTACCACAGGAACGAGGTACCACATCATCCATGCCGCAGGGGGGATGGAGGCGCTGGAGAAAATCAAAGCCGCTCCTCCCGATATCGTCGTCCTCGATGTGATGTTGCCCGATGTGGACGGGTGGAAGTTATTGATGCAGTTGCATGAGGACCCTACGACCCGGCCCATTCCGGTCATCGTCTGTTCGGTTGTCCGAGAGGAAGAACTGGCCTATGCATTGGGAGCAGCTCTGTACCTGCCTAAGCCGGTAGAGCCACGGCAGTTCGTGAGTGCTCTGGACCAGGTGCGTCCTCCGGAGCCAGCAGGAGTTCAGAAAGTGCCACCGAACAGCGCAGTAGCCGGTTGAGCGATAATCCCTCGCCCAGCGCAGCGACCAGCAATGGGCTTTCCGGCGGCTGCTCGATGAGGTCCTGCGCTGAGACCAGGAGGACAGACATTCCTGCCACTCCCTCCTCGCTGCGCAAGCGTTCCAGAACTTGCCACCCATTCATCTTCGGCATAATGACATCCAGCAGTATGAGATCGGGGGGTGCATCGCGTATCGCCTCCAACGCCTGTTCGCCATCGGAGGCCGTTGCTACAGAGAGGGTGCTGTCGCAGGCACGCAGCATGCGTGTAAAGAGCCGTAGCGCGTCCGGATCATCATCTACGACAAGCACCTTTCTGACAGGTTTGCCCAGCTTACGAATCGCTTCTTCGAGCTGAGCTCGCGTGACGGGCTTGGTCAAGTAACCTACAGCGCCAGCCTCTATGGCCCGGGCTACTGGCTGTGGCACTGAGTATCCCACGATAGGCGTGTCGGGTACCTGCGCTCGCGCCTCCTCTATACGAGACCACAGGGTGTCAGGAGTGGCGGCATTGAGCACAAGTGCATGGGCTGGACACTGACGTAATGCTTCCAGTGCCCTGGATAGATCGTTAGCGGCCACGAATTCGACCTGATCGGCGTAACCGAAAAGTTGGGAGTAGACGGCCCCCGTTTCGTCGCACACTACGAGACGGGGTTTGGCCGACCCTTCGGCTACACCAGCCTGGTCTGTTCGGAAGGCACGCTCGCGCAATATCCAGTCCTCCATAATCTGATGCCCTGGCCGGACAGCATGCCCAACCGGTGGCGAGATTGGCAGCTCAAAGAGGAAGCTGGAGCCAACACCCAGTGTACTTTTAACCCACATACGGCCGCCGTGGAGTTGGACAAACTGTCTGCTGATGGAAAGCCCCAGTCCGGTTCCTCCCTTGTCGCGCCAGATATCGCGTGAGCCCTGGCAGAACGGTTCAAAGATCATCTCAAGGTCTTCGGGTGGAATACCCGGTCCGGTGTCGGTCACACAGACCACGACGTGCTGCTCATCGTGTTCCACCTGTACAGTGATCCCTCCTTGCATCGTGAACCGGGCGGCATTACTGACCAGGTTCAGGATCACCTGCTGGATGCGCGTGGCGTCACAGTAGACCTGGGGCAAACCATCGGGGAGTTCGATCCGCAGAAAGAGCCCCTTTTTCTCCACCAGTGGTCGCACCGCTGTTGCAGCGTTGTCAATGAGTTGCCGCAAGTCCACTCGCTCTCTGTGGAGCACCAGGCGGCCAGCCTCCATCTGCGTCAGGCTCAACACATCATTGATCATGCCAGCAA
This sequence comes from Anaerolineae bacterium, assembly GCA_026418995.1. Taxonomy (GTDB): domain Bacteria; phylum Chloroflexota; class Anaerolineae; order B4-G1; family B4-G1; genus JAOAAG01. The sequence goes on from JAOAAG010000217.1 coordinate 29,502, forward strand.
GATGCACACAGTTGCGATAGACCACTTCCAGGTCACTGCGCATCTCCGGTGGTAGGACCACGTCGTACATCTCTGGCGTTTCGACCATCAAGCTCACTAGCCCGATAATCATGTTCAGAGGAGTACGGAACTCATGGCTGACCTTGGCGACGAACATCGTCTTGGCCTTCTGGGCCTCTTCGGCGATGGTGCGCAACGTTGCCATCCGCTCGCCGGCCAGGGCCAATTGCCGGTTGGCGTTAGCCAGGTCAACCAGTGCCTGCTCCAACTCAGCCTTGCGGTTCCGTGCTTGCTCCAGAAGTACTTGCGCACGCTCGAAATACGCCTCAGAGTAGCCGATCGTCTGAGATATCGAGTGATGCATAATATAAAAGATGCCCAGCAAAGTAAAGGTCGCTCCCAGTGTAACGCTGATCGCTTCCCGCTCAGCGGTGGTTCCAGAGCCGTGCCCCCACACTGATATGAGGAGCAGTAGTGCCGCTTCGCCACAAGCAGTGCCGACAGCGGCAGCGGGGCCCAGGAGAGTCGCACCAAGTATCACGGGGACGCTCAGCCAGGCCAGTGCGCCTGGCAGATGCAGCCAGTAGTGGGCCGCCAGGACAAGACCTACCAGAGCGCTGATGATGAACCAGCGTCCCAGGCGAGTATCCCGCTGGTCGAGTGCCCAGGCGAGTGCTGATAATGCCGCGGTGAGCACTGCTAACACTTCCATCTTAACCCTGAGCGGTTCCGGTAGCGACTGGCTTAAGACAGCCAGCACCCAGCCTAATGCGATCAGCGCCGCGAACACAACCTTGGATGAAATGCGTAGCGTGGGATTGAAGCCCGCCGTAAATTCATTCATCTTATCTGTCCGTTCACTTTCAAGAGTTCGAGCAGCCTGTTGAGCCCAGTTGCTTTTGTGATCCGACCGTGAGTATAGCCTAACCCATCCTGTCTGTCAAAAGGGATGTCTTCCCCGCTTAAAATGTTGCTGAAAGGGGATCGTTTCTCTCGAGAAAGTTACCGATGTGATATCCTTCCCTCGCTGCATGCCGCCTCTCTTGCTCGGGTTGAAATATCCTGCACCGTTCTGGTGCCTCCGGGCCTTTGGGCTCTCGCGGTACAATCTGTCTGGCTGAACGGTTATTTCGGGACAGACTCCGAATAAAATAGCGTCGCCGAGCATTATATTTGCGGAAAAGATGATCGAGATCATACGCTACCTGACTCGTCACAAGATACGTACAGCACTCACCATCCTGGCTGTGAGCGTCGGTATCTTCGCCGTCACCACGGTCGGGGGCATCGCTGAGAGGATGGAGGCCATCATCGGCGATGCCGAGACCGGGGCCTTAAGCCGCATCTACGTCTGGCCCAAGCAGTTCGACCGGCCGTTGACGGAGAATACCCTGCGTCAGTTGCGCAAGGTGCAGGGTGTTGCCGGCGTCACAGCTACTATTTCGGATAATCTGGAGAAGCCGGAGGAAGGCCAGGTGCAGATTTATTTCAACCCGGCGACGTTCTCCGGCACTTACTCCGATATTCCCGGCCTGGAATACGAGCCGGCCGTGAAGGTGGGACTGTGGGCTGGGCGCATCCCTGCCCCCGGCAGCCGTACCGAGACGGTGGTCAGTTGGGATATTGCCCAGGAGTACGGCCTTGAAGTAGGCGACGAGTTCGTGATCCGCGACCGGCCGTTTCGTGTCGTCGGTATTTTTGAACACGTGGCTTCTGTTGCGCTGCGCACTGCTTATATCTCTTACGAGATGGCAGAGCGTCTGGCCACTCCCAACCCCTTCCTTGGCGTGGGTATGGTAAGCGTTGTGCCCCTGCCGGGGACAGACCTCGAGGAGCTGGCGGCACGTATCGAGCGCGAAGTGATGGGCGTGGAAGCTCAATCGCCCAAAGAGAGTGTGGAGCAGGCCCGTCAGCAGGTGTTGATCTTTTCCCTCATCCTCGGCGCCAGCGGTGTTATGGCGCTGCTGATCGGGACGTTCACCATCGTCAACACGATGGTCGTCACTGTCCACGAGCAGCGGCGGGAAATCGGGCTGAAGAAGGCGTTAGGCGCGGCCGATTCCCATATCCTGGCCGAGGTGGTAACACAGGCGGCTTTCATAGGAGGGATAGGGGGACTGGTTGGGGTACTGGCCGGTATCGGCGTGACTTATCTGGCCAACCGCATGCTCTTCGAATACGTGGGGATGAATTTGTTCCTGGTCACGCCGCGCCTGGCCGTCGGCGCGATTGTCTTCACCGTGTTGATGGGCGTCTGCGCCGGCCTCTATCCAGCCTGGCAGGCTGCGCGGCTGGACCCGGTGGTGGCATTGCGAGGTGGTGGGGGAGTGGTATATGCCGCTCGTGGCCTGTCACGCTTGATCTACCTGGTGCGCCGCAATGCCCGCTCGATCCTCACCGTCGGCGGCATCGCTATCGGCATATTCGCTCTGGTGGCCCTGGGCAGCCTGGCCGAGTACATCAACTCTTTTATGGAGTCATTCACCGCAAGCAATCGTGGCAAAGTGCTCTTACAGCCGGAGGACCGGGACGTCCCCTTTGGACGTTCAACCGTTGGCCTTATCCGCCGCATCCCCGGGGTATACGATGTGGTGCTCAGCAGTGGGAGTGCCACCATCAAAGAAGAAGAAAGCCGCTTCACCCTCCGATCTGAGTTGTTCTATGGCGTCGAAGGGCCACTGGGCGAGTATGGCTTCGATACGCCGGTGAATGCGAATCTGGCAGAGGGACGCCATCTGCAACCGGGCAGTCTGAACGAAGTAGTTATCGGGGCGGAACTGGCCAGGAAGTATCACTTGAAGGTGGGCGACATATTCACTATCCGTGACCGCGACTTTACGGTGGTCGGCATCTGGGAGCGCGTACCATATGAGATACTCTCCGGCTTCAACCTGCGCGCCTATGTCAGCCTGGAGGCGATCGCTGCAGCCCTGAAACAACCTCCTTCCATTGCCTCGATCACTGTGCTGGTGGCACCAGGTTATGATGCGCAGTCCCTAGCGAGCGCCATTGAGGAGGAGTTCCCTGGTATCCGCACGGAGATCGGCGAGGCGGTGGCTGCCGAGGTGCGTCGTGACTTTGTTATCCTGATCGCCGTGATGGTCGGCGTCCTCTCCATCGCCGTCTTTGTCGGCGGCATTTCGGTAGTCAACACGATGGTGATCGCAGTGAGCGAACGCATACGGGAAATCGGCCTGAAAAAGGCGGTCGGTGCAGCGGATGGTGATATTCTGGCCGAGGTGCTCGCCGATGCCGGAAAGCTGGGTGGAATAGGAGGCATTGTAGGCGTGCTGCTGGCCTGGCCGCTGGTGCTACTGGTCAACTTCATTACCCTGAGAAGCACAGGCTCCACTATTCTGGAAATGACTCCCCGTCTGGTGGTCGGTTCGGTAATCTTCTGCACCTTTCTGGGCATGGTCGCTGGGCTGTTGCCGGCATGGCGGGCGGCCCGGCTTGATCCTGTAGAAGCATTAAGGACAGAGTGAGGAGGTGGGAGTTGAGGCTCAAAAGATTGGCACTCATCATCGGTGGACTGGTCATCTTGGCGGTGATGCTGTGCGTGGGAGGCAGCCTACTTTCTGGCATCGTAGGTGGTATGAAAGCAGCGCAGCCTACCCCGACAAGCGTTGCCACGCCCGTAGGAATCGCCGTAAGGGCACGGGGCGAGGTCGTGCCAGCCCGTTGGGCGACCCTCTATTTCGACGCCAGTGGACCGGTGGCCGAGTGGTTTGTTGAGGAAGGGGAGATGGTGAAAGCTGGCACATTGCTGGGGCGGCTGGAAATACCGGATGCCGACGACCTAGAGCGTGCGGTGAAGCAGGAGGAACTGCGCTTGGAGCAGGCCAGGTTGCGTCTGGAGCAGTTGCAGCAACCGGCCAAGGAGGCGGAGCTCCGCCAGGCCGAACACGAGGTCGAGCGGGCAGCCGCTGCACTGGAGATGGCCCGGCTGAATCTGACAACGGTCCAGAACAGCCCGCTGCTTAACGAGACGCTGGAGGATGCCCGCAAAGTGCTGCAGGAAGCCGAGAACAGGTACAGGGACCAGCAGGAAAAGTATCAGCGCGGTGAGACCGATTACTGGTTCGTGGATCAGGCCAAGCAAAACTATGAGAAGGCCCATAAGGAGTGGCTCCGCATCAAACAGCAGGCCGACTTGCAACTTGGCAACGCGCGCAACGAGGTGGAGCAGGCAGAGCGGGCATATCAGGAAGCTAAGGATCGCCTGGAGCGGCTCTTAAAAGGCGCCGATCCGTATGAGTTGAAAGCAGCGCAGTTGGAAGTCGAGGCCGCGCAACTGGCACTCGAACGGGCCCGGAGCGCACTTGAGGCAGCTAAGCTGCTGGCTCCCTTCGATGGCACCATCGTTACCCTCCACCTGCGAGAGGGCGATTGGGCTAATGTGGGCGCTCCGGCCGCTACCATCGCTGACCTCTCCTCCCTGCGCGTCGAGACCACTGACCTGGACGAGTGGGGAGCAGCCCGTATCCGCATTGGAGATGAGGCAACGATTGTTGTCAACGCCTTCGATGACAAGACACTGACCGGCCGGGTGACGGAGATCGGACTGCGGGGTGAGAAGCTGCCCGCCGGCGATGTGGTCTACCGGGTGGTGATCGAGCTGGACAAACCGGATCCCCAATTGCGCTGGGGCATGACGGTGCGCGTGTCCATCCCTGTGAAAGAGTAGCGGAGGCAGGTGGCATGCCTATCGTCGAAGCAAGAGGGCTGGTAAAGATTTACCCGATGGGTAAAACAGAAGTACATGCCTTACGGGGATTGGACCTGACCGTCGAGGCCGGGGAGTTCATCTCCATCATGGGGCCCTCCGGCAGTGGGAAATCCACGCTGCTGAACCTTATCGGTTGCCTGGACACTCCCACAGAGGGGAGTGTGGTGCTGGACGGAGTGGAGGTCACACGTCTCTCGCGCTCACGCCTGCCAGCTATCCGCCGCGAGAAGGTCGGCTTTGTGTTTCAACAGTTCAACTTGCTGCACCATCTCACAGCGCTGGAGAACGTGATGTTGCCGCTGCGTTACAGTGACGTGGGCTGGCGGGAGGCCCGGAAGCGGGCGGAGGCATTGCTCCAGCGTGTTGGCCTGGGTGACCGTCTGCACCATCGGCCACTTGAGCTGTCCGGTGGCGAGCAGCAGCGAGTAGCGATCGCGCGTGCTCTGGTCAACCGCCCAGCTATCGTCCTGGCCGATGAGCCTACCGGTAACCTTGACACTGTCGCAGGTAGTGATATTATTGCCCTGTTGCGCACTCTGAACCAGGAGGGTCAGACTTTCATTATTGTTACCCATGATCCCTCCGTAGCGGCCCGGACCGACCGCACGGTGTACCTGCGGGATGGGCAGGTGGTGAGGGAAGAGCGGCGGCAGGTCACCGCTGTGAACGGGGTGGCAGGGGAGCGGCCTGTCCTGTAGAGGGGCGTTGTCTGACGGCACGCGCGTGCTACACATGACGCGCTACCTGTACAAGCGACTGTTTAGGTTCGGTCATCTGGTTGAGGTCTTATCTACCCGCAGTGCTGGGGAAGGACATCTGCGTCGCCTGATAAGCCAATTCCGGGAAGTGCAGCCGACTGGCCGCGCCACGCCAGGAGTGACCTGGCGCAGGCCGCCGGTTGATGGGGTGTGGTACACCCAGTTGTGCTTCCATGCGCAACAGTGGGATGAGCACTCACGCCGGTAGATGCAGAATCCAGGCGTGAGGCAAGACAGCCTGTCCCCAAATACATCCTGTATTTTGCATCTTTGATTCTGGAGGTAAACATGAGATACGAAATTCACGGCACAGTGATGCAAGCGGTGGATATCTACCTGAATCCAGGCGAAAGAATCTATACCGAGTCGGGCGGGATGGCCTGGATGAAGGGTGATATCGAAATGAAGACCGAGACCAAGGGTGGGGTGATGGCTAGTCTGGGTCGCAAGTTAGCGGGAGAATCGCTTTTTATGACCACCTACACCTGCCGCAGCGGCACCGGCCTGGTGGTGTTCACTCCCGAGGCTCCGGGCAAGATCATTGATCTGCGATTGGAGGCCGGGCAGAGCATTATCTGCCAGAAGGATGCCTTTATGTGTGCCGAGGGGTCGGTCAAGCTGGAGATGCACTTCCACAAGCGGCTGGGAGCCGGCCTCTTCGGCGGCGAGGGCTTCATCCTGCAGAAGCTCACCGGACCGGGCGTGGTCTTCCTTGAGGTTCCCGGTGAGGTGCGTGAGTATACGCTCGCTGCTGGGGAGGTCATGCAGGTGGACCCCGGTCATATCGCCTTCTTTGAACCGACGGTCAGCTACGACATCACCACCGTGAGAGGCGTGATGAATGTGCTGTTCTCCGGAGAAGGACTATTTCTGGCCAAACTGGCCGGCCCGGGGCGCATCTGGCTCCAGACCCTGCCACTCTCCAACCTGGCACAGACGCTGGCCCGCTATATGCCGACGAAAAGTGGCTAGAAGGTGGCAGTTACTAAACCGTGTTGGGCGGCCTTAACAGCAGAGCGAGCGGCAAGAAAGATGAAAATCTTTCTTGCCTTGATAGTTGCTCTGCTGGTTGCCTGTGGTGGTGCTGTGACACCTGCCACTCCGACTCCGGCAGATACTGCAAAAACTGTTTTGGAGAAAGTGGCAGAAATCATATGTTATGATCATCCAAAGACAACTTCTTTCTTTGAGAGAGATACGACATACGGTTTTTATTGCTCTCCAGCGGCAGGTCACTTCACCATCACAAGTCTGGAGTGGTTCAACACTGAAAGCGACGCACGAGCCGCCTTCGATACCCATAGCGAAGGTCTCACAGTCGGTGAATTCCACGGGGCTCCGCTTTTGATATGGAGCACAGATCATCCTTCATTTCCGGGCGGAAGGAGTGAGTACCGGACTTGGCTTTGGGTAATGCAACAATGGTTAATAAGAGTTCAAGCATTCGACGACACTCATTTTACGGTTGCTCCTGATCCAGGGAAAGTCTCTGAAGCCATATATCAAGTCGGATTGGAGTATGGCTTATTCACTGTCAACGAGCGGTAAACGTGTAAGTCGATAAATGATCTGGGTCAGTAAGGCCGCCCAACATCTCGTTCCTTAGAAACTGCCGCTCCCGGCCAAGGGGAGAAGGGCGAAACCGCAAGGCGACATCGGCGAGAAAGGGCGTTGGGGCGGCGGAAGCGGGGCGTAACTGCGGCACAATGGGCATCCGAACCCCTCCGGGTGGCCATGGGGAGCAAAATCACCCGACGCGAATGCATGACCGTCCGCATTGGACGCTCGTGTAGGTGGATGGCATAGGCCAGCAGACTAAAGCACGCCTCCATAAATTTTTAGGGTAAAGCCGCGCCGAACCCTTTGAGCGCGTCCAGGCGCTTCTTGAGGTCCTCGGCGGTGAACTTCCAGGTGAAAGGCTTGGCGACTTCCTGGTAGTAGTCCTGGAAATTCATCAGGCGGTCTGTCAAGGCCACTTCATCGGCCACATCCAGAGGGGTAAGCACCTTACGCTGGACAATGGAGAAGTACATCTCGATCTGGTTCAACCAACTGGCGTGCACCGGTAGCATCACGGCCACCGCATTGGGATACAT
>JAOAAG010000295.1 GCA_026418995.1 Anaerolineae bacterium
TCCAGGCCCAGGACATGGGAAGCACCCAACCCGGCAGTAGTTGAGGGATAAGGAAGAGCAGTCCAAGCAAAATCAGTATCAACCCGCCGATCAGATGAGATATGCGTCTTTCCATAGTTACCTCCAGTCCATGCTGCTAAAATTGCGGGCTGCGATCGTCCTTCTTTGCCTATCACCCGTCCTCATCTCTCCGCAACCCGTAGCATGTTGTCCAGCCCTAAAATACGCATGAACCGGCATAAAGTTGCCCCGACAAATGGAGGCTAAGCATCGTGGGTCGCCAACTGGCGCAGAGACTGGCGGCCCGCGACATCTCACAGCCTGGGAGACTGCGCGCTACATCTCCCTGATCCCGTATGGAAAGTCATATTCGGCCATCTTAGCCATGAATGGGTCCGGGTCGAAAGCCTCCGGCCCCAGCACGCCCGTTCCCTTCCATATCCCACTGTTGAGCAACTCCCAGGCGATGACCGGGTTGACTGCCGTCTGCCACACGACAGCCTGGACACCATATTTCTGCATACAGGCCTCGTTATCGGCTACCTGGTAGATGTAGACCTGGCGCGGTTTGCCGTCCTTGATGCCCTTGACCCAGGTGCCAGCGCAGGTTTTGCCGAACATCTTATCGCCCAGGTGGGCCGGATCGGGCAGACAGGCCGCCACCACATCGCGCGGCGCGACCATCACCCCCTTCACATTGATGGGCTCCTTGTTATCCAGGCCAAGCATCTTGAGCGTCTTGAGCACGCGGATGAACTCCTCACCCAGGCCGTACTTGAAGGTCACGCGCTGACAGTCAATCCAGCGGGGAATGAGCAACACCTCCTCGTGCTCAACGTTGACACACTCGATCGGGCCGATGCCCTCGGGGAACTCAAATACCTCCGGTTCGGAGAATGGCTCGGTAGTGTACCAGCCACGCCCTTTCTCCCAGATCACCGGCGGGTTCAGGCATTCCTCGATCGTTGTCCAGATCGAGAAATTGGGGGCGAACTCGTAGCCGCGTACCTCCAGGTTGGAGCCGTCGCGTACACCGATCTCCTCGATCTCGTCGAAGAGGTGCTTGGCGGCATAGGCGGCAAAGACATCGGCCAACCCCGGCTCCACCCCCATCCCCACGATGGCCAGCAGCCCTTTCCTCTCCCACTGCTCCGCCCGCTCAAACTGGTAGTCGCCAAGTTTGACCCCACACTGACGGAAGGGATCGGTTGGATGGGGCCTGGAGAGCGTCATTGCCATATCCATATACGTGCAGCCATACTCGAAGGCAGCGTCGAAGATGGACTCATTGTAAATCGGGTCCACGGCGTTCATGATCAGGTCAACCTTGTACTTGCGTGCCATGTCCAGGACAAGCTGTTTGTCGCCCGCGTCTATCCACTCTTCCGGGAACTTGTCCGGCCGGTTGAGTTTCTGGGCCACTTCTCGGACACGTTCACGGTTATAGTCGGCCAGGACAATCTGATCCACCCAGGGCTTATCTCTGGCCACGACGGCGATCGCCTCGCCAACGCCACCCACACCAACCAGTAAGACCTTCATAGCACTCTCCTTTCTTGCAATAATGTAGCTGCTCAGTGAGAACCGGTATGATCGTTCATATGGAGGCCTGTTCCTCCATGAGAGCTTTCAACCAGCACGGTCACAACTGGCATCGCCGAAATCTGGCGATGTTTGGCATACCTCAGGTGCCGTATCAACTTTGAGATCGCCTCCGGCGTGACACGGCAATCTATCAGGACACGCTCGGGCTACCGGATGAACCCCCAGGCGTGGCAATCGGGTGTAATCATCATACCCGCAGCGGGCAAATTGTCAAACCGCCGCCTGTCCCGTGGGCGATGGTGAAAGGGCATCAAGCTCAGTTGACAATTGCCTGTAACCTGTGGTATAGTAGCGCGTATGAAGCCCAGTTCAAGAGGATAGAACGCTGCATTGGGAAGTGGAAGTGCTGGAGGAACTCAGCCCCGAAGAATACCTGCTGGCCAGAGCGGCTGAGCAAGGTTATATCACGTATGACGACATTCTCAGCGCTTTTCCTCAAGCCGAGGAAAATCTCGAGGAGCTTGAGGATATCCTCGCCATGCTGATGGAAGCAGGGGTCGAGGTGGAGCCACCAGCGCCCGCGGCCGGCCTGCCTGAGGAAAGGGAAGAAGAACCGATCATCGGGGATGAGTTTGACCTGGACCTGCTCACAGCCGACGATGAAGCCTATCTGGAGACCATAGCCATAGACGACACGATCGGATTGTACTTGAAGGAAATCGGCAAAGTCCCCTTGCTCACACCTGAGGAAGAGATTGAGCTTGCCAAACGCATGGAGGCTGGCACCGAAGCAAAGAAGAGGCTGGAGCAGGACGGGTTGCATCCGCGCGAAGTGGAAGAATTGCGTCAGCGGGTACAGGATGGTTTGCAGGCACGTGAGCACCTTATCCGTGCCAACTCCCGTCTGGTGATCAGCGTGGCCAAGAAATACATAGGCCGAGGGGTACCGTTCCTGGACCTGATCCAGGAAGGCAATATCGGGTTGATCCGCGCAGCCAACAAGTTCAACTACAAACTGGGACATAAGTTCTCCACCTATGCCACCTGGTGGATCCGTCAGGCCGTCACACGCGCCATAGCGGATCAGAGCCGCACCATCCGGGTGCCTGTCCATATGGGAGATCAGATCAATAAGCTGCTCCGTACCTCCCACAGGTTGACCCAGGAATTGGGACGTGAGCCTACCTCTGAGGAGCTGGCCAGTGCACTTGAGATCCCTACCCGTAAGGCAGAAGAGATGTTGAAGGTAGCGCGGCATCCGCTATCACTGGAGATGCCCACCGATGACGAGGGAGAGAGCGAGCTGGGGGACTTCGTCGAGGACGAGGAAGTGGTGGCGCCGGACGAAGAGGTCAGCTCCTCTATGCTACGCGAGTTGCTCCAGGAGATTTTGCAGGAACTTCCTCCGCGTGAGGTGCGCATCCTCCAGTTGCGCTATGGGCTGATAGATGGGGAGACCTACACACTCGAGGAGGTGGGCAGAAAACTGGGGGTGACCAGGGAGCGGGTGCGCCAGATCGAGGCGCAGGCCCTCAGCCGTCTGCGCCATCCTGCCCACGCGCGCAAGCTGAGAGAGTTTCTCAGAAGGTGACAGTCACCTTGCAGGGCGACCGTCACCTGAGAGCAGTTTCATTCAACAGAGATTTCCACGCGTTCGTTCTCTTCCTCGTCCACCACCTCGACCACCTTGCCCATCACCCCGCCAGCGAGCAACTCTTCCAGCTCCTGCACCTCAATGCCCTCGAACCCCGGCGCGAACCTCCCGGCAATGCGCAGTCCCACACCGACCAATCCGATCGGAATCGTTATATTGACTTTGGCCTTTCCTGAGCTCAGGTCGCTCACGTGAATGCGCAGGAAGCGTTTATCCCCACCCGCGCTGGCGCGGGGTGGAGACTCTGTTCCCCCTTCCAGCGCACGCAGCAAGGTGACCGCCTCATCGGCCGTGATCTTGCCCTCTTCCAGCATCTTGAGTATCTTCACCCGTTCCTCACTTGTCGAGACCATGGATCGAACCTCCCTTCAGTTCCAGAATGTGCCAGCGCTCGCCCGTCACAGCGACCCTCCAGCCTGCCCCCTATCCACAGCCCCCGCCGGTACAACCTGGGCATACTTGCTATGGTTATCCTCCAGGTGCACGATTATCGGCACAAATGCGGCGACGATGGCCATCAAAATACAAACGGTGCCGGCCACGATGTACCATACCCGTACACCCAGCCAGTCGGCAACTGGCCCGGCGATAACCATGCTCAGGGGAGAGGTAGCAGTCGCCGCGCTCTGGATCACGGTGAAGATCCGTCCCTGCATGTCCGGCGCTACCTTGGCCTGCAGGATAGCGATCAGCGGCCCGTTAGTGATAGGATTCATAAACCCGACGAAAAACGTGGCGCTCAACGCCAACCAGAAGGCTGTCGCTGGTGAGAGGCCAATACATAACGTCCCCAGCCCCATGCCCAGCAACCCCGATAACGAGGTCCATACACGGCGCCGGAAACCACCCCACACCCCCAGCGTCAACCCGCCGACCACTACCCCGATACCCCAGGCGGACTCGATCCATCCCAGCTCCATCGCCTGCCCACCGAAGTGCCTGGTCACCAGGATAGGCATCAGAGAAAAGGCGGGATTAAAGAGAAAGTTGACTATCGTAGCCATCACCATCACGGCGAGCAGCCCTGGCCATCCCCAGACATAGCGCAACCCCTCTTTAACATCCCCCCACAGTGAGAACTTGCGATCACTCCGGCCCTGGGGCTGGGGAATGTGGAAGATGAGCAAGGGCAGGATAGCCAGCACAGCCGTGCTCACATCAATGGCCAGAATCCCCTGCATAGGAAGCAGGCCCAGCAGCAGCGCTCCCAGTGGTGGGGAGATGATGTTGATGATACCATGAAGCGCCTGATTCATACCGGCCACGCGGGACAGGTGCTTCTCCGGCACCATCAGCGAAGTGGAGGCCTGCATCGCAGGCCAGTGAAACCCTCCGGCTGTAGCGCGAATGAACATTATCGCGTATACATGCCACACCTGAGCCATGCCGACGGCAAACAGATAAGCGATCACCACGGTGGCCAGGGCTACGATGCCGTCGGCAACGATCATAATCATCCGCCGATTCCATCGGTCCACCAGAGCTCCTGCGAATGGGCCGATGACGATCCCCGGCAACATGCCCACCAAGGTGGCGATTGCCAGCACTGTGGCCGAGCCAGTTTGGCGTGTGAGCCACCAGATGAGCGCGAACTGAACGAGCATGCTTCCCAGGATTGAAAGGGCCTGGACACCCCAGATCGTGAAGAACCGAACCTGCCAGCGGGGAATTTCTTGCTCGTCCATGCCTCACCGTCCTTCCAGGGCCGCCAGTAGCTCGGCAGCTTGTTCAGGGGTAATCTTACCGGACTCGACCAGGCGCAGCACTTGCAGACGTTCCTCATCGGTAGGAGGCTCGCGCCTGGGACGTGCCGCCCATCCGCTGACCCGCTGCCAGCGCCGTTCCGCCTGTTCCGCCCGCAGGCGAGCTCGCTCTGCTTCTCGCTCGGCGGCCCGGCGGGCTTGTTCCATTGCCAGCTCAGTCTGGCGCAGGGCCTGTTGCGTGGCGCGCTCGACGTGGCGGCGGATACGCTCGCTATCTATGCGTCCCAGGCTTTCCGCCAGGCGCGCCTCGATCTCGGCCATCGCGGCAGCAATGCTGGCTTCGATCTGGGCGCCCAACCCCTCTATGTCAGCCACGACATCGAAGCCCTCTGTCCCCGTCTCTGTCACTTCAGCGGGCTCTAGCAGGACATGCCCACGTACCTGAGCCTTCAGGGATGCTGCTCCGTCTCCCAGCACCCCGCTCACCTCGCCATCATGCCGTTCCAGATTCAAGCCTGCTATGGTGGAGCGTACTCCCTCCTCAGCACACAGAGACAGGCGCAGCCCCACACCCGCAGGAACACGTACCCGTAGATTGCCATTGGCCTGCAACTCGTAATTCAGGCCGGGCGCGAATGAGGCTTCCAGCCGCACATTTCCCCGCACCAGGCCTGCCTCCAGCCCGCCGCGCAGCCCTTCGACGACCAGGTTGCCATCCACCTGTCCCACCACCAGCTCTCCTCCCACGCGGCGCAGGTGAGCATTGCCTCTGACCATTTGCGCTTCCACCCTCCCCGTGGCTCCGTAGACAACGAGGTTGCCAAACGTTGCACTGAGCACAGCAGAACTCACCTCCCGCAGCACCACATTGCCATAGACCGAGCTGATGGTCAGCGCACCCTCCAGGTCCTCAACCCGGAGATTACCCTGCACCGCACTGATCGTCAGCGTAGCGGCGGGAGGACAGGTCAGGAAGCCATTGGTGCGTGTCTCGATGGTGAAGCCATCCTCCATCAGCCCTAAGGAGACATCCTCTTCCCCCCCCTGCACCTGCAGGATCAGTTGGCGTTCCGCCATTCCGCGCACCACCAGGTTGCCCATACACTGGGTGATCGTGAGATGTGGAGCTGCGGATGTATCAATGACCTGCCTGAACATTGCGACCTCCTCTACGATCTCTGCAACAATCTGAGTGCCTCTTCCGAGGTGATCTCCTTGCGAGCCAGCCTTTCCAGCACTTTCTGCCGCCGGTCCGCCTCGGCACGTTCCTCCCTCACCTCGTAACCCAGGGCACGGATGATCTCATCCAGTCGGCTGCGGACAGTGGGATAAGAGAGGCCCAGCTCCTCCTGTAGCCGATTGAGCTTGCCTTCGCAGCGGAGGAAGAGCTGTCTCTTATACACATC
>JAOAAG010000298.1 GCA_026418995.1 Anaerolineae bacterium
GTGCTGCGTATTGCGTGTTGCGTGCTGTGTGCTGCTTGTTGCGTGCTGCGTACTGCGTATTGCGTGCTGCGTGTTGCGCACTCCATGGGCATACGTACTACGTAACACGGAATACGTCACACGTCACACGTCACACGTCACACGGAACACGAAACACGGAATACGGAATACGGAATACGGAATACGGAGTACACCTTACTCCAACACCTGCTTACTCAACGCCATCGGCGAGTCGGCAGCCGAGAGCGGACGCAGGCGGACACGGTAGCGTACCTCCTGTGGCTTGAGTTGATATTTTTCCAGCCGCCCGGGGCCGCAACTGGCGCTGCCCAAGCCCGATTGGGCGTAGTCGAGGTTCAGCGTGATCTCCTCACGGCGCACGAGCTCGTAGGTGTGCCTGGCCTGGGTCAGGTCTTCGGTCGTGTAGTGATGGGCGCTGACTTCCATCACCGGCATTCCCACGGCCAGCAAGCCCACGCCCGTGGCGTTGGTCAGCGCTACCCAGCGTACCTCGGTCTTGTTGCCGTTCTCCTCCGGCACGATGTAGGGGACGTATTGCTCGTCCACCGTGCCGCTGTAGAGGCCCACACGGGCGCCCTCGTTGCGGTCCACGTAATTCTCGTGGGGGCCGCGCCCGTACCAGGTGAACTGCTCATAGCCGCTGGGCAATTGCATCTGCAGACCCAGGCGCGGCAGGAACGGCACGTTCACCTGCGGCACAACGTGTGTCTCGATCACCACATCGCCGCTGCCGTAGATGGTGTAGGTGTACTCGCACTCAAAACGCGCTGGCGGTTTGCGCTCCGCCCGTACCTCAACCTTGCCGGCGGCGACAACCTCGCGGATGGGATCCGGGACTGGCAGCTCGGACTCGACGAGTAAATCATGCACGCCCTTGAAGATATCGAAGAGACGCTCCTCCGCAGCGAACCGGTGCACCAGTGTTTTGACCTGCGTATGCTTGTCGCCTTCCGGGAGGTCGGTACAGGCCAGGCGCATACACAATGCGCGGAATTGCTCCTCGCTCAGCATCCAGTGCAGCCCCTGGGCGAGGGAATCGAGCTGTTCTTCAACGCTCGGCGGCTCTGGAAGTACCGCGTCTTCCCGTACTGTGCTCATCGAGCGCACACCGATGCGCACCACCTGAGGGATCGGCTGCGCAACCTCGACGCCGGTCACGCGCTCCTGAAGTTGGTCCAGCCCTACCTCACGCCAGCGGAGCGCTGCTCGCTCGTCGCCCCACGTGTTCAGGTCGTTCTCGGTGGGCGCCCGCCAGACGTTCAGGCGTGGGCCACGCGCGACCAGTTCGTGCTCCCCGTAGCGGAACGAGGCGATCGTGCCGGCCGCCTTGTCGAAGGCCAGCCGGAATCCGTTGCCTTCCACTATGGCCTGCGCTGCCGATTCGACGAGCCTCAGAGCAGGCATCCCTGCAACGGGCAGGGTGGGGGAGGGCGGCACGTCGAACGGCACTTTGAACTGCTCCCATGCGACCTCGTGCCCTTTTTCCGCCCACGATGTATCCTCGGCCAGAGTGAAACTCAGCGTCAGCCAGTACTCAGCGCCGGGCTGCAGTTCCGGCTTCTCGAAGGGGATGGTCACAACCTCACGGCCGCCGGGAGGCGTCTTGAGCCTGGGCAATTGCCCGGTCTGAAGCACGCGGTCGTCGGCGGCAAGCGTCCAGGTCAGGTCCAACCCGCTCAGGTCGGAGAACGCGTAGCGGTTGATGACCTCAACCTTGCCCGTTAGCAGGTCCACCGGCACCACCTTGACCGGCTGGTAGACCTTCTTCACTTCCCACAGCGACGGATGGGTCGTGCGGTCTGGGAAGACCAGTCCATTGATACAGAAGCTGCCGCTGTTGGGTTCGTCGCCGAAATCGCCGCCGTAGGCGAACCACTCGACGCCATCCGTATTGCGGCGGATGCCCTGATCCACCCAATCCCAGATAAAGCCACCAACCAGGCGTGGATAAGTCTCGATGATCTCCCAGTATTCTTTTAAGTTGCCGGGGCTGTTGCCCATCGCGTGGGCATACTCGCACATTATCAGCGGGCGTGTCTCGCCGGGTACCTGTGCCATCCGGGCCAGCTCGTCAACTTTGGGGTACATTGTGCTGAGGATATCCATCTCCGGCGCGGTGTCCGGCCCGTGGTAGACCCGGAAACTGGTGGCGCTCTCATAATGCACCGGCCGCGTGGGGTCGTGCGCGTGAATCCATTCGGCCAGCGCCTGGAAGTTGGGGCCGTAGCCCGATTCGTTACCCAGCGACCAGATGATGACCGAGGGGTGGTTTTTGTCGCGCTCGACCATGCGGATGCCACGCTCCATAAAGGCGGTCTGCCATTCGGGGTCTTTGGCCAGCCGATCCCAGACGCCGTGCGATTCGATGTTCGCCTCGTCTATCAGGTACAGGCCGTAGCGGTCGCACAGGTCGTACCAGTGCGGGTCGTCGGGGTAGTGGCAGGTGCGCACCGCGTTGATGTTGAAACGCTTCATCAGCAGAATATCCTGGAGCATCGAGTCTACCGTCACCGCATGGCCCCGGTCGGGGTCATGCTCGTGGCGGTTGACGCCCCGGAAGTAGACCGGCACCCCGTTGACAAGAATCTTGCCGTCTTTGACCTCGACTTGCCGGAAACCGACGTTGCAGCGCTGGACCTCGAGTACCTGGTTGCTTTGGTCCTTGAGCGTGAGCAGCAGCGTATACAGATGGGGTTCCTCAGCCGACCATTTCTTAGGATTGGCAACCGGCTGCTCCAATTCCAGGATGGTCTCACTCCCTGCTCCAATGGCCACCTCTGTCGCCGTCTCGCCGACCTGTTGTCCCTCCTCGTCGAGGAGTGCTATCTCCAGGGTATGGCCTGTGGCGTCTTGCTCGCCGTAGTTCCTGACGTTGACCCGCAGGCGGAGCATAGCGTCTCGATAATCCGCGTCCAGCTCCGTGCGCACCCAGAAATCGCGGACGTGGACCTGGGGTGTGGCGAAGAGGTACACGTCGCGGAAGATACCGCTGAGGAACCACATATCCTGGTCCTCCAGGTAACTGCCGTCGGACCAGCGGTAGACGCGCACGGCGAGCAGGTTTTCGCCGGGGTGGACATACGGGGTGATATTGAACTCTGCCGGGAGGCGGCTGTCCTGGCTGTAGCCTACCATCTGGCCATTGATCCACAGATAGAACGCCGAATCCACACCGTCGAAATGGATGAAAACCTGCCGGCCTTGCCATTCGTCGGGGATCACAAACTTTGTGCGGTAGGAGCCGATCTCGTTGGTATCCTCCTGCACGCGGGGCAAGTGAGTGATGTCGAAGGCATAAGCAGCGCTCAGATAGCGGGGGATGCCATACCCCTGTATCTGCCAGTTACCCGGCACGGCAACGGCATCCCATGAACTGTCGTCAAAATCCGCGCGGTAGAAGTCCTCCGGTGCGGCGCCGGGGTTGGGCGCCCAGTGGAAGCGCCAGTTGCCATTTAAGAGCTTGAAAAAGGGCGAGGCACTACGCTCTCCGCAGAGCGCTGAAAAGGCATCGGCATAGGGCACTGACGTGACGTGTGCCGGCTCCTTGTTGCGTCCGACTACCCGGGGGTTCTCCCAATCGTTGAGTTGTGCGGTGTCCATAATGGCTCCTGGATGGTGTGTGTTGCGTGCTGCGTGTTGCGTATTGCGTATTCCGTGTTCCGTTTCTCACGCAACACGGAATACGCACCACGGAATACGCACCACGGAATACGCACCACGGAATACGCAGCACGGAATACGTTTCTATGCTACTATGGCTCCGGTAAGCGACAGCTCCCTACCAAAGTGGCACTTCACGAAGTGGCCGGGGCTGATCTCCTCGAAGACCGGCTCTTCAACGCTACAGATGTCTCTGGCGTACATACAGCGCGGGTGGAAGTAGCAGCCCGAAGGCGGGTTGGCCGGGTTAGCGACCTCCCCCCTGAGCAGGATGCGTTTCTCCCTGGGACGCGGGTCCGGCCTGGGAATGGCCGACATCAGCGCTTCAGTGTAGGGGTGCTTGGGATTGGTGAAGAGTTCGGCGGTGGGCGCCAATTCGACGATCTGGCCCACGTACATTACCGCCACCCGGTCACTGATGTGGGCGACGACGCTCAGGTCGTGCGCCACGAAGAGGTAGGTCAGCCCCATCTGCTCCTGCAGGTCCTTAAGCAGATTCAGGATTTGCGCCTGTACCGAGACGTCGAGCGCCGAGACCGGCTCATCGCAGACGACGAACTTGGGGTTGGGCGCCAGGGCGCGCGCCAGGCCGATGCGCTGGCGCTGTCCTCCGCTGAAGGCGTGTGGGTAGCGGCGCATATACTCGGGCCGGAGGCCAACCAGGCGCAGCATCTCGGCCACGCGGTCTTCCAACTCCTTGCCCCGAGCGAGATCCATTGCCCTGAGA
>JAOAAG010000056.1 GCA_026418995.1 Anaerolineae bacterium
AGATGTGTATAAGAGACAGGCCCCACACCGTGCTCGATTCCGTGACCCCGGATTCGGTAAAGGCGCGCGCGATCCCAAAATCGGTCACCTTGGCACGCCCGTCTACGGTCACCAGCACATTCTGGGGCTTGATGTCGCAGTGGATGATGCCAGCCTTGTGTGCGTGGCCCACCCCCAGAGCGATCTGATAGGCGATGTCCACCGCCTCGCCCACGCCCAGACGCCCTTTGCGGCGGATGAGGGTCTTCAGGTCCAGCCCGTCCACGTACTCCATCACGATGTAATGCCACTCCCCATCCTGCCCCACGTCGTACACGGTCACAATGTTGGGGTGGTCGAGGCTTGCGGCGGCGCGCGCCTCGCGCTGGAAACGGGCCAGGAATGCCGGATCGCAGGCAAATGTCTCCCGCAAGATCTTCACCGCCACGCGGCGGTGCAGCAGCCTGTCGAACCCGCGATAGACTACCGCCATCCCCCCGGAGCCGATCAGCTCCTCCAACTGGTAGCGGCCGTTCAGCAACAGGGATTCCATTCAACCCTCCGGCTCATTCGGCGTAGTGAAACCATCCCGCGCGAGCACCTGACAAGCTCAGGCCCAGGACACGACCGGTACCTGGCCATGCCAGACGCAATGTATTCTACCCTAAATCGTAAGGGCGGACAAGCAAGAACGCCCCGAGCTAGCGCACGATTATCTTGCGTACACGGTGATTGCCTGTATCGGCTACGTAGACATTACCCTTTGCATCTACTGCCACACCTTCAGGCGCACGGAACTGAGCTTCGGTAGCAGGGCCATCGGCATTGCCCGGCTGGCCACTGCCCGCCAACGTGGTCACCATCCCATCAGGTGTGATCTTACGGACACGGTGGTTAGCCGTATCTGCCACGTACACGTTGCCCTGTGCGTCCACGGCAATCCCGGAGGGGGAGTTAAAGCGAGCCTCCGTGCCCTTCCCATCCACATAACCGGGCTCCCGGCTTCCGGCAAATGTGGTCACCTGGCCATCGGGCGTGATTTTGCGGATGCAGTTATTACCAGCATCGGCCACGTAGACATTGCCCTGAGCGTCCACGGCGACACTACGCGGGTGCTGGAAACGCGCCTCGGCCGCAGAGCCATCGGCGTAACCGGCCACATAGCCGGGGTTCGGAGACCCGGCCAAGGTGGTCACCTCGCCCGTCGGGCTGACACGACGAATCCGGTGGTTGTTGGTATCAGCCACATAGATGTTGCCCTGTGCGTCCACAGCAATGCCGGCCGGACTTCTGAACCGGGCGCCGGTGCCGCTCCCGTCTTTATACCCGGCCTCCAGGCTTCCGGCCAGCGTGGTCACCATGCCATCCAGTGTGAGCAGACGCAGCCGCAGAGGGTGAGGATCCTCCGCGACGCTATCGGCTATGTAGAGCACACCGGACGGTGCCAGTGCGACGCCTGTGGGGACGCCAAAGGTCGCCTCCAGTGCCGGTCCATCAGCAGACCCCGCCTGACCACTGCCGGCCACAGTGGTCACCGTGCCATCCGGCGCGATCTTGCGGACGCGACGGTTAGCACTGTCGGCGACATAGAGATTGCCTTCCTCATCCACCGCCACGCTCAGAGGAACACTGAACATCGCGGCCGCCCCGATGCCTTCGGCGTAGCCCCCTGTACTGCCTGCTACTGTGCTCACTCTAATGACTTGCGGAGCGCAACCTGCGATCGCTGCGGCCAGCAACCCTCCCACTAACCACAATTTGATTATCTTCTCCATCATCTCTCCTCCCCCTGTGCCTATGCACCAATACGCCAGCTCACCTGGTGGCAAGGAGCGGCGTTGTGAGTATAGCATAACACCTGAAAACGGCAATGCGCCTGCCGGAGTAACCAATCTGCGAGAGGATGAACAGGTGCTTCCCGATGCGTCCCCGCCCCCTCGTCGCGCCGGGATCATTTGCGAGAAGCGGGCACCTCTGATACAATACTAACTGCTTAACCCGGCCCGCATATCCTGTACCGTACAGCTAGCCCACGGGCTCAAACACCACTCTTCGTTCCAACGATTCAACGGAGGAATAGGCGTGCCCATTTACGCCCTGGCTAACCAAAAAGGAGGTGTCGGTAAGACAACTACAGCCGTAAACGTAGGAGCCTATCTGGCTCACTGGGGATACCGGGTACTCATAGTGGATGTGGATCCCCAGGCCAACGCTACCTCCTCACTCGGCGTGGACAAACATAGTGTGCCCCTCTCGACCTACGACCTGCTCATTAACGATGCCCCGCTGCCTCAGGTGGTGCAGCCCACCTCCTGGAAACGGCTGGACTTGCTGCCCTCCTCTCCCTCGCTAGCCGGCGCTTCGGTCGAGCTGGTTAGCCGTCCGCAAAGGGAGCATCGGCTGCGACAGACGCTGGAGGCTTTGAGATCGGCAAGCGCGGCAGGTAGCAATGCCCCGTACGACTATGTTTTGATAGACTGCCCGCCCAGCCTGGGGCTTTTGACAGTCAACGCCCTGACCGCCGCCGAAGGGGTGCTTATCCCTGTGCAGTGCGAGTACCTGGCCTTGGAGGGATTATCCCAACTGATGCGCACGATTGAACTGGTGCGGCGTGCCCTCAACCCAACCCTGCGGTTACGCGGAGTGATTATGACGATGTACGACACCCGCACCGTTCTTTCCCGTCAAGTAGTAGAGGAAGTGAAACGCCACTTCCCGGGCCTGGTGTTTCGCTCCATCATTCCACGCAACGTGCGTCTGAGCGAAGCGCCCAGTTATGGTGAACCGATTGTCTCTTACGCCCCTCAATCGCCTGGCGCGGTGGCGTACGCTGCTTTGACCAGGGAACTGCTGGTAGGGGACGGCCGATCATAAGTGCGAGGCAATAGCATGACAGCGCGCAGAAGCGGATTGGGCAAGGGTTTGCAGGCGCTGATCCCGGTCGGTGAGGCAGAGGTTGCTGTTTCAGCACAGGGGGTGATCGAGGTGCCGTTGACCTCTATCTCCCCCAACCCACACCAACCGCGCGCCCCCATCCGTGACCAGGACCTGGTCGAACTGGCCGCCTCAATCCAGGAGCACGGCATACTTCAGCCCCTGCTGGTGATCAGAGCAGGCGAGGGATACCAGCTTATTGCCGGCGAGCGGCGCTGGCGTGCTGCCCGCCTGGCCGGGTTGCAGACGGTGCCCGTGCTGGTCAAGGATGTAGCACCCCGCGAGATGCTGGAGCTGGCCCTGGTGGAGAACCTGCAGCGGGCTGACCTGAACCCCCTAGAGGAGGCGGCTGCCTACCTGCAGTTGATCGAAGAGTTCGGGCTCACGCAGGAACAGGTCGCGCGGCGGGTAGGGAAGAGCCGGGTTGCGATCGCCAATACCCTGAGGCTGCTAAAGCTAGCTCCTGTTGTACAGGAGGCTTTGCTAGCAGGCAAGATCAGCGAGGGGCACGCGCGGGCACTGCTGGGGCTGGAGCAGGCTGAGGCCCAGGAAGCCGCGCTCAGGACGGTTTTGAAACACGGGCTTAACGTGCGCCAGACGGAGGAGCTGGTGCGACAGATGCTCGGCGAGCGCAAGCACAAAGCTGTGCAGACGAAGCCGCCGGAAACCCGGGCGCTGGAGTCTCGCTTCCGCGAGGCGCTCGGTACCAAGGTCAACCTGATGCGCACCGAAAAAGGTGGGCGTATCATCATCTATTTTTACTCTGACGAAGAACTGGACGCCCTGTACGAGCGCATTGTAGGCGCTTCCGGTCTCCCCTGACTCTGGGTCCCGACTCACAGGAACGGCCTGGATGGGCCGTCCAGACAGGTTCTCCATGTCCTGCTCCCGATGCTGTCGTGTCCGAGCCAGGGTAAACCGCTTTTCCCCAGCGTCTGAATCATCCCTCAAGATCAAGAGGCTACTGCGGAAAACCCTGCTCCCGCTGACTGTTTGGCATCCCCCCCATAAGGATGTATAATACAACCGAAGGGGGTTATATGCTCCAACTGGAACCGGCGCAAAGCCTTGCAGACGCGTAGCAATCGGCTCTGGGCCGGCAGAGGAGACGCTGGAGGCATATGAAGAAGCGATACGCACGCTGCTCCCCTTCTTCCAGGCTGACCCCCAGGCCTTCCAGGACTGGAGGCACACAATGCGAGAGCCATACCTGCGTGCCTGCCATGCCGCAGGGCAGGCGCCGGATCGCAATCTGAGATAAGCATGCATATGTCACAACCACCTGGCCCGGCCCCACAGGCCCGCATCTCTGTGGTGATTACAGTATTGAATGAGGCCGAAAGCCTGCCAGGATTGCTGGAGAGCCTTGCTGTGCAAACCCTCCGCCCGGACGAGATCATCATCTGCGACGGAGGCTCAACCGACTCGACGATGGAGGTGCTGACAGAATGGCAGGCAAGTGGGCGTCTGCCCCTGGTGGTTTTGCAGCGGAAGGGGAACATCTCGCAGGGACGTAACGCGGCTATCGAGGCCGCCACGGGCGACATCGTCGCTGTCACCGATGCGGGTGTACGCTTGAGTCCGCGCTGGCTGGAGGAGCTGGCCGCCCCATTCGGGGACTCCCAGGTTCAAGCCGTAGCAGGTTTCTTCTTGCCCGATCCGCAGACGGTTTTTGAAACCGCTATGGGCGCCACAGTGCTGCCGGAGCTAGTGGAAATCAAAGCGGCGCGTTTCCTGCCTTCCAGCCGCTCAGTCGCTTTCCGCAAGACGGCCTGGGCAGCAGTCGGAGGATACCCGGAGTGGCTGGACTACTGTGAAGACCTGATCTTCGACCTGCGGCTACGTAAGAAATACGGGCCCTTCATCTTTGCGCCTGAGGCCCTGGTCTACTTCCGCCCGCGTTCTAACCTGCGCGATTTCTTTATCCAGTACTACCGCTACGCACGTGGCGACGGCAAAGCGGATCTGTGGCGTATGCGGCATGCCATCCGCTATGCCACTTACCTGGTGGCCGTACCGGCCATCGCCCTGGCGGGAGCGGCGCTCCACCCGGCCTGGTGGCTGCTCTATCTCATCGCCGTGCCGGGCATGTTCTGGCCGGGCTGGCGACGCCTGCGCAGGGCGTGGAAGGGATTGAACACAGGACACAAGTTACAGGCCGCGCTGCTGGTTCCGCTCATTCGCGTCACCGGCGATGTGGCAAAGATGATCGGGTACCCGGTGGGAATATGGTGGCGTTTGAGGCATCGGGCCAGCATACCCGACTGGCGTGTACTCTAGCTGGCTGCGGCCGGGCGGGGAGGCCGCGCCGTCACAAATCTAATCAGGAGGCCCCGTATCAATGGCTAAAGCTAAGAAGGCGGGATCAGTGATCAGCAGCGAGGGACTACAACGCTTGTTGGAAGAGGGGAGAGAGGCGGACCTTAACGACGACGAGCGGGCCTTGCTCGTAGCGCTGATCAGCACGGAAAGCGAAGCAGGCAGGGAGCTGAGTGCAGAGGAAAAGGCAGCGCTCGAAAGGCTCAAGTCTCAGGTGGGAGATTACGACCCGGAAGAACTGGCGCAAGCGGTCAGGCACATGGTAAAATCCCGTCCCCGGGAGGACCGCAAGCTGGAGTGGCCTGAGCTGAGAGTCCAGAGGCGCAAGTAGTGTGGCGCAGGCTGGCTAGCCTGCGCCCGTCGGCAGCCGCCTCTGTCAGTGTGCCGATTCTAAGGCATTATCACCACCCGATAGGTACTCATCTGCAGTGCGGCTTGCAACCCCTCCTCCAGCCGCTCCAGCGGAAGGACCAGCGAGATCAGGGGGGAGAGATTGACCAGACGGTCGGCGATCATCCTGACTGCCTGACGCACATCCTCGCGCCCCTGGCCCAGCGTACCGGTGAGCACGATCTCCTTATTGTGGAACAGGTTGGGGTCCACGCTGATGCGCGTTCCCCGGGGGTGGATGCTGGCGAAAACTACCACCCGCCCGCCCTTAGCCACGCTTTCGACTGCCTCCTCGACCACGTGGGCCACACTCGCCGTGCAGAAGACTACGTCAGCTCCCCGGCCATCGCTCAGGTCCCGCACCGCTTCCACAAAGGGCGTGTGCCGCGGGTCTATCATCGCGTCGGCGCCCATCCGGCAGGCAAAAGCTGCCCGGTCGGCATCCGGCTCGCTGACGATGACCTTGGCCCCGGCCCGTTTCAGCAGCATCAGGTGGAGCAGGCCCATCATCCCCGCGCCCACCACCACCGCCACATCGCCCGGCCGGACACTGGCCTTGCGCACGCTGCGGATGGCACAGGCCAGCGGTTCCGCCAGGCACAGGGACTCAAATGCCACCTCGTGGCTGGCCTTGTACAACTGAGAGTCCTCAACCAGCACATACTCAGCCAGCCCCGCTGGCCCGGCCACGCTGCCTGGTTCACAGGAACGTTGCCTGGCGTTGTCGCACAGGTTGTCCAGCCCGCGCCGACAGGACTCGCAGCACCCACAACGTGTCAGCAGCGACACCACCACCCGGTCTCCAGGTTGCGCGTCCGTGTAGACAGGGTGTCCCAGGGACACCAGCTCGCCCGCCACTTCGTGGCCGCTGGCAAGGGGGTAAAAGGGCTCCTCGCCTGTATACGACCGCTGCTCCCAGGTACACAGCGCGCACGCTCGCACCCGCACCAGCGCCTGATGGGAACCCGGCTGCGGTATTGGCAGCTCCTCAAAGCGAATCTGCCGTGGCCCGACGAAGACGGCTCGTTTATAAGTGCCAGCCATACCTTGCTCCTCCAGGTGACAGTCGCTGTTGGATCACCCAGTTATCACTCCAGATACCCCAGTGCGCTACTGACCGTCGTCCCCCCGTGAACGATAGCCACAATAGCGGCCGTTATGTTCTCCGGCTCCGGGTGACGGAAGATATTCCGCCCAATGGCAACACCGCTTGCCCCTGCCTCCATCGCAGCGGCGACCTCCTCGAGCAAGTCGCGAGGCGCTCTGACGCGCGCGCCTCCCAGCACAACCAGCGGGACATACACCTGCTCAACAATGCGGCGAAAGTCTGATATGCTGCCAGTATAGACGGTCTTGATCAGGTCCGCGCCTAATTCCGCCCCGATGCGACAGGCATGGCCCACATTCTCTGGTGTCCACCAGGTTGCCGGGGACTCGAACCCGGCTGGCAGCATTTCAGCCAGCACCGGCAACCCCCACTCCGAGCACTGGCCGACCAGCGCCGAGAGATAAGGCAACGTCTCGGCCTCATACTCACTTCCGGGCATACCCATCACCGCCACCCCGTCCGCACCAATGCGCAGGGCGTCGCTGGCGCTGTATATGAGGCTCATTGCCTTACGTCTCTGTGCCAACTGAGATATGCCGCCATCCGCGCGCAGGATCACCCCCATCCTGCCCATCTCTGCGGCGAACCTGGTACAGATGCCGTAGGTGGTGAGGATAGCGTCTGCGCCGCCGGCCCGTATCCGACGGATCAGTTCACCTGGGTTCCCCAACCCTTCGGTCAACCCAAACACCCCTGCGTGGTCCATAGCTACAATCACGGTGCGACCGTCATCCCCAAAGATACGTTGCAAACGATGGGTCTTGCCAGTGCTCATTATACCTCCAGGCGTGAAAGTGAAGTGGTATCCTGTCCCACCCCTGCCCGTTCCATCGGGCTATGGTTGGCCCGCCCGATTCCGACCCGCAGCAATTTCAGGGATGTGGGAGCAAGTGCAGCAGCCATCTGGTCATCCTCCGGCGAACCCGGGCGCACAACGCAGTCAACCGTGCAATGGCTCCGCCAGACAGGAGGCTCTATTCCCCTGATCGGCCTCGCCTCCAGCCAGGACCTTCGTGCATACCTGGGCGGCCGAGGAGTACCCGGGGTTCCAGCGACCCCACGAAAGGGCGCCCCCGGAGGTTATTGATTGGTATACAAGCGCGCAAAGATGATGGAAAAACCTTTGCGTTCTTCGCGCTCTTTGCGGTTTTAATGTAAACCCATTGTGAACCATCCCGTACACAAAAGCCAGGCAGCCCGATTTCGAGTCATACGCCAGCTCCATCGCAACGCCAATGGGATCTCCCAGGAGCTTGCGCCCATCGAGTGATAATGTTACCGCAATAGAGGGGTCTGTCAAATGATCATCTTATCCAAGTGAAATCATCTGTCACATGATCATGCTACTCTGACAAGCCATCCGCTCCAGGGAGGTCAGCTTGCTCATCAAGCGCATGCCAAGGCTTACGATCCCACCCTGCAACCGCCTCCATATCTGGCGGCGATATGCCGCCAGACACTGGCGAGGTTCCGAGAATTCCATTACTCCCTATGATCTATTTTGACCTTATACAACGTCTTAAGTGAATGAATACGATAAAGGTATTGACATTTTTGAATGATTATGATAAAATATGAGCAAGATAAGTTTTGATTATGCCATTCTTGAGAGGTTATACGCTCAATGTTGAAAGAAGAGCGCCAGCGCCTGATCCTCGATGCACTGCGCAGTAACCGGCATGTTACTGTTGCCGACCTAAGCCGGCAGTTCGACGTGAGCGAGGTAACCATCCGCCGTGACCTGCGCGAGCTACATGCACAGGGTGCACTCCGCCGGGCCCATGGTGGGGCGATTGCCGCAACTCCGGCCCCTCTCGAACCTCCGGTTGTGCAGCGCATGCTTCAGATGGAACAGTGCAAGGCCAGCATCGGCCGGGCTGCAGCGGCGCTGGTTGCCGACGGAGAGTCGGTCTTCATCGGCTCCGGCTCCACCACCGCCTACGTCGCCCGCAACCTGGTGGACCGCAAAAACCTCGTCGTTATCACCAACGCACTCACCGTCGCCACCGAGCTGGCCTCCGCTCCAGGTGTCACTGTTGTCGTCACTGGCGGGATGATGCGCGCCTCGGAGCTTTCGCTGATCGGTCACATCGCCGAGCAGGCCCTGCGCGAAGTGCGGGTGGATAAAGTCATCATCGGCATACCGGCCATCAGCCTGGAAGCTGGCCTCACCAATGACTACCTGCCGGAGGTCATGACCGACCGCAAGATTATCGAGATGTCGCCCCATCTGATCGTCGTCGCCGACCATACCAAGTTCGGCCGGGTCGCCTCGGCCTACCTGGCGCCGCTGGAGTTGGTGGAGATTCTGGTCACCGATTCCGGAGCCGACCCGGAGATGGTCGCCCTGTTTGAGCAGGTGGGGATTCACGTGATCATCGCTGAAACCGAAGAGTGAACGACACGGAATACGGAACACGCAATACGCACCACGCACCACAAGAAGAACGTCATGCACAGAGGCTCTCATACATGGCACGAGATCACCACTCAGCCCGACGCCTGGCGCAGAACGCTGGAGGGCTTTGTCCAATGCCGCCCGGCGTTGGCCCAATTCCTGAAGGAGGCCACGTTTGATCGTATTCTCGTCGTCGGCTGCGGCTCCACGTACTACCTGGCGCAGGCTGCCGCTGCGACACTCGCCCATTGTGCCGGTATCCCCGCCCGCGCTGCACCAGCCTCGGAACTATGGATCTTCCCACGGACTTGGCTGGTCGGCAAAACGCTGCTTGTGGCCATCTCCCGCTCCGGTACGACGACGGAGACACTGCGGGCCCTGGAGCAGTTCCGCAAGCGAGGCAACGGTTCAGTCCTAGCTATCACCTGCTATCCCGAAAGCACACTGGCGCAGCAGGCCGATTTTGCCCTCACCGCCCCAGACGCGCAGGAGCAGTCCATTGCCCAGACCCGTTCCTTCACCAGTATGTTCCTGCTCGCTCAGGCGCTGGCCGCGACACTGGCGCACGATGAAGGGATGTGGAGCCGTCTGCAGCACTTGCCCCTCGCACTGGAAAACCTGACCAGCCGCCTGGGGGATTTGCCCAACCGGCTGGGGGAGGACCCGGCCATCGAGCAGCTCTTTTTCCTGGGCGGAGGGCCGCTCTATGGCCTGGCCTGCGAGGCGATGCTCAAGACCAAGGAAATGTCCCTTTCCCAGGCCGAAGCCTACCACCCGCTGGAGTTCCGTCATGGGCCGATGTCTGTAGTGAACGGGCGGACCTTGGTAGTCGGCTTCTTCTCCGATACCGGCCTGGCCGAAGAGATGCGTGTGTTGATGGATATGCAGCGGCTGGGCGCGCGTACCCTGGCTTTTCTTGAGGAGGCATCGTTTTCCACCTGGCAGCCAGATTACGCCGTCGAACTGCGGAGTGGCCTGAGCGAATGGGAACGCGGGCCGCTCTACCTGGTGCCGCTCCAGTACCTGGCCTATTATCGGGCGCTGGCTAAAGGATTGGACCCGGATCGCCCGACCCATCTGACAGCAGTGGTGAAGTTATAAATGGGCCTCTCTCCCCGGGATGGTTCAAACTCCGGGAACAACGGGTTTGCACCCCGGAGGCCTGTGCGGTTACGCAGTACTGTAGCCCTTGTGAAACACCGCACAGGCTGCGCAGAGCACGAAATGTTTCAAGCACCTTTGCGCTCTTTGCGGTTTTTAAGTGTAAACCTATGATGAACCATCCCCTCCTCCTACAACGAAAATCAAAGAAACTTGTGCTCATCAGCGCAGGCAGCGCTATGTTCACCCGGAGGCCGCCCGCGACGCGCAGGCGCTCTGCCCCAAGGTGTGGTTCGTGAACCGCTTAAGTGACTGTCACCTGAAACTCCGGAGGGAAAGGATGCTCAAAATTGATGCTCATGTCCATATTCACCCTGCTAAAGCGCCCGCGCTTGCTAGGATTATGGATGAAAATGGACTGGACGGTATGGTCAACCTGGGCATTCTGGAAGTTCTGGATATTCCCTTCGAGGAGGGGATGGACGCTTTCCGTCGGGCGTTGGGCGAGCGGATGGTCTACTTCACCACGCCCGATTTCCGCGATAATACACCGGGCTTTGGCGAGCGCATGGCAGAGGAACTGGAGCGCAAGGTCGAGCTCGGCGCGCGCGGACTGAAGATTTTCAAGGACCTCGGCCTGCGTTACAGAGATGCCGAAGGCCGCCTCATCCCGGTAGACGACCCGCGCCTGGATC
>JAOAAG010000057.1 GCA_026418995.1 Anaerolineae bacterium
GGCTATGGCATGTTGCTCCTGGACCGTGCGCAGTGCTTTCTGGTGAGCGGCATTTTGCACGGCTAGCGCGGCGTAGTGGGCCAGACACGTGAGTACCTTTTCGTCCCATTCCGACTCGGCCAGACGCCCCGGCATCACACCTGTCTTATGCACACAGAAGGCACCCAGCGGCTCCAGCTCGCCGCTGGTCAGCAGCGGCGCGATCAGGGCCCAGCTTCTGCCTCCTGCCGATGACGCCTCGCTACAGCCGGCGCAAGCGCTGGCTGCGCTGGCGGTGGTGACCAGCTTTCTGGTGGCGATAGCCTGGCCGATGGGGCCGTCCGTCGGAGAGATGCGCTCCACGCAGTGCTCGATACCGTTGGCAACCTGTAAGACCAACTGGTCGTTTTCCAGAATCCAGATCGCACTGGCCGAGGCGTTCAACAGGTCGCGGGCGGATTCGGCCAGGTGCTCCAGCACCTGACGACAGGGCAGGGTGAGCAGGAGCTGTGCTGCTTCCTGGAGCGCGTCCAGCAGGCGTACCTCCTGGATGGCGATGACCGCCTGAGTGGCCAGCGACTGTAAGAGATGCCTGTCCTCGTCGTCAAAGGCGCCCACGAGCGGGCTTTCCAGGTTCAGCACGCCCTCCAGCCTCCCGTCGGCGCCGATGAGCGGCACGGCCAGCTCCGAACGCATGCGCAGCTCGGTC
Source organism: Anaerolineae bacterium (assembly GCA_026418995.1). GTDB lineage: Bacteria > Chloroflexota > Anaerolineae > B4-G1 > B4-G1 > JAOAAG01. Next base: position 689 of record JAOAAG010000057.1, read on the forward strand.
GTGATGGGGCGATAGATGTGCACCCACGGCTCAGCCAGCAGGTCGTGGATGCATACGGGCTGGCGGTGTGTGGCTACCCAGCCCACGATGCTGGATGTGTCAATGGGCAGCGTTTCGGCAAGTGGCCGCCCCAGGCGTTCGCCGGCAAAGGCGCGTGTCACCAATCTCTGGTTGTTCCTGTCCACCAGGCGAAAGGTGCCGTATTGGGCATCGGTTACTTCCATGGCCATCTGCAGGATGGCCTCAAGTGTCTCATCCAGCCGCAGGCGTGAGGAGATCAGCAGCCCCGCGCGGCGCAGGCGGTTTAACTCATCCTCTTTGCGGGCCAGGTCGCGCCGCGCATCGGCCAGCCGCCGTGCCTGGTAGATCGCCATCGCCGCCTGATTGACAAAGTTCTCCAGCATCAACAGTTCCAGCCTGGTGAAACGCCGGCTATGGTGGAGATAGACGTATAGCGCTCCGACCGCCTGGTCGGCTACGATCAGAGGGAAGCAGACCACGGCCTTGGCCCCTGCGCTCACCTTGGCCGGGTGGATTTCCAGGCCCGTCTCCTCATAGGAGAGCACACGCCGTCTCTGGCGGATAGCACGTGATCCCATGCCATCGGGACGTGGCACATCATCCGGCACCGGCGCTCCCCACTCCCCTGCCGAGACGCGTGAGGTAGGATCGAATGCCCGCTCGAGATGGTCATATGTGTAGATCACCGCTGAAGAACCGGGCACCACCTCGATCGCGCTCTCTGCTATCAGGCGCAAGGTCTCTTCGACGGTAACGCTCTCTCTCGGGCTGATGCGGTTGATGGCTGCGCCGATGCGATTGAGGTTGGCCAGCACAGCCAGCAGCCGCGTCTCGGCTACGGTCAACTCACTGCTTTCGGCCAGTACTGAATGTAGCGGTTCCATACTTGCCTGGTAGGATCGTCTCCCTTCCTGATGACGTTCATCTTGTATTGTAACATGGGCCAGGTAAGCGTCAAGGTTGCCGGGGCGTGGCCCTCAAAGGGACACGTAAGCTGGCGAAATTGGGATATGGTTGTATAATAGTGCAACCGTACCTCACAAGGAGAGCCTGCATGCCCAAGATCACGTTCATAGGCGCCGGAAGCACCGTTTTCGCCAAAAATCTGCTCGGGGATGTGCTTAGCTTCCCTGAGCTGGCCGAATCAACCATCAGCCTGCACGATATTGATGAGGAGCGTCTGCGCACGTCTGAAATCGTCGCTCACAAGGTGGCCGAGGCCTTGAATGCCCACCCCACCATCGAGGCCACGACCGACCGCCGGGCAGCTCTGGATGGCGCTGATTATGCCATCTGCATGATCCAGGTGGGAGGATACGAACCGTGCACCGTCACCGACTTCGAGGTGCCCAAAAAATACGGCCTGCGCCAGTCCATCGGCGATACGCTGGGCATCGGTGGCATTATGCGCGGCCTGCGTACCATTCCTGTGCTCCTGGACATGTGCCGCGATATGGAGGAGCTGTGCCCGGATGTCACTTTCCTGAACTATGTTAATCCGATGGCAATCAATTGCTGGGCCATCAGCCGCGCCAGCAAGATCAAGACAGTGGGCCTCTGTCACAGCGTCTTCCTCACGGCGGAACAGCTCGCCCATGACATAGGCGTTCCCTTTGAGGAGGTCAACTACCTGTGCGCAGGCATTAACCATATGGCCTTCTACCTGCGTTTCGAGCGCAGGACGGAGCACGGCGTCGAGGACCTCTATCCGCGTCTGAGACAGATTGTGGCGGAGGGGAGGGTGCCTTCGTGGAACAGGGTGCGCTACGAGGGGATGAGCCGCCTGGGCTACTTCGTCACCGAGTCGAGCGAACACTTTGCCGAGTACGTCCCCTGGTTCATCAAGCGTGACCGGCCCGACCTTATTGAGCGGTTTAATATCCCGCTGGACGAGTATCCCCGCCGCTGTGAGGCCCAGATCGCTGGTTGGGAAGCGCTGCGCAAGTACCTGGAAGCGCCGGACACCACCCTCGCCGTCGAGCGCACCAGTGAATATGGCTCCTACATCATCCACAGCCTGGAGACAGGCCTCCCGCGCGTGGTCTACGGCAATGTGCCTAACCGCGGCCTGATTGAGAATCTGCCCCCCGACTGCATTGTGGAAGTGCCGTGCTTGGTGGACAAAAACGGCGTGCAGCCGACGCGCATCGGTAAGCTGCCGCCGCAACTGGCCGCGCTGATCCAGACGAATATCAACGTCCAGGCCCTGACGGTCGAGGCAGCGCTGACCCGCCGGCGCGAATACATCTACCACGCCGCGATGCTCGATCCCCACACTGCCGCTGAACTGGACCTCGACCAGATCTGGAATCTGGTGGACGATCTGATCGAGGCCCACGGCGACTGGCTGCCCGCCTACTCGAGGTGACGGTCACTTCCGAAGTGACTGTCACCTCCAACTTCTGCTGGAGGAGACGACCATGTTTTTCGACATGCCATTGGAGGCGTTGAGACAGTATCTGCCGCCCCGCGAGGAACCGGCCGATTTCGACGCTTTCTGGGAGCGGACTCTGCGTGAGGCGCGTACCTTCCCACTCAAGGCCATCTTCCAGCCGGTGGACTACGGGATGCGCACTGTGGAGACGTTTGATGTCACGTTCAACGGCTACGGCGGTCAGCCGATCAAGGGTTGGCTGCTGTTGCCCAGACATCGCTCTGGGCCGCTCCCTTGCGTGGTGGAATACATCGGTTACGGCGGTGGCCGGGGCTTCCCCATAGACTGGCTCGTGTTCAGCAGCGCCGGATACGCACACCTGGTCATGGACACCCGGGGGCAAGGCAGCTCCTGGCGTCAGGGTGATACGCCCGACCCGGAACCTGAGGGCTCCAACCCTCACTACCCTGGCTTTATGACCCGGGGCATCCTCAGCCCAGAGACGTATTACTACCGCCGTGTGTTTACCGACGCTGTCCGGGCAGTCGAGGCGGCCAGGAGCTGCCCCGAGGTGGACCCGGCACGGGTCGCCGTAACCGGTGGCAGCCAGGGCGGGGGCATCGCGCTTGCCGTGGCGGGGCTGGAGCCGGCTGTTTCGGTGGTGATGCCGGATGTGCCTTTCCTGTGCCACTATCGCCGCGCTACAGAGCTGGTGGATACCGCCCCCTACAATGAGATCGTAGCGTTCTGCAAGACCCATCGGGATAAAACCGAGGCGGTCTTCCGCACCCTTTCCTACTTTGACGGTGTCAATTTCGCTGCCCGCTCCAGGGCCACCGCTCTCTTCTCGGTGGGGCTGATGGATATGATCTGCCCGCCGTCCACTGTCTTCGCGGCTTACAATCACTTCGCCGGCCCCAAGCAGATCAAAATCTACACCTATAACGAGCACGAAGGCGGCGGGAATTATCATGCTGTTGAGAAAGTGAGGTTTCTGAACCAGATATGGCCGCTCTAGCAGGAGGAGGCAATTGGTAGCGTTTGATCCGGCCGAACATCCTCATCGCCGCTACAACCCGCTCACAGGGGAGTGGGTGCTGGTCTCGCCGCACCGCACCAAACGCCCCTGGCAGGGGCAGGTGGAGAAGCTGCCGCCGGAAAACCGCCCCAGGTATGACCCGCAGTGTTATCTCTGTCCGGGCAATGAGCGTGCTGGCGGGGTACGCAATCCTCGCTATGAGAGTACATTTGTATTCACCAATGATTTCGCCGCCCTCCTGCCCGACACGCCCTGTGCCTCAAGCTCTATTCACCCCCTGCTCCGGGCCGAAAGCGAGCAGGGCACATGCCGCGTGATCTGCTTCTCGCCGCGCCACGACCTGACCCTCCCGGAGATGTCCCTCGAGGAGATCAGGCTGGTGGTGGAGGTGTGGGCAGCGCAGACCGCCGAACTGGGAGAGCGCTACACCTGGGTCCAGGTCTTCGAGAACAAGGGCGAGATCATGGGCTGCTCCAATCCACACCCGCACGGGCAGGTTTGGGCAGGCAACGCGCTCCCTAATGAGCCGGCAAAAGAAGAGCGTCAGCAGAAGGCCTATTTTGAGGAATACGGGCGTCCTATGCTGCTGGACTACGCCGGGCTGGAAGCACAATGGCAGGAGCGTCTGGTCGTGATGAATGAACATTGGCTGGCCGTCGTGCCCTACTGGGCGATATGGCCTTTCGAGACCCTGCTGCTCCCGCGTCGCCACGTGCTCCGTATGCCCGACCTGGAGGACGTCGAGCGCGATAGCCTGGCCGAAATTCTCAAACGGCTGCTGACCAGGTACGACAATCTTTTCGAGACTTCCTTCCCCTACTCGATGGGCTGGCACGGAGCACCCTATGGTACCTACGCGGCGACCGATTGCTCTCACTGGCAGCTCCACGCTCACTTTTACCCACCTTTGCTGCGTTCCGCGACCGTGAGAAAATTTATGGTCGGTTACGAGATGCTCGCCGAGGCACAGCGTGACCTCACTGCAGAACAGGCCGCAGAAAGGCTGCGCATGCTCTCAGAAACACACTACCGATATGCTTAACCATCCGCTCTCCTGCCGGCTGGGACGTCACGTGCGGATGCGGAGATCTGACCATACAGTCCGTCTATGGCCACGTTTGAACCGACAGGAGGGTGGGCTGATTCTACCCGGAGCTGAACATGCAAGCACAACACTATGACGATCCTCTCAAGTGCAAAGTAGTTCAAGAATTTGAGCTCCGCTTTGGCAGGGACACCGCGTGCCGTGCCCCTGCGGTCGTCGTCAGGGCGCCCGGGCGGGTGAACCTGATCGGTGAGCACACCGATTATAACGACGGTTTCGTTTTGCCTATGGCGATTGACCGGGCAGTATGGATCGCAGCGCGGCCACGGGACGACCGCTCGGTCGTGTGCTATTCCCTGGACTTCGGCCAGGTGGTGGAATTTGCGCTTGACAGCGTCAGAGAAAACACGGCCCACAAGCGCTCCGAGTGGTACGAGTATCTTAAGGGCGTTGCCTGGGTCCTGCAACAGGCGGGCCACGAGCTGCGGGGCTGGGAAGGGGTGATGGCAGGTGACATCCCCATCGGCGCTGGCCTTTCTTCATCTGCGGCGCTGGAGATGGCGACGGCGCGCCTCTTTGCCGCGATTTCCGACCTCCCGTGGGACCCGCCCACGATGGCCAGGCTGGGACAGCGGGCCGAGAACGAGTGGGTCGGTGTCAACTGTGGTATTATGGACCAGATGATCTCCGCCCTGGGAAAAGTGGGGCATGCCCTGTTAATTGACTGCCGCTCACTGGAGACGGAGGCGGTACCGCTCCCACCGGATACGGCGGTGGTGGTGCTGGATACGGCCACGCGGCGAGGGCTGGTCGGCTCTGCCTACAACGAGCGACGTGCTCAGTGTGAAGCAGCGGCCCGTCTCTTTGGCGTGCCAGCTCTGCGCGACGTGAGTGTGGACATGTTCGAGGCCCATGCCGACACACTCGATGAAGTGACCCGTCGCCGTGCCCGTCACGTGGTTACGGAGAATGCCCGCACGCTCCGGGCGGTCGAGGCGATGCGGCGGGGCGATGCTATCGCTATGGGGCGGCTGATGAACGAAAGCCACGTCAGCCTGCGAGACGATTTTGAAGTCTCCAGCCGGGAGCTGAACCAGATGGTGCAGTGTGCGCTGCGGCAGTCCACCTGCTACGGCGCCCGTATGACCGGCGCCGGGTTCGGTGGCTGTGCCGTGGCGCTTGTCCGTGCTGGGGCGGCCTACGCCTTCGCTGCCTCCGTCGCCGAGTGCTACCGCTCGGCCACGGGCATCGCCCCCAATATCTATGTCTGCGCCGCGACGAACGGCGCGGAGGTGGTGTCGCTCCCTTGATGGTGCGCTATGACACCGGTGATTACTCTCGGTTCTCGCCATGTCCACCACCAGGCTGAGGCGCCCATCCTGGAAGTGGCCGGGGTGACGGTAGCGTACAATGGCCATCTGGCACTCGAAGACGTTACTTTCTCCCTTTCCGCTGGCGAGCACCTCGCTGTCGTGGGGCCGAACGGAGCCGGGAAAAGCACCCTTTTCAAAGTAATCGCCGGCGTGCTGAGGCCTGCGCAGGGAGAGGTCAGGATAGCCGGTCACCACGCAGGGGGACACATCTGTGTCGCCTACGTGCCGCAGGGAAACCAGGTGGACTGGACGTTTCCCGTCACCGTGGCCGACGTCGTTATGATGGGACGGGCTGGTAAGATAGGACTGCTGCGCTACCCCGGGCGCTACGATCGGGAACAGGTCTATCGTTGCCTGGAGACGGTGGGGCTTGTGGAGCTGGCCAACCGCCAGATCGAGGAGCTCTCGGGAGGCGAAAGGCAGCGTATGTTCATCGCCCGCGCCCTGGCGCAGGAGGCAGAGCTGATGCTGATGGATGAGCCGCTGACGGGCCTGGACGTCTCAGCGCAGGAGGAACTGCTGCGCATCATAGATGAGCTGCGCCGGCGGCGGGTGACGGTGATGGTGGCGACCCACGATCTTAATTTGGCCGCGACCCGCTTTGACCAGGTCATGCTGCTTAACCGCCGTCTGATAGGCATGGGCCGTCCCGCTGAGGTGTTCACCGCGCCGCTGCTGCAGGAAGCATACGGAGGCCACTTGCGTATGGTGCAGACCGAGGAGGGGATGCTCGTCCTGAGTGATACGTGCTGCGCGGGGTGCTCGTAATGGACCAATGGCCTGGCCTCTTGCTCGCCCCGTTGAGCTATCCTTTTATGGTGCGCGGACTCCTGGCCGCCGCGATGGTCGGGATCGTGTGTGCGGTGAGCGGTACCTACGTGGTTTTGCGCGGCATGGCCTTCCTCGGCGACGCGGTGGCTCACGCTATCCTGCCGGGTGTCGCGGTGGGCTATCTGCTCAGCGGCGGGGAGCGGGGGGCGATCTTCTGGTGGGCACTGGGCACGGCCGTGCTGACGGCGCTGGGTATCGGTGTGGTTAGCCAACGGGCACGTGTCCGCGAGGACACCGCCATCGGCATCATCTTCGCCGGTATGTTTGCGCTGGGCATTGCCCTGATCTCCACCGTGCGCAGCTATGCAGTGGACCTGGCCCATTTTCTCTTCGGCAATGTATTGGGTATCTCTGAGAGAGACCTGTGGCTGACAGGAGTCCTCGGCGGGGTTGTGCTGGTGACTAGCCTGGGGCTGTACAAGGAGTTTCTGATTATCTCCTTCGATCCCATCCTGGCGGTGACGCTGCGGCTGCCCTCCGGGCTCCTCTATTACCTGCTGCTGGTGTTGATCGCGCTCACCACCGTCGTAGCGCTCCAGGCGGTTGGGGTGGCGCTGATGGTGGCCATGCTGGTCACGCCAGCGGCGACTGCATATCTGCTGAGCAAGCGCCTGCCGACGATGATGGCACTGGCGGCACTGATTGGGGCGTCCTCCGGTGTCACCGGGCTATACCTCTCGTACTACATCAACATCGCCTCCGGCGCTGCGATCGTGCTAGTATGCACCGCCCTTTTCCTTTTAGCACTGCTCTTTTCGCCCAGGCGGGGGCTGCTCTGGGCGTGGGTAAGCCGGACCCCAGGTGAACGTTCACTTCGGAATCGAGCGTGACCCGAGCCAAAGGAGGAACATGGTATGAGAATAGCTGTTGACGCGATGGGTTCTGACAACTACCCGGTGCCCGACGTCGCCGGGGCGATCGAGGCGGCCCGCGAGTGGCCCGATGAGATCATCCTGGTGGGACAGGAAGAGGCCATCCGGCGCGAGCTGGCCAAAACAGATACCGCTGGGCTGAAGCTGCACATCGTTCATGCCCCCGAAGTGATCGAGATGGATGATGAGCCAGCGTGGGCCGCCCGCGAGAAGCCCCAATCCTCGATGCACATCGGGATGGGCCTGGTACGCGACGGGCAGGCAGATGCCTATGTCACGGCCGGCAATACCGGTGGTGTGCTGGCCGTAGCCACACTCTACACCTTGCGCCGCATTCGGGGGGTGAAAAGGCCCGCCCTGGCCACTATCATCCCCCTTCCGTCCGGCCACATCGTCGCGCTCGACATCGGAGCTAACGCCGACGCCCGCCCCGAGTATCTGCTCCAGTTCGCGCTGATGGGCGACATCTACGCACGAGCCGTCTTGAACTGCAGCAGTCCCCGCATCGCCCTTCTCTCCAACGGCGAGGAGCCAGGCAAGGGTAACACACTGGTAAAGGAGAGCTACGGATTGCTGGCCTCCTCTGGCCTCAACTTTGTGGGGAATGTCGAGCCGAAAGAGGCCCTGACCTGTCGGGCTGACGTGATCGTTAGCGATGGCTTTACCGGCAACATCTTCATTAAGTCCCTGGAGGCCACAGCCAGGATGCTGAGCGAGCTGATCCGCGCTGAGATCAAAGGCTCCCCGCTTACGGCGGTGGGCGGGCTGCTCGCGAAGCCGGCCTTCAAACGGGTGGCACGGCGCGTGGACCCTTTCGAGATCGGCGGAGGGCCGCTGCTGGGGGTGAACGGTGTAGTCATCATCGGCCACGGGCGCTCCAACGCCCGCGCGATTAAGAATGCCATCGGACAGGCCCGTAAAGCTGTCCTGGGTGGTATCGTGGAAGCGATTCGCCATGGCGTATCATCAGCAGCAGAAGACGATCATGCGTAGACGGGTAGTCATCACAGGTATGGGAGCGATGACCCCCCTGGGCCTGACGCTCCAGGAAACCTGGGAGGGGATGCTGGCCGGCCGCTCTGGCATCGGCCCCATCACTCAGTTCGACGCCTCCGACCTGCCCGTGCGTATCGCGGGCGAGCTAAAGGGCTTCGATCCCAAAAACTACATGGACTTTAAGGAGGCCCGCCGGATAGCCCGCTGTTCGCAGGTGGCAGTGGCGACCGCTCAGGAGGCGCTGGCGGATGCTGGCCTGATCCTTCCTCTCCCCAATGAGGAGCGCGTCGGTGTGCTGATCGGGAGCAGCATCGGGGGCTTCGAGCGTGCCATTGAGGGGATAGATGCATACCGCACCCGGGGCCTGGAGCGGGTTAGTCCATTCGTCATCACAGCGACGCTGGCTAACATGCCCTCCCACCATGTCAGTTGCTGGAGCGGAGCCAAGGGGCCGATCAGCACGGTGGTCACCGCCTGTGCCACCGGCACCCAGGCCATCGGTGAGGCCGCCGAATTCATCCGCCGGGGCGTGGCTGACGTGATGATCTGCGGAGGGGTGGATGCGCTGATCCACTTCGCTCCATTCGTGGGATTCTGTGCGATGCGGGCGCTTTCCACCCGTAACGAGGAGCCGGAAAAGGCCAGCCGCCCCTTCGACGCCGGGCGCGATGGCTTTGTCTACAGCGAGGGTTGTGCTGTCCTGGTGCTGGAGGCACTGGAGCATGCCCTGGCCCGTGGCGCTCGCATCCGCGCCGAGGTGCTCGGCCATTCCTCCTCATCCGACGCCTTCCACGTGGCACAGCCCGACCCGGAGGGGATGGGAGCCTTCCGGGCTATGAAATGGGCGCTGGAGGACGCGGGAGTGGAGCCGAACGAGGTGGACTACATCAACGCCCACGGCAGCAGTACCCCGATCAGCGATGTAATCGAGACGCGGGCCATCAAGCGCCTCTTTGGC
>JAOAAG010000073.1 GCA_026418995.1 Anaerolineae bacterium
GTCCTGCCCCGCCCCTGGAGGACGAGGAGGACGAGCTGCTGCCGGAAGCGATCGCCATCATCAAGGAAGTGGGCACCGCCTCCGCCTCGCTCCTGCAAAGACGCTTACGTATCGGCCACCCGCGCGCTGCACGCCTGATGCAACTGTTGGAGGCGAAGGGCTACATCGGCCCGCCCGAGGCAGCCGGCCGCACACGCCGCGTGATCATCGGGAACGACGAGGATTGATCCGTGAACAGGATCCGCCTCATCCACTTTGCCGACTTACACATCGGCATCGAAAGTTACGGGCGGCTCGATCCGACCACAGGTGTCAACGAACGCGTGCTTGACTTCCTGCGCCGCTTCGACGAGCTCATCGAGTACGCGCTGGCTCATGAAGCTGACGCAGTGATCTTCGCCGGCGATGCCTTCAAGACCCGTACTCCTACCCCCACCTATCAGCGCGCCTTCGCACGCCGCGTCAAAAGGCTGGCCGATGCAGGCATCCCTGTACTCCTGCTGGTGGGCAATCACGACCTGCCGGGCATGATCCAGCAGGCCTCCAGCATAGAAATCTTCCGCACCCTGGATGTGCCCAATGTTGTAGTGGGATGGAGGGAAGAGGTACACCGCCTGGAGACACGCCACGGCCCGTTCCAGGTGGCCACGGTACCCTACCCGTCCGTTCAGCGGCTCCTTGCCCACGACCAGTACAGGGGCCTCTCTATCGAACAACTGGATCGGGCGCTGCAAGCCGTCGTCACCGACAATATCCACGCACTGGCCGCGCAACTGGACCCCTCCATACCGGCGGTGCTGGCGGCTCACCTCAGCGTCTCGGGCGCTACCTACGGCTCCGAGCGCAGTGTCATGATCGGCAGGGACGCGGTGATCCTCAAATCCGCGCTGGCTGACCCGGTCTGGGACTATGCTGCCCTGGGACACATCCACCAGCACCAGAGCCTGAACGAGGGCGGGTATCCTCCTATCGTCTACTCTGGCAGCCCGGAACGCATTGACTTCGGCGAGGAAGGGCAGCTCAAGGGATTCTGCCTGGTGGAACTGGCCCGTGGCGCTACAACGTGGCAGTTCGTTCCATTGCAGGCCCGGCCTTTTGTGACCGTCAGGGCTGACGTACGTCAGGCCACCGATCCTGTGGCCGCGATCAAGGCGGCAATTGCGGCTCACAAACTCCAAGGGGCCATCGTGCGCCTGCACATCAAACTCAGGCCCGAGCAGGAGCTGCAAGTACGCGATCGGGAGGTGCGCGCCATGCTCACTGAGGCCGGCGCTCACTTCATCGGCGCGATCAATCGGGATGTGGAGCGCACCACCCGCGTGCGCCTCGGCTCTCTGACCCCAGCGGAGATGAGTGACCGCGAGCTGCTGCTCAGGTACCTGGAGGCAAAACAAACTGACCCTCAGCGCAGGGACTTGCTGATGCGCTATGCCGAGGGTATTCTTGAATAGGTCTACTACAAGATGAGCAAATCGCGTAAAGAGAAGAAACCAGAACATACGCTCTCCAGTTTTTCACCACTGGCGCTGCTTCGCCCACGCCTGGACGGGTTATTGGGTAACGAGGCCCTGGCCCGGAAGGAAGAGAAAGCGCTCAGAGCAGACCTGAACGCAGTATTCAAGGGGCTCAAAGCAGCCGATTTTCTGCCAGTGTTCTTGAGCGCCTGTCAGACCGCTCCGTCCACAGTACAAAAGCGCCTGGACGAGGTCGTACCTGTCTGGCTTAAAGTCCAGAGCCACCTGCCAGCTCTGCTTGAACTGGTGCAGAAACACCGTCTCTCCGGGATGGAACTGGAGCGAGCCCTGGCCTGGCTAAAGGCCGCCGGGATCAACATCGCCTATGTAGAGAAAACCAGGGAGCCATCCGCGTTCTACACAGCCTATATGTACGCGGATAAGTCACAGGGTATCATCCTGCTCTTCTGGTATTCCGACAGAAAGCATACCAAAGTACAGGGCATGGGCTTCCTGGTTGACTATAACCCTCCCTGGGAAGGCTCGATCAAAGACATCGTCGTTTATCCTCAGCGCACACCAGAGCAGGCACGCCGGGAATTTGTAAACTTCTGGGCTGAGCAATACCCCCTCAACACCCTCAGCCCAGCCGAGGCTAAGCTGGAGATTCTGAGCTGCCTGGAGTGTAACCGTCGTGAAGGCATCCGCCTGCCGCGCGACCTGGTACGTGCGAAAGACCTGTTTTTCAAACATATCCTCACCCTACCGGATACACCAGACACACCCGGTTTTACACCAGAAGACTTTGCACTCCTCAGCCGCTCTGGACAGTCAGCAGAGGCCATTATGGAGTTTGAGCAGACAGTCGGGCGCCGGGTGCGGCTGGACGATGGAAAAGAGATACTGGTGATGAGCCCTCCTGACGACTGGGCAGATGAATGGTGATGGGGCATGAGGGGCAGCAAGTACAGGCGTAGAAGGGATATAGAGACAGACCTACTCCTCGCAGACCTGGTCAGAGAATCGCTGAATGCCATCCTGGTCTTCACAGGAGTCGCGGCATGGGCCTGGACGGCCTTCGTCCTGCTGTTCAAGACCAATCACACGCTCGCAATAACGGTGTTTGTTCAGACACTGCTGGGCGTGCTGCTTGCCCATCGGCTTGCGCGGCGACATCTGCACCTTGCCGTGGCGGTCTACCTCGGCTCCCTCACCGTGGCAGTCACCATCATTGTCCTGATCTTCCGTACTCCAGCGGTGCTCTACCTCTACGCTCTGCTCGTGCCGGTCGCGTCCCTGCTGGGCAGCCCTCAGTTGGGATGGGCCATGGCCCTTATCGGCGCCGTGCTTATGCGCCTCAGTTACGAGGGGGACTGGCATAGCTGGCTGGTTCAATCCCTCGGGCCCCTGTCGTTCCTCGCACTTACCGCGTTGACCTCGTGGCTCAGCTCGCGGCGACTATTCGCGGCGCTCTCGTGGGCCCTCAGCATGGCCCGCGAAGCTCATAAGAACGCCGAAGAGGCCCGCCAGCGCCGGGCCGAAGTCAAACGTGTCCTGAAGAGCCTAGACGAAGCCTACGTGCGCCTGGAGCGCACCAACGAGGCCCTGATGCTGGCCCAGGAAGCAGCCGAAAAAGCCTACCGTTTCAAATCCGAGTTCGTTGCCAACGTCAGTCACGAGCTGCGCACCCCGTTAAACCTTATCACGGGCTTCAGTGAGATGATCGTCACCGCGCCAGAGAGTTACGGCGGGGTGCCGCTTCCCAAGGAGTACCGCGGGGATATCATGGCTATCTACCGGAGCGCCTGCCATCTCTCCGATCTGATTGACGACGTGCTTGACCTCTCGCGCATAGAGGCAGGACGTATGCCACTGGTGAAGGAGGACACGGACCTGCGTCAGGTGATACAGGAAGCAACCGAGATGGTGCGCGGCCTGGCAGAGGCACGCGGGCTGAAACTCGAACTGGATTTGCCCAACAGCCTCCCCCTGCTGCCGTTGGACCGTACGCGCATCCGGCAAGTGCTGCTGAACTTGCTCACCAACGCCACACGTTTCACCGACACCGGTGGGATTGAGATACGCGTACGCGTGGAAGAGAGCGAGGTACAAGTCACTGTGGAGGACAGCGGACGTGGTATCTCCCCGGAACGGATCGCCAGGGCCTTCGAGGCCTTCAGTCAGCTCGATGATAACCAGGCTCGTGAGGGCAGCGGCCTGGGGCTGGCCGTCAGCAAGCGCTTTGTGGAAATGCACGGGGGCCGGATGTGGATTGAGAGCGAGCTGGGGCGTGGCACCGCGGTCCATTTCACTCTGCCCCTGCCTGTCACTGGCACGCCACCTCAGTATGCCCAGGTCGTCTCTACCCCGCCAGCGCGTATCCCTGACACTCGTCCCCTGGTACTCGTTCTGCATGACGACGAGCGGATCATCTCGCTCCTCGAACGCTATATCCACGACTGCCGTTTTCAACTTGTCACGAGCACGGCGCAGATCCAAACAGCAGCCCACGAGTGGTACCCCGCTGCAGTGATCGCAGACGGAAGTCAGGCCAATCGTCAGCGTGACCTAGAGCAGGAGCTATGCCTCCCTCCTGAAGTCCCCCTGATCACCTGCCCACTGCCCAGCATGCACCGCGTGGGACTCCATCTGGGCGCCTCCGATTACCTGCCGAAACCCGTCACACGGGAGGACCTGGAGGAGGCATTGGCCCATCTACCCCACCCGCCCAGTACCTGTCTCTTATACACAT
>JAOAAG010000081.1 GCA_026418995.1 Anaerolineae bacterium
GCACACCCACGGCCACGCCGACAGCCACCAGCACGCCCACGGCCACGCCGACAGCCACCAGCACGCCCACGGCCACGCCGACAGCCACCAGCACGCCCACGGCCACGCCGACAGCCACCGGCACGCCCACGGCCACGCCGACCGGCACGCCCTCGGCTACTCCAACGCCGACCGGCACGCCCTCGGCCACGCCGACAGCCACCAGCACGCCCTCGGCCACGCCGACGCCCATCGGCACGCCGACACCGGCGTTTGCAACGATCTTCGGTACCGTGTTCGAGGATGCCAACACGAACGGTGTTCAGGACGACGGCGAGGGCGGTATCGCGGATGTGGTGATCGTCCTGGATGGAGTCTTAACGACTACTACCGACCTGGATGGCAGATATGCCTTCTCTGTGACCACCGAGGGGACGCATCAGGTCGCTGAGATTGACCCACCCGGTTACGTCTCCACCACGCCCAACGAAGTGGAAGTGGAAGTGCTGCTTGGCAACGATTATGAGGTAAACTTCGGAGATGTGGCCGAGTCCCCTGTTCCTCCGTGCACCTGTCCAGCCGACACCTCCGAGGACAATGACTCGCCAGCCCGCGCCTTCACCATCAAAGTAGGTGAGGCACTCAACCGGGACTTTTGCGATGATCCGGTGGACTGGTTTGCCTTCTCAGCCCAGGCTCGTACTATCTACACGATCACCGTATCCTCCTGGGGGCGGCGGGCGGATACCTTCCTTGCCCTCTTCAGCAACGGAGGACATAACATCCTGGTGGCCAACGATGACTATGAAGATGCCGACGATTACTCCGCCCGCATCGTGTGGACCGCACCCACCGACGATACATACTACATCCGCGTGACCAACCGCGCGGGCCTGGTCGGCTGCAACACGGACTACACCATCTCCCTCCAGGAGAGGAGGCTGTTCTACATCCACTTGCCCCTGGTGGTGCGAAATGCTGGCTCTCAAGCGTATATGGCTCGCAACACCATCGGTGTATCGCCGCCAGGCAACGCAGCTCCCCAGGTCAGGTTCTCACCTATGGGGGTTATCACGCATACCTGCCCCGACGAGTATGAGGTAGACGATACCTGGACACAGGCGAAGCCGATCCGGCCCGGCGTTATACAGGTCCACTCATTCGATAGCGACCCGCGACACTACGCTGCCGACAAAGACTTCGTCTGGTTTGAGGTACTGCCGGTCCATGTGGCATCCGGACGCCCGATTACCTTTACCGCAGTGGTCACCGGCCCGCCGGTGCGTATGGAATTGTACGACTCCAGAGGGGCTGCCTTACACATTACCGGCAGTGAACGTCTCTCCTGGACGCCCACTGCTGTCGGGAGGTACTACCTGTGTGTACAACCGGAGGATGGGAATCTTGCGTTCGGCTGCGCGAATGTGGCGGGTTATCGCTTACTGTTGGAGATGGATGAGGTGAGGTATATCTACCTGCCGCTGGTGAGCAGGAACTATTAAGGATGGTCTAACTGGAAGTCGCGCGGGTGCGCTCGTCGTGTCCCACGGTGAGGGTAGCATCCACATCCGGCGGCCTACCTGCCTCCCCCGGGAGCAAGTCAGCCAGTGTGGTGTGCTCCATCATCTCGGCCACTACGTCGCGCACCCTTTTCATCACTCTGCGCAGACCGCAGGCGTTCATATCCGGGCAGCCACACGGCTGGAAGGCGGTCTCGCTGACACAAGAAATCGGAGCCAGCGGCCCATCCAGCAGGCGAATGACCTCCGCCAGGCTAATCTGGTCGGGCGGCCGGGCCAGGGAGTATCCTCCCTGCGGCCCCTTCAGGCTGTGTACGATGCGGCCGCGTTTTAGTGTCAGCATAATCTGCTCCAGAAACTTGGGAGGTATCCCGTTCCTTTCCGCCAGTTCCTTGTTAGGCGTCGGGCCACTCCCATAATGCGCTGCCAGGTCTTGAAGCGCACGTAATCCGTACTCACCCCGTTTAGAGAGCTTCATCGGCTTGCCTCAAGATTCGATTTCGCATCAGTATCCACCGGTTGGCGCGGGCCGTACATGTAGTGCGCTGCGCACGCTCCCTCGGCGCTGACCATGCAGGGGCCCACCGGGGTTTGCGGCGTGCAGACGGTGGCGAAAAGCGCGCATTCAGCGGGCATCAACACGCCGCGCAGCACCTCTCCACAGCGACAACCAGGCGGCTCACGCGCAGATGTTACTTCTATCGGAAAGAGACGAACGGCATCAAAGTGGGCATAGTCCTCCCTTAACCGCAGACCGCTGGCCGGCACCGTCCCGAAGCCGCGCCACACAGCATCAGTTACTGTGAAGACCTGCTCCAGGGTTCGTTTTGCCACGGCATTGCCCTCGTTCTTCACACTGCGAGGATACACGTTAGCCACGCGGGGCACTCCATCCTCAATCATCTCGACCAGCGCCAGGATAGCCCGCAGAATATCCAGTGGCTCGAAGCCAGCAATAGCCACCGGGACACCGTACGCTTCGGGCAAGAAACGCCAGGCATCGGCGCCGATGACTGTAGTAACGTGGCCGGGGCCGATGATACCATCCAGGGCTATCTCTCCCGCGTCCAGGATGGCCCGTGTAGCCGGTGGCGTCAGCTTGTGGGCGCTGAACACGCTGAAATTTGCCACCTTCTCCTCCTGCGCTTCCAGCACCGCCATAGCTACCATCGGCGCGGTAGTCTCGAAGCCCACTCCCAGAAAGACGACCGGCCTGGTGGGGTTCTCACGTGCGATACGCAGAGCGTCCAGCGGCGAGTAAACCACCCGTACATCCGCGCCTTGGGCCTTTGCCTGGGCCAGCGTGGTGGCATGGTGAGGCAGGCCTACGCTTCCCGGCACACGCATCATATCTCCGAACGTGGTGAGAATCACCCCGGGCATCCTGGTCAGAGCGAGCACGTAATCCAGGTCAGCAGCAGACGTGACACACACCGGGCACCCGGGGCCGGAACGCAGCTCGATCGTTGGAGGGAGCAAGGCCGGGATACCGAAGCGTAAAATGGCGTGCGTATGCCCGCCACAGAACTCCATCAGGCGCACACAACGGGTCGAGCGCTGCTGAATGGCCGTGGCTACCGCATGGGCTGCTTCGGGATCGCGGAAACGCGCGAGTAATCGCTCTGTGTTCATAGCTGGGTCATTCTACACCCTGATAGACGGAAAGGCAAGTGCTGTCAGGATCAGGATTCCGCAATAAGTGAGCAAAGCTAAGAATGTAGGCCGAGGGCAGGGTTGAACGAGTTGACGGCGATTTTGCTCGCCCGGCATGAAGCGATCCGTGTCATAAGTCGGCCAGGGGCGTCAAAAGGGGCGCAATAAGTCTGGGCCTGGGACAGCGGTCAGCACCTCCTGGCAGAGTTACGAGGATATGATACGAGTTGAGGGACAGCGTGCTGGGGGACGCCGCCCCTGGAGTCGAATGCCAGCGAGAAAGCGTACCGTACAGGTAGCTCCACGGACGAAGCGGGAGCATTTGCCTCCGGCGGATCTGTCCTGCATCGCAGCTAACTTGCCAGAAGGCACAGCGCTATGGGTTCAATTTCCTTATACACCTGGGTTGAGTCTCAACGCCAGAATTTAAGGCAGGCTGACGGTAGTGAGCACGATAGCATCCGTGCCATCGGTGGCTCGCAACCGCTCTCCCCCGGGCCGGTATAACCCCACCACCACCCGATACTCGCCCGCCGGCAACCCCTCCACGCTCAACCGATGCTCATCCAGCACATACTCCCCCGCGACCCACCCCGTCGTCGGCCGCCTCCACCCCCCAGGTACCCCATCCGACTGCCTCACCAACCGCCCCTCCCCATCCACCAGGTGCACAAACACGTGGTACGACCCCTCCCCTGTCCCCTCCGCTCGCCACTCCAGCCTCCCCACCAGCTCACCGCCCTCTACCTCCACATCCCCGCCCACCAGCGTCGCCCAGCCCCCCAGCGTGACCCCGCTCGCTATCCCTACCCCCCACCCCTCAAACACCCGCTCCGGCTCCTCCACACGCAGCACGCCAGGCAACTCCGTCCACCACCCCCCAGGCTCCAGCCTCATCCCCCACCGGTACTCCCCGCCCCTCAGAAATGCCGGCAGGCGCACAAAGGGCTGCCCCCGCCATACCTCGCCCTCCCCCCACCCCAGCGTCGAGTGCCACGAAGCCGTGGGTGGGACAAGAAAGCTCGCCACTTCCCTGCCCCCGCCATCCACCAAGGTCAGGCGTGCCCTCAGCTCCTCGCCAGGCTTCTCCCGGACCCCCCAGAGCAGGGTAACCAGCACCCCGTCGCCCGGAGCGGCCACCTCTCGATCCACAGTAGCACCGAGCAGAGTGAGCGGGCCCA
>JAOAAG010000130.1 GCA_026418995.1 Anaerolineae bacterium
CCGCTGAACTTCCCGACTGGCTGCGCGGGGCTGCTCCTGAGGAGGCCGCGCCCACTGCTGAACTTCCCGATTGGCTGCGTGGAGTTGCCCCCGAGGAGGCCGCGCCCTCTGCTGAACTTCCCGATTGGCTGCGTGGAGTTGCCCCCGAGGAGGCCGCGCCCACTGCTGAACTTCCCGATTGGCTGCGCGAAGTCAGGCCGTCGGAGATTCCGAAAGCGCCATTTACACCGCCGATAGTGCCTCCACTGCTGGAGTTACCTGCCGAAGAGACGGTGCCAGAGATACCCGACTGGCTGGCCGAGCTGGGCAAGGAGCCGATCGCTAAAGCAACCGTGCCACCTGTACTCGAGACAGGTGAGGTCATAGAGCTGGCCCGTGCAGAGATCCCACCCTGGCTTGAGGCGTTGCGCCCGCGCCCAGCAGTTCGAGGCAAAGAGCCGGTGGAAACGGAGGGATTGCTGGCTGGGCTGAGCAATGTCCTCAGCCCAGCTCTCAAGCTTGAAGCCCCGGCTGTTTCCAGGCGCTTACCGGAGGCCGAGATAAAAGAAGCAACCCTGGCTCGCGCTCAATTGCTGCAGCGCTTGCTCACTCAGCCGATAGAAGTGCCCCAGCCAGAGGTACGCAAGCGGGGTAGCGCCCTCGGTGCGCGTATCCAGGGAGGCCTGGTCACCATTGTGCTGATTGTCGCCGTCCTGGGAACGCTGCTTGCCCCACGGCTACTGGAGGGGTTCTCCCTGCCAGTACATGTCGAAACCGCTCCGGCCAGAGGCGTTTACAACTTCATCCAAGGCCTGAACACGACCGAGAGAGTGCTGGTGGCTTTTGAATACGGAGCTACAGAGGCAGACGAGATGAACCTGGTCGCAGAGCCGCTATTACGGCATCTTCTCCGACAAGGGGTACACATCCATATTGTCAGTACCCAGCCGGAGGGCAAGTTAATAGCGGAGAGTCTGTTACTCGACCTTGGCGCGCCCACTGCTCAGTACACCCTTCTGGAGTATCGGCCGTCCGGGGCAACGGGAATTGCACAACTGGTCGGTCAAGTCGGGGGTACGCCTGGTGTAGTGCTTCTGTTGACCGCTCGCCCAGCCTCGCTGCGCTGGTGGATCGAGCAAACCAGAGCGCACCATGGAACGCTCACCATAGTGGCAGGACTGAGTGCTGCGCTTGAGTCCGCTGCCGCTCCGTACGTAGGGGCAGGAACACTACGCGCGGCGCTGTACGGCCTGAATGGGGCGGCGGCTTACGAAAGTGAAGAGCTGCTGGGAATGCGTGGACAGGCTACCGAACGGCTGGACGCGCTGGCTGTTGGTCATCTGGCGATTATCGCTCTGCTACTCATCGGCACGCTTGTCTATGCGCCTTCCGGCCTGGGCCGGAAAAGAGGCTAGAAGCAGAGACCAGAGGCGAGGAGCAAGGGAAACATAGTGCTGCGCCTTGTAACCTGATCGTGCGTTCGTATCCCGCTTCCCGCGATCCAAGGAGAGACTATGGAAATAGCCGGCCTGGTCATCGGTGTTGTGCTGACACTGGCAATCTTCACCTATCTGGTAGGGGATAATTCCTTCTACAGGCTGGCGCTGTACCTATTTATCGGCGTCCTGGTTGGCTATTCCCTGGGTATAGCGCTCCATGACGTCGTGTACAAAATGGCGCTGGCGAAAATCTTTGCCAATCCGCTTTCCAACGAGGCAAGGGCTGTCTTGTTTCCCCTGGTATTGGGTATTATGCTGCTTTTCAAAGGCTTCCCCCGGTATGCCTACGTGGGGAGGTTCCCGCTTGCCTATCTGCTCGGTGTCGGCACCGCTGTGGCGGTTGGTGGAGCCCTGGTAGGCACACTTGTCCCGCAGATCGGCGCGACGGGACAGGCCCTCAGAACGCTGGGCCCACTGGATGGCTTGCTGGTGGTAGCGGGCACTATATTAGCATTGCTGACTTTCACGTTCCGCACCGGGCAAGCTCGGCAAGAACCCCCCGGCATGCGGGAGCGCATCGCTAAAACACTCAGAGCAACAGGACAGTTATTCCTGCTCTTTGCGTTTGGAGCCGCCTTTGCCGGCGCTTTGACCGCCTCCCTTTCGGCGTTAATCGGCCGCATCCGCTACCTCGTGGAGGCGGCGGACAAGCTCTGGCTTTTCATCTCCCCGTATCTGGGATGGTAAGAGACAACGATGGCGGAAGAACAACCGATCGGTTCGATCCTCCTGGCTGACTGCGGCACAGTGATCACCAGAGCCGTGCTTCTGGAGCAGGTAGCTGGCAGGTACCGCTTCGTGGCCCATGGCGAAGCGCTGACCACGACGGAATACCCCTGGGCTGATGTATCGGAGGGGATCAGGCACGCCGCCGAGCAGATCGAGGAGGTGACCGGGCGGCGCTTCTTCGAGGCCGACGGCGACATCATTCTCCCTGAGCTATCGGGCCGGCGGGGGGTGGATATATTTGCCGCGACCGCCAGCGCCAGCCAGCCACTCGAGGTCGTTCTGGGTGGCCTGGTGCGCGACCTTAGCCTGGCCAGCATCCAGCGTGCGGCTGCCGGAACCTACTCGTTGGTCAAAGCCGTTATCTGCCGGGACAGCAGCGAGAGCGTTAACGAGGAAAACATTATCCGCACGATCCTGGAGACCACTCCTGATGTTGTATGTCTTGCTGGAGGTACGGAGGGTGGGGCCTCGGCGCCAGTATTGGAACTGGTGAACACGGTGACGCTTGCCTGCTCCTTGATGGACCCTGGGGTACGGCCACAACTGCTCTACGCGGGCAATTCCCGGCTGCGCCGACAGGTTGCGAAAGCTGTCAAGGGTCAGGCAGAATTGCGTGTCGCGGACAATGTCCGTCCAGCGTTGACGGTAGAAAACCCGTTCAGTGCTCAGGCCGAGCTTGACGCGCTCTACATCCAGAAGAAAATGGGGCTGATGCCCGGGATTGAAACGGTAAGCGGGTGGTGCTCGACCCCGCTGACCCCCACTGCCAGCGCTTTCAGCCGGGTGATCCACTATCTCTGGCATCTGGGCGATCCCACGCGGGGAGTTTTAGGTATAGACGTAGGAGCGGCTAACACTACGGTGGTCGCGGTATTTGGTGGCCTCCCGTTTCTAACTATCCACGGAGGGGTGGGCAGTGCCTTTGGGGGCAAAGAGCTGCTCGAAAGGAAGGGCGAGGAGGCTATTACGCGCTGGATCCCCGCTTCCATCAGCGGGAAAGAGGTCTTCGGTATCCTGGCCAACAAGGAAATGCACCCGGCCAGCATTTACCAGGAAACGCGCGAGCTGTGGGTGGAACAGGCGGTTATCCGGGAAGCGATCCGTGCTGCTATGGAACTTGCCCGTCCTGGATGGCGTACCGGGGAGGCTCAACCGTACCCTCATCTGATGCCGCTGTGCGAGACGATTGTGCTCTCGGGGGGAGCTCTTACCCACGCTCCCAGGCCTGGCCATGTCGTACTGATGATTCTGGACGCTCTGGAGCCGATAGGGATCGCCACATTGGTGCTGGATGTACACGGTATGATACCGGCGCTGGGCAAGGTGGCTACTATCAAACCTCTAGCCATGGTCGAGGTTCTGGACAGCGGGGCGCTGGTCAACCTGGCCACGCTCATCGTTCCCGTAGGGCAGGCGCGCCGTGGCGACCTGGTCCTGCGGGTCAACGTGGCCTATGACGACGGCAGCAATTACGACGTGGACGTGCATTACGGGGACCTGGAGGTGTTGCCCTTGTTACCAGGCCAGGAAGCTGTGTTGACCCTACGCCCTGAGCGCAACTTTGATGTCGGGTTGGGGGGACCAGGCAAGTCTGGCAAACGGCGCGTCAGTGGAGGATTGGCCGGGCTGATCATTGACGCACGTGGGCGTCCGCTGCGGCTGCCGCGCCAGCCGGAGCTACGCCACGCGCAGTTACGTCAGTGGCTCTGGGATGTCGGAGGGTGAAGATGTATTACCCGGCTGAGATCTACGTCACCCCATTAACCCTGGTGCGACGCGAGCGGGTACTGCCTGCCCCTGGTGAAGTGCTGGTACGTCAGGGCGAGCACGTGGAACCCCTGCAGGTCGTTGCCCGTGCCGAACTGCCAGGCTCACCCTCTATTGTCCCGGTGGCACACCTGCTCGATGTCCCTCTCGCCCGTTTGAAGAAATACCTGCGCGTCCAGCCCGGCGACACCGTTGAGCAGGGGCAGTCCATAGCGAAGCGGGGCTTCCGCACTGTGGAAGCGCCGGTAGCTGGTAAGGTGAAACTGATCACCAGAGGACGTGTCATCATCGAAACCCCGCCTGTGCCGTTCGAGCTGCAGGCCTACATTCCGGGCACGGTGACTCAGGTTGTTCCACAATACGGCCTGGCGGTCGAAACCACTGCCGCCCTCATCCAGGGAGTGTGGGGGGGAGGTGGAGCGCCCCACTACGAAGCCTGGGGAGTGTTGAAGTGTGTCACAGAGCGAAACGATGAACCTTTGCGTGCCCACACTGTGGACCTCTCATGTCACGGGCTGATCCTTGTCGGCGGGGCAGGGATGAACGAGGCCGTCCTGGAACAGGCGGTGACGTTCAACGTCCGCGGCCTGGTGATCGGCGGGCTTGCACCCGAACTGGTGCCCAAGGTGCAACAATCGCCCATCCCCGTCATCGCCATCGAAGGCATCGGAGCGACTGCTATGTCCGAGCCGGCATTCCGGCTTTTGAAAACGAACGATGGGCGGGAAGCGGCGATCAGTGTGCGCGTCCGGCCCCGCTGGCCGGTCATACGTCCTGAAGTCATTATTCCTGTGCCGGCCACCAGGGCTCCCCTGCCTCAAAGACAGACGGGTACCCCCCTGGAAGTTGGGGCAAAAGTGCGCCTTGTGCGAGCGCCGTATATGGGGGCTGTGGGAACGGTCGTGGCGCTCCCCCCTCAGCCCCGCGCACTGGACACGGGAGCCCTAGTACACGGGGCAGAAGTGGCGCTGGACGGGGAGGGGCCGGTCTTCGTACCCCTGGTCAATCTTGAAGTGTTGCGTTAACTGTTCCACTTCACTCTCCCGCAGTGGGAAACATAGCGCCCGAAGGTGCGTTAATCATACATTGCGTTTTCTGTGACGATTCATCTCACATTATCGAGGCAGGGGGCAGCTCTGTGCTGCGTTGACCAGCACGGGCGAGTGGCGGGGAGCCCAGACAACTTATCCTAACGTCAAGGAGGCGAGATGGCAGACCTGGACCTTTATGAGGAAGAAGAGCTGGAAGAGGAGGCTGCGGCTGCGGAGAGGAGTGACCGCACCTTCAAGATTCTCGTGGGAATCATGGCCGGGATTATCGTGTTAGCCGGCCTCTGTGGGGGAGTATACGTGTTGTGGCTGGGGCCTAAAATGGCCGCTGACCGGGCGGCATTGAACCACGACATCGAGCTAACTAACGAGGCCATCCGGTTGACTAATGAGGCCATCATCGCCGCTGCCGCTGCTATGACTGGCACAGTGCCAGGAGCAGCAGGGCCGGTGACGCCCACCTTCACTCCGGCCCCTCCAACCGATACTCCCAGGCCGACCGACACCTACACTCCCACCCCCCAGATGGTTGCCGAGGTCACGGAGACACCAACCCCACCGGCAGAACTGGCCAGCGCACAACAACCTGCCCCCAGCCCCACGCCCACCAGGCGTGTCACACCTACCCCTGCTACCTCTGCGAAAAAGGAAAAGGTTCCGGCTACGGGCATCGGTGCCTTCGAGACCGGGCTGATAGCCTGCGGGCTGGTGTTCCTCTTGATCGTGGTACGTCGTCTGCGCAGGAGTTAGGTGAACCGGTACGGAATGCGGGGGGATGACGTCCCCCCGCACTCCCCCGATTGCTCCTCCTGTGGCTGCCCCGAGCGATGCCCTCACAGCAGGCGTGTGTCGCGGAACGTGTGAGGGTCTATGGTGATGTTCCCCAGTCTGAGCGCGTTCACCCCCTCCAGCGAGGTAAGCGGGGTATACAGTGAGACGGTGCCGCTCACCCGGTCGCTGGTCATGACGATACCCAACCCGAGTGTGAAACCCGCACTGTCCTCAAGCGCGACCAGCCTGAGCGGTGTGAATATGGGCACCGGAAATACGGCCAGGTTACGCCAGTTAAGTTCCACAGCCTTAGCTCCCTCGAAATAGCGGCGGAAGCTGTTGGCTCGATGCTCTTGACGAGTCGGCACGTCACGTCGCTGTACCGCTTGGGACACCGGCAGGTCAATGACCCGGACACGGCGGCTGAGCCGCAGAGGAAGCAGGAGATACTCCAGTTCACTCCGGCGCTGAAGGCCGAACACCACACTGGGACGCAGCAGGTCTACCTTGGCCCATTTCAGCTCACATCCCCCGTAGGCCGGGTCTACCAGCCCTGTCGTGTCGAACACGATGGCGGTGGCCCCCATATCGCGCGCCTTCTGCACCAGCCGATGAGCGCCAAGGAGGAGAGGAATCATATGCGCACGTGGCGAGACAGACCCCACAAAGGCGCGGAAACGCGGTCCGGCAGGAGGGAAGACGCATTGCCCGGGCTCGTTCAAAACCAGTGTCATTGTCGTCGGTGGACCCAGTGTAGCCTGCCCCACGTCGCCGTCTATAAAAGCCACGCGTTCGTGGTACTCGCACAGACGGCCGTACAGGTAGCGGGCAAACGTGGATTTGCCTGTATCCGCCGCTCCAACAATCAGCAGTGTCCCGCTGAGCGCGGAGACAGTGATCCTTTCCCAACTGGGTGGGATATCAATGGGATGGTTTGGTTCGGTCACGGGCGTTTACCCCTCATCGTAAGCCTCTCTCGCTCGGGTTCAAACGACGTAGTGTAATGTATCATCTCCAGACCTAAGGCTCCCCTTTCCCTCCCCTATCAGCACCGTCAGGGAGAGCGATGATCAACAGCCGGTAACGCAGGCTCCCGTAGGGATGACAGGTGACGAGTGTTAAACGTTCATCCTCGGTGGGCAGGATGTACCGCGCATTCTGGAGACGTACTTCTATCGGCTGCCCGGCCTCCGGCAGTATGAGCACACTGCTCACCGTATAGGTGTAGGGAGACTCTCCCGCATAAACGGTTATGGAATCACCTTCCTTTAGCCGGTACAGATCACGAAAGACCTCGCCATACGTGGTATTATGACCGTTCAGGACGGTGTTGCCGGGCACGCCAGGCGGAGCTGACGTGTTGTGCCATCCGGCGGCATACATATCCGGCACTGCCCAGGTGGTGTATTCCTGCCCCTCTACGATGGTGACAGTTACCGATACCGGCACGACAGGGGCATCAACCCCTATCGCCGGAATCACAATGCGGGTGGGGATGGCCGGTGCTGGCGTGGGGGACACAGTAGGCCACGGCGTCTGAACGGGTTCCTGCAGAGGCGAAAACGCAGTTGGCTTGGCACGGGTGGTCACAACCACAGGGCGAGCCGGGGGTGTGTGAGTCAGCGTCTGCACAGGAGCGGTAGGCAGGTTAGCCAGTCGTGAACCAAGATACGGTCTGAGCAGCATCGCCCCGACCAGGAGCAATAGCACTCCCCCTGCCAGCGTGTGCACTGCGGGTGCATTCCTCATTGCTCGCAGCATCCCTGATACCAGTTGGGAGGCGCCTGGACGTTCGCACTCCCCTGCTGTGAGCGGACATTTTACCACACGCTTGCGCGATGACAAACCCGTGCACTGGACTGCGCGGGGGATGGGGGAAGCAGCTTGTGCAGACCTGTTGACTTCCTGGGAGCTTGCGTTATACTTTCCTCCCTGTCTCCTCTCGCAGGTTGGGGTATGACGGGTGGCCCTGCTGCTCAGTTTACGGCAGCGTTGGAACCTGCGGGGGGCTGAATAGCCACCCACTCACAATGCATGTTCTGACATCGCGCACGCATGGAGGGAAAAATGGGAAACGAGGGATTGGGCACCAGAGTGATCTGCCAGGTGGGACTGGTCGTACGCGACATCGAACGCTCAGCCGAGGCCTACAGCCGTATCCTGGGGCTACCCAGGCCCCAGATTGTCGTGACTGACCCGCCAGAGGTGGCACACACGCGCTTCCGTGGTCAACCGACCGATGCCCGTGCCAAACTGGCATTCTTTGACATGGGACAGGTTACGCTGGAGTTGATCGAGCCCATCGGCGGCCCCAGCACCTGGCGTGAATTTCTCGACGAGAAGGGCGAAGGTGTCCATCACATCGCCTTCATGGTCAGGGACACTGACCAGGTGGTGCAATATCTGGCCGCTCATGGGATTGAGGCTGTGCAGCAAGGGGATTACACCGGCGGGCGCTATACTTATGTGGATAGCGTCGCCACGCTGGGAGTCATTCTCGAACTGTTGGAGAACTTCGCTGAGAGTGAGCGCCGCTGAACTCTGTGCTCAGAAGCTACTAGTTTTATTGGAGACAGGGACGCGCAACCTCAGCGTCATTGAAACGGCTACCGCCCATTTACAGGGTCACTCAAGGCTGCCGCAATCGTATAGCCTGTGGGTCTGCTTCCGGCAGTGAGCGTTTAACCACGCCCCAAGCTCCGGTTTTCTCCAGGCCAACTCGGGGCTGTCCAGTATAAATCGTAACCTTCCCTCCCGAACCATTTGCGCCAGCCTGGTGACATCCACTACTTCATCGCTCCCCGTGAATCCGCCCAGAGGTAGCACGGGGCGTCCGGTCGCCAGTACGTAGAGTGCCGCCTCGTGACCGGCCAGGGTGGCGACAAGGTAGCTCCCCGGTGCGGCGTTGGCGAGCAGGTGTTCTAATGTCCGTTGCTCGGCGGCGGGCAGAGTGGCCGGACAGTTGGTGTGATGAAGGTGAAAGCCAGAGCGGGGCAAACAGAGATCAGGGTGGGGGTTGAAAGTGGTGACTGCAGACCAAAATAGCGGTGCGACCAGGATCGCCATAATAGAGATACCGAACACTGCTCTGTTGAACCGATACCGGCCTGGCCGCGCGGTCAAAGCCGGGATACCCAGCCCCACCGCTAGCATTACCACGGGAATTACGGCCACCCACCAGGCATGAAGCAAGAACGCAGCCATCGCCTGGTGCTGATGCCGCACCAGGTCGCGGACAAGCGGCAGAATCCATTTGCTATACCCCGGATGACTGCGCAGCGTGATGACCTGAAACCCCACGGTGCTCCCTGTCAGCAGAACCGACAACAGGCTGCCCAACCGCCTGTGTCCCCGATACATCCGTTCCAGCGCCCATGCCGTCATCCCTACCAGCGCGGCCAATGGCGCGCCAAGCATGACAAGATAGTGAGCGTGAAACAAGCCCCTGGTGAAGGTGAAGTACCCGAGCGCAGGTACCAGCCACCCACTCCACAGGACCACGGCCAGGTGTTGGTCGGATAGAGGCCGTCGCCAGCCTGGCTGTGCCAGGAGCAGGGGAATGCCCAGAAGCGCAAAGGGGAGCAGCCATCCCACCTCACCAACGAGCGGCAGGGTGAGCAGGCGCTGCCACCCTGGCTGTCCAACATCTTGATGCAGGAAAGGGAGCGGCGGTCCCGCTGGATGTGGCGCTACAGACCCCTGGCCTGTACTCAGGCTGTCTCTTATACACGTCT
>JAOAAG010000097.1 GCA_026418995.1 Anaerolineae bacterium
GAACGGGCGGCCGGAGAGTTTTTCTCCGGCCGCTGCTCTCCGGGTTGCGGGACGCTACGGCAAGATGCGCCGATGAGCGTCTGGACAGGAGGGAGAGGGTCTCTCCGGCCCGAGCGGGCGGAAAGGGCGGGCGCAGGCTGGGCGGGAGCGCGGCGGTCCTCCTGAAGAGTTCTGGCAGGGAGCGCGGAGAGCCTCTGGCGGGAGGCGGGCCGAAGGGAGCGGCATCTGGCCGCAGGATGTGGGCAGAACGGGCGTCCAGGGCCGGAACGGGAGTGGGCGAATTTCCCGCTGGCCGCGCCAGTGAGGGTGTGGACGAAGGGAAGCGGTTTCCCGGGTCCGAAAGCCCTCTGGGAGGGAAGGTGGAGAAACCGCTGGCGTTCGGGCGCAGGCCCGAAGCGAGAAAAAGGGAGCGGTCGTTTCCCTGGGTGGCTTGCTGGCCGGGCAGGCGGTGGCTGGAAGGGAGCGGTTTGCCGGCCCTTGTGGTTGGCGGGCGGGCCGCTGGGCGGCCCAACCAGCGCTTCCAGCCGACTGGCCTCCGGCCTTCAGCCTCCGGCCAGCGGCTGAAGCGCTGCTCGTTATGCGGCTGCTTTTGCCATCGCATCGCAGATAAAGGCTAATGACGGAGACCTAAAAGCAAGAAAGGGGAGTGAGCCTATGGAGACTTATCGAATCCTGTTGGCAGATGACGAAAAAGCACTCACCGACTACCTTGCCCCCATCCTGGAACGCGCCGGATTTGCGGTGACGGTTGTTCACGACGGCGAAACCGCGTTACGTTACGTCCTCGAAAAGCACCCTGACTTGATTGTCCTTGACCTGCTCATGCCGGGTTTAAACGGCCGCCAAATCTGTCGCCAACTACGAGCTGCCGGAGACTGGACGCCTGTGATTATGCTGACCCGCGTGAATACCCCGGTGGACAAGATATCGAGTCTGGAAGAAGGGGCTGACGATTATCTATGCAAGCCTTTTGACCCCTACGAATTAGTGGCCCGGATTCGGGCTGTGCTCCGCCGTAGGCAAGGACCTGCCAAATCGCCTCCTCTAATCAAAGCATCCCGGCTACGTTCCGGCGATCTCATCTTGGATCGGAGAACCCGACGAGTGTATAAGGGGGGACGGGCCCTGGAAGTCACGCCAAAAGCCTTGGCTTTGCTCGAGTACCTGATGCTTCATCCAGATGAGGTATTGACCCGCGATCGGCTGCTGGACGCGGTTTGGGGATGGGACTACCCGGTCGCCACACGGGCAGTGGATGTTCGGATCGCCGAGATACGGCGGGCTCTTGGGGACGATCCGGAGCACCCCTCCTTTGTGGAAACGATCATTGGCGTAGGTTATCGTTTCCTGGCTTCTGTGGAGCCCCTGGAGGATATGCCATGAAGCGCCGTTGGTTCTTTTGGGCCGCATTGATCGGATTTTATCTCCTCGCCGTTCTCGGCGTGGCGATATGGCTCCAACAGGGAGCGGTCTCCAATCCAGTGTTCCGCCTGCAAGTTCGCGCCGACCTGGGGACATGGATTCTGATCGGCGGCTCAGTTGTTGCTTTGATCTTGCTACTTTTCTTTGCCGGGCGTAAGGGCGTACGCCATCTCCTTCAACGATCTCTGGCAAGTGCTCAACACGAATATGCTCTGTCCAGGCGTCGCTTCATCCGCCGCCTGGACCACGAATTGAAGAACCCGCTGGCCGCCCTCCGTGCTCAACTGGCTTATCTATCGGAGGAGGTAGGAGAAGGTCCCCTTAAGCAGGTGCTGGGCGATATGCTTGCCCAGGTAGAACGAACAAGTCGGCTGATGGCTCACTTGCGCAAATTGGCCGAACTGGAAGAACAAGTTATCGAGTGTCTGCCAGTGGACATAGCGGCGCTTTTGAGCCAAGTGGTGGAAGCGAGCCAGGCCCATCCCAATTACGAAACACGCCGAGTGCGCCTGCTGTTGCCTCAGGCGCCCTGGCCGCTGCCTGCTGTAAACGGCGACCGGGACCTGTTATGGCTGGCCTTTTTTAACTTGTTGGATAACGCCCTCAAATTCACCCGACCTGGCGATACGATCGAAATACGCGCTTTTGAGGATGGACGTTCGGTGGTGATCGAGGTGGCCGATACCGGGTCCGGGATAGCCGAGGATGATCTGCCCTATATTTTTGAAGAGCTCTATCGGGGGGCCAATGCCCAAGGACATGAGGGTAGCGGCCTGGGACTGGCATTGGTGCAAACGATTATAAGACGCCATGGAGGGAGCATAAGAGTGCGTAGCCGTCCCAACCAGGGGTCGGTTTTCACCCTGAATTTGCCCATTGCCTCTTGACCTCTCGTTACACGCCGTTACATGGCTATTACACCGCGTTACCCGCCCGATATACGCTTGAAACACGGACATTGTATTTTGTGACCAGGATGAGCAAGCCGGATGTTCTCAATCCAACAAGTACGGAGGTGCACAATGCGTAGATTGAGTCTCTTTTTGGCCTTGGCTCTCTTGGTCGCAGCCGCGGGTAGCCTGACTGCCCGAGAACAGGAGCCTGTTCCCATTGCTCCTGGTGTGGACATTCCACTGGAACTAGAGCAATTCCTCTATCCGCCGGATTCCCTTGGCGCCCCGGAAGGCACAGTGTGGGGGACGGCAAACGGCCGAGAAGTGCCCCTGGCGCCCGGGGTCTCAATCCCGCTGGAACTCCCTCAACGGCTCCTGGAGTGGCCCGAAGCCGATGTTCCGCTATCGGATACTACAATTCTGCTGGATGTTCCACTCTTCAGCCAAAACGATCCGGCCTGGAAGAATAACGTGATGCAAACTTGTGGCCAAACCATCGGCGCAGCCGGTTGTGCCCTGACCTCAGCGGCAATGGTGTTCAAGTACTATGGCGCGGTTAACAAGAATCCCGGCCAACTGAACACCTGCCTGGGGAATTACGCCTGTCCGATCTACTGGGACGTAGCTGCAAACTCGTGTAGTGAGAGCAAAGCCACTTGGGTAGGTTCGTGGAGTTTCTCCTACAGCAAACTTCAGAGTATGCTCTCAGCCGGTAGGCCGCCCATTGTCGTGCTGGTCAAAGGTTCCTCGACCCACTTTGTAGTGGTAAGATCTGGAAGTGGCAGTCAACCCAGTGGGTATCAGATCAACGACCCGTGGGATGGTGCGATCAAGTCCCTGAGCAACTATACCGATAACGGGTGGACGCTGGATTCTATCCGGGAATTCGCCAGACGGTAAGTAATTTCAATCTATCCGGCTCGCTCTACCACACCTTACTCGTTGGAGAAGATTACGATGATGAGAAAAGCAATTTCAAACTTTGTTCTTCTTCCCTTATTTTCTCTGGGACTGCTGATGGGTCTGAGCGGCTGCGGGCGAAGCAGTGAGGCGCCCGCAGCGACGCCGTTGCCCACCGAGACACTGCCCCCATTGGCTCCGGGTACAACGGTCATCGTTGATATTTGTCAGGAGAACCCGAGGCATCCGGCCTGCATTGGGCTACAAGAACCGACGCCAACAGCACAAGGCAGTAACGCTGAGCCATGGCAGACTTTCATCGATCCCTTGGGCCGCTTCGCCTTTACCTACCCCACCGGATGGTATACGATGACGGTCACGCCGGATCCTTCCGACGGCGTGCGGGTGATGGATGCTCCTGATTTGCAGGAAAGCACCCGCTGGGTCAGCCTTCAAGTTTTCCAAAATCCCCACCGGGCTTCTGTACAGGTATGGGTTGCCGAGCACGGAGTGGGATGGCCCGGCAAGGTGACCGAACAGAAAGAAGACTGGATCAACGGCGTGCCGGTCCTGCGCCAGCGACTGGAAAACAGTGATCCCAATATGGGCGGCCCCTATATCTATGCCCTTATCTGGTATCCCCATGAGGACTTGATCCTGCGTTGGACGGCTTGGCCGGGCGAGCAGGCCGAAACCCTCAAATTACTGGAACAGATGGTATCCAGTTTCCGCAAGCCATGAACCGAAGAAACTGGTTGGTGTTGTTGAGCTTGCTCTGGCTGATCGGTTGCCGAGGGGTGCTGGAGGTCCGCTTCGAGCGGGAGCCGTCCCCCTCGGCCCCTTCCTTGGGCAAGGTAGCCTACATCGCTGGGGGCGACGTGTGGGTAATGGATCTGGACACCAACCAGCAAGTACGCCTGACCCGCGATGGTCGTAACAGTCGTCCGCGCTGGTCGGCCGATGGGCGCTGGATTGCTTACCAAAAGGGCGACCAACTTTGGGTGGTTGAGGTTAGCACAGGGAAAGAATGGCCGGTCAGCGATAAGCCGGTTGAAGAGTTTGCCTGGTCACCTATAGAGAATCGGTTAGCCTATCTTTCGGCAGCAAGCGGTTTGGTTATATGGCGGATCGATCAGCAAAGCCCCCTAACCCTTGTCGAAAATGAGAGAACATTTACATTGACGCATTTTGCTTGGGATCCTACCGGTAAGTGGCTGGCTTATGAAGCCGAGCATGGCGGGTGGAGCTTGCACAAAGTTTCTCTGGACAGGGCATCTTTAACCTTATACACGGCGATGGACATGGCCTCGATACCCCGTCTGGCCGGCTGGTCGGTGGACGGTCGGTGGCTGCTGGCCTGGATCGGGCCCGCCTCCGCAATGGCCGAGGCTGATGGTTTGCCCTTGTGCCTGATACCTGCAACGGGCGGGGCACCTCGTTGTTTGGAGCAAAAGATGCTTCTCTATGCGGACTGGCTTTCCCAATCTCCCAGCGGCCAACTGGCGCTTATTGCCGGCGGGGGGCGAGAGACCTGGGTCAACAAAAGGCTGGCGGTGGTGGATCCGGACTCACTGGCCGTACATTGGTTGGTAGACAATGTTGAGCAGGCGCCAATCCAGCCAGCTTTCTCTCCCAATGGCAAGTATCTAGTTTACAGCGCCGGTCCCATGACACCGGCTGAGGCGGCTTATGCCCGGCGAGATGTCGCTCTGGCCCAACGGCGCATCTGGGTGATAGAGATTCCTTCCGGGCAGAGGCGTCAGTTAACCAATGATGATCGTTTTCGCGATGAATGCCCGTTGTGGTCTTCCGATGGCGGGCATATCCTGTTTGTTCGTCTCGGCGAAGCAGGTGCCAGCCTTTGGTTGATGGAGTCCAATGGGAATAATCTGCGTCAAGTAGTATCCGAACTTACCCCTAAGCCGGACCCGACGGGTGAATATGGCTATGTAAACTGGCGAGCACTGTGGGATTGGTGGCAACCACCCCAAGAGATACAGAGGATTGCACCATAGTATTATGAACGTCCTCTCGATGCGGGGCAGATGGGCGATGTAGGCAAACAGAGACGAGGTTGGGCAAGGCGGATGAGCCGCATAACATTGCATCAAGCCGACCGCGCCTTTGGCGCGTGCTGGCGGCGGGGAAACGCGCTTTGGGCGTGCCTGCTGGCGAAGGGGCTTCCCACGCAGTCGGCGCGGCGGCTTATGCTTACCGTTGGGCGGCCAAGATCAGGCCACATATCGAAAATTGCCTTCCAGTTCAGCAAATGAAAAAGGCTCTGAGCATCTTTGCAAAAGTTGTCATAGCAAGTGTGGTTGTTGCCCTTTTAGCGGCAACTGCCTTGTTGGGATTACTTTGGTACTTTAGCCGTCCGCTTAGCGACAGTCAAATCCTTAAGAAGCAATTTGAGCCTGAGTTCCCCGGCTACTCTGTGGTTAAGGTCTTGGAGCGCAGAGGCGAAAGGACGGTCAGTAATCCAAGAGTACTTGTGATTGAGGTGGTGATGGAGAGTTACTCGGAGCCGGTAACTTGCCACGGTGAGGTCGGGTATTTCAAGGGAGATCCCTCTAATCAGTGGCTTAGTTGGTACGATTGGACGTGCATAGGTCATTGGATGTTGGTTGAGAGTGCCAGAAGCGCACTGTTTTGGGATTGGGATCAAGGTCCGGCTCTTTGTGATGCCCAAATTGAAGATACGGCATTTGTTCTTAAACGGTGGGTAGAGAACGGCTGGGTGAAAATAGACCAAATTCGTCACCCCGACATACGAGCGCGTGTGGCTTATCTGGTAGAGAACAATGTTCCTGTCACTAACAAGCCGAGTGCGCTGTTCGATATTTCTAAAGCCAACGTTTATGACTTGGTTCCCGAATTGTCCGAGGACGAGAAAGTGCCCACCTATGTATTACGTTGCGACGGGTCATTGGATGTGATTTTGAGAGGTGGCCCAAGATGG
>JAOAAG010000147.1 GCA_026418995.1 Anaerolineae bacterium
GTCCTGGCCCAGCTCCCCCAGCGCCCCCGCCGCTGCCTCTCGCACATCCTCATCCCGCAGGGCAGCACGCAGCGCCTCAGCCGTCGCCCGCCGCACATCCACATCCCTATCCCGCAGGGCAGCAAGTAGCGCACCCAGCACCTTGTCGGAGTCCCGGCCCAGCTTCCCCAGCGCCTCCGCCGCCCTCCGCCGCATATCCGCATCCTTATCCCGCAAGGCGGCCAGAAGATGGCGGGCAGCCAGAGGCGCGTACAGGCCGCCACCCAGCGCGGCCAGTCCAGAGGCCAGCCCGTCTCGCAGCTCTTCGTAGCGGGCGGAGCGCAGCAGGCGGGCCGCCCGGCCCACTACCTCCTCCGCCAGAGGGTTCTCCACCGGCACGTCATCGGCCAGGATGCGCAAGGCCAGGCGGAGGTCCCGATGCAGGAGCTGCTCATAGGGACTGCGGGCCCCCAGAACCGCCCGCAGGAAGCGTGAGGCATGGGCGGAGGAGAAATCCCCCAGGATGCCCGCCGTCAGGAGGACGACCTCCCGCCAGCGGGGGGCTTGCAGGCAGGGGCGCAGCAGGGCGAAGGGGTTCTCCTGCGCGGCGATGTGGCGGGCAGCCAGATACTCCTGAAAGGTCAGGTGGATAAAGCCAAACTGCCCCTGCCCCCGCTCCACCAGCAGCCCCATCTGCTCCCGGGCCAGCTCCAGAAAGTCGGAGGCCAGTTCGGAGCTCAGCCGTAAGGAAGCGGCCATCAGTTGGGAGATGAGGTCCTCCCGCGAGGCCAGGCCGCCGGGCCGCTCCCGGTGCATCCAGAAGGCCACCGGAGCCAGCATCTGGACGACGGTCCGTTCGTCCAGCCGCCGGTCGCCCAGCCAGAGGTCTATGGGGCGGCCGGAGAGGCTGCGGGCCAGGTTCCAGGTCTCCGCCAGCGCCTCCACACAGAGCCGGTAGAGCTCCACCCGCCGGTGGGGGAGGCGAGTCCCCTGGTAGTGGATGAGCGCCAGGATCGTCAGGAGCAGGGGGTTGGTCGCCAGCCGCTCAATGGCGGGATGGCTGGTAATGGCCGCAAAGAGGGCCTCGGCCCGCGCGTCGGCCCGCTGCTGGATCTCCGGCGGGAGCGTGCTGAGCTCCCGTCCCGCCGCCTCGTAGGCCAGGCTCCACCGGTGGGCAAAGCGCCGGATGTCCTCTCGCCCCAGGGGAGAAATCGTCAGGCGGACGAAATCCCCGCTCAGGGGAGCGGCGTCGTAGCCAGCAATGCGGGAGGTCACGACGAAACGGCGGCGGGGGTGCTTCGCCGCTAGCGTCTCCCCCGCCTGCGTGACGATGCGCCGCTCGTCGGCAGAGATTACCTCATCCAGGCCGTCCAGCAGAAGCACGGCCCGCCCCTCCCGCAGGCAGTGGACGAAAAGTGGGCTCAGGTCGGGGAGCTCCAGCCCCTGAAAGTAGCGGGGCAGAAAATCGGCCAGTGAGGGTGGTGGGCTCCCCGGCGGCTGATATGTCTTCAGCTCAAGCACGTAGGCTGCCAGTGGGACTAAGATGGGGAGGGGCGCGTCGTCCAGCCCCAGCCGCTCCCGCGCCGCCTGCGGCCCCTCGGCGCAGGCCAGCGCGAGGTAACGCAAAAACGTGCTTTTGCCGCTGCCCGGGTCGCCCAGGAGGACCACCCGGCGGTGCTCCCGCAGGGCCTGATCCAGAGTGACCCTGCGGGTCACCCTGGTGAGGCCAGGAGCTGGGGATAGCTCTCTCTGCTCCGGGAAGTCCAGCGGGGGCGCCGGGCGTACCTCTATTTCCTCCGTGGCCGAGAGAGGCGTGTAGACCTGCGCCAGGGGGAGGCGGACCAGGTTACGCACCTGCATCAGCCCCCGCAGGTCCAGCCAGCGATAGGCCGCGACAAGGTACTCCAGGTAGCGGCGACGCAGGGCCTCCAGAGGGGCAGGGAGGCTCAGGCGGAGCGCGGCCAGCGCCTCTTGCCGGGCCGCTCCGTCCGGCGGGGCCGTAAATTCGTAGTAGCCGGAGCGCCAGGACCAGAGATCGCCGGCCTGGAAGGTCAGGTCGTGGACGGTCCCCGGACGGATAAACAGGACAATGGAACG
Source organism: Anaerolineae bacterium (assembly GCA_026418995.1). Lineage (GTDB taxonomy): Bacteria > Chloroflexota > Anaerolineae > B4-G1 > B4-G1 > JAOAAG01. The sequence goes on from JAOAAG010000147.1 coordinate 2,077, forward strand.
GCCGGTGCGGGCCAGCCCCTCCCGCTCGCGGTTGAGATGTCGGAGCGCGCGGGCACGGGCCTCTGCTGGGAGGTCGTCCAGGCCGTGGGCCAGCACCACGCGCGGCCCGTCGGAGGGGCGGGTCTCCAGGTAGGCGGCCAGGCTGGGGTAGGCGGCGTCAAAAGCGTACTGCTCCACCCGGCCGTCCAGCGCCTCAGCCAGGACCCCGGCCAGGTCCTGCTCCAGCGCTGCGTCGGCCGTCGCCACAACCAGGAGACAGCCCCGGTCAGCCGCCGCCAGGACCGTCCGCATTTCCGTCAATTGCTCCACCCAGCGCTGCAGCTCGATCATACGCCCTCCAGCAATGGCAGGACGTTAGGATGGACCGCGTACCAGAGGGCGTCGTTGGCGTAACTCAGGACATAGAGGTTCTGGAGCAATTTGTCGCAGATGTCGGTCCCCGTCGGACGCCCTAGCTCATGGACTTTCCGCAGTTCTTCCAGGTAGGGGAGGCTGAGGCCAGCCGAGTATTGTCGCCGCAGCCGGTAGATAGCTTGCCGGGCCGTGGCCTCTCCGATACGCGTTTCACCGTTGATCTGGGCCCGGAGGGCGGCATCATGCATCAGGTGAACCAGTTCTCGCACCACGCCGCCGCTCATCGCCACCAGCGCGTCCAGCGCCGCCGGCTCTATCCGGGCGTCCGGGTCCAGGCCCAGTTTCTGCAGGCGGGTGCGCACGACGGCTCGCAGGAATGCGTACCCCTGCTCGTCCCGTCGGTTCCGGTCTTCCCGGTAAAAAAGGTGGACGTTGGGAAACTCGTAGGTAGCGAATAACTGGCGGGCAGAGGCCAGGTCGGGAGAATAATAGAGCAGGATGGGCGCTGTGTACACGACCGAACAGATGGGTTCCTGGAGGATGCGGCTTTCGGCAAAGACGGTTCTCGCCTGCTCCAGTTCAATCTTATCTAACCCATCCACCAGCAGCAACAAGGGACGGCTGGCAACCTGCTGGAGATGTGCTATCAGCTCGTTGAGACGGGTCAGGATTTCTGTGACCCGTGGCCGGACCTCCATGCGGCGCACCGTTTCACTGCTGAGGCCCAGGGTAAAGAGTTTTCCGAACACAGCAGCCGCTCCGGCGACGGCCGCCCCGACCGGCCCGGCTACTGCGGCCGCCGCTCCCAATCCTATCGCGAAGACAGAATCCAGGACTTGATCCAGGTCAATCCCGAATTGCTCGTCGCGGGTCTCCTGCCGGACCAGCGTGGTCAGGCTATCCACCAGAGCCTCCAGGTACTTCCGGTCAGGTTTGAGCCCTGTGTTCCGGGCCGCCTTGAAGGCCGCCACGCCCATCAGGAAAAGGACTTCCACGTGGTTGACATTGAAAATATCGGCGCTACGCTCCACGTCCAGCCAAACCACCAGAAAGCGCTGGGCGATTTCCGGGTTCAGGGCCAGGTTGGCCAGTGCCCAACTCTTGCCTGAGCCCCGGTGGCCGGTGACAATGGCCTTCAAAGGGTACGCCCGGCTGGCCAGGAGGTCTCTCATCAGGGGTAGCAGGGGCTGGTCGTACCGCTCCACATACCATTTCCGAACGGCACTCTCTTCCAGGGTGGGCTGGGAAGGGTCCAGGGTGGGCTGCCAGGGGTTAAACCCCATTATCACCACATCCCATATCTTATCAGGATTCATCGCCATCTCCCGTATCGCACTCGCAGCCAGTATTTGGCTTACCGCCTCCGCTCACCGACAGCCCGCCGGAAAGAGCGAGGGACACGCCAGCAGACAGCAGATTTATTCTCCAGTGCTGAGCAGGGTCAAGTCGGTGTGCCTGAGACCTGGACCAGGCCACACCCGCCTACCTCAATATTGCCCACGTCTGGCATAAGGCCGCCTGGAACGGCGATGCCGCAGTGAAGCATTCACCTCTGGCCTGCAGGCGCCGCTGCCCCGGCTCAACTCGCCCCCAGCAGTTACTGTAGCACTGCTGGACGGCTTCCGCTGCAGCTTGACAGAATCGGCCTTCTCACTTATGATGATGTACCGAACGCCGCGGTGGGGAGAAGAAGGAAGCCATGGCTCGTCTGCTCGAACCAGGAACCGTCCTGCGCAGACGGTATAAAATTATCGCGCCTGTCGGTCAGGGCGGCATGGGGGCGGTGTACCGCGCCGAAGACCTCCGCCTCGAGGGCCGCATCTGCGCGATCAAAGAGATCCGCCCCGACCCTGACGCCTCCCCCGAGGAGCTGGAACAGGCACAAGAGCAGTTCCACCGCGAGGCCTCTATCCTGGCACGCCTGGACCATCCCAATCTCCCCAAAGTCTCCGATATTTTCACCGAGCGCCAGCGCGAGTATCTGGTGATGGACTTCGTCGAAGGGCCGGACCTGCGCCAGTTGATGGAGCAGAAACGGCTGCAGGGCGAGTTTCTGGACGAGCAGGTGGTTCTGCAGTGGGTAGACCAATTATGCGACGCGCTGGAATACCTGCACAGCCAGAACCCCCCCGTGCTCCACCGGGACATCAAGCCGGCCAACATCAAGCTGACCCCCGGCGGGTTAATCAAACTGGTGGACTTCGGCCTGGTGAAGCTGCTGGCAGCGGATGATTCGAGCACTATCACCGTGTTGCAGGGCCGTGGCACGCTTGCGTACACGCCGCTGGAGCAGTACGGTGGAGACACAGGCCACACCGATGTGCGCTCCGATATCTACTCCCTGGGCGCGACGATCTATCACCTGCTGACCAACCAGCCCCCGGCCGATGCCAGGCAGCGCTTTCTTAACCCCAATGCCCTCATCTTCCCACGGGCGATCAACCCGCGCATCTCTCCGGCCACCGAGCGCGCTATCCTGGCAGCTATCGCTATGCACCCTGACCCACGCCCGCCCAGCATCGCAGCCTTTCGGGAACTCCTGCACGCTGATACTCCACCCTTCTCCCCTCACATCCTGCCACCCAGGCGCGAGGAATGGTATCGTGCGGCATGGGAAAACCTCCCCCTCCTCCTGCTGGCCGCGCTGATGTTTCTTCTGGCGGTGCTGGTTACCTTTCTCTGAATCGTTAGAGCGGCCCCTAGCCAAATTGCCCCGGCCAAGGTCTCTGCCTGGTTACGCGGGCCAGGATAAGCGGCACGGCGCCTCCCAGCAGCGCCATTCCCCCGGCCATCCATACTCCCACGCCACGCAAACGCGCCATCACAGGCGTCTGCGAAGTATATAACACGTACATCATTAAGCCAGTGATGCCACACCACAGCGCCAGGCGCAGGGCCTGACTGATAGACCTGTGCCTCGTCCACCCGAGGTTGTACCCTGCAGCGGCGACGATGCCGGCGCCCACGATAGCGGACAGCAGGTCCAGGACACCCGCTTTCCGTGCTCTGGTCGCTTTCCCCTCATCCACCTCTAAAGGCTGAGGGGTCGGCACCGCCGTTTCCTTCACTTCCGGGAGAGGTTCCGGCGTCGGAGAGGAAGTCGGAAGCGGGGTGGGTGTGGGAGGCAGCGGCGTAGGCGTGGGGGTGAGTATTACAGCCGACTCGCCCTCAGCGATGGTGATCTGGAGCACAAGCGTGCGTGGTGCAGGATCGGCCTGAATGGCAATGTCCAACTGGCCCGTGCGATCCAGCATGACGATGGTCTCGGCGATCCCGCCCCGTGTCAGGGCTACCACCGAGCGCTCCAGCCCTTCACGCGGATAGGAAAGTATGAACTGGACAGGCGTGCCATCCGGCACGGGATGACCGTTGTGGTCCACAATCACGCTGGTGCGCAGCCGCAGCCCATCGCCTACCCCCAGCCGCGGCGGCTCAAGAGTCGGGGTAACGGCAGCCGTCGGCTCAGGCGTGACTTCAGGTTCTGGCGTGTGTTTCTCTGCTAGTGCTGATTCCATAATTTCGTAGGAGAGGGTCAGTATCTGATCCGGGTCTGGTGAAACCTGAGTCAGCAGATCGTAGTTGATGCCAGGTATACTGACCGGTGAAGCGCCGGTGGGTACAAATTCGTTGAACAACGCACGCACCAAGGCCTCAACAAACGGTTCGGAACGGCTGTAGGCTACGTAGTAAGCGCTCAGTTTGTTGATCTCAGTGGCGTCCAGGTAGTAGGGCGCGTCACAGGCCAGCACGACTATATAGGGCCTGGGACGCAGCGCATCCGCCCGCTCAGCCAGGAAACGCCGTAGTACGGCGGAATGCGGCTGATCGGGCACAGGATTCAGCATCGCAAAGATGATCCAGTCAGCGTGATTGACCGCCACCTCCACTGCAGGAGGCAAGGTAGGCGTGACAGTTTCCCCAGCACCAGGAGTGGGGGTCGGGGTCGGGGGGGGCATGTTCAAATACGCTTCCAATTGTCTGAAGGTGAAGCTGGAGATAAGCGACGGGTTCACCTGCCCGGTCGCGTTCGGCCCGTACAGGCGCAGAATGGTGTTCTGAAGCGCCAGCCGGTCAATATAGGGCACCGGCGCGCAGGTCGCGCACGGCTTACCCTCGCGGCTGTCGGTGAAGATGACGATCCGGTCCTCAGCGGTAGGCACTGCCGTGAATAGGTCAGGGGAAGGGGGAGACACCAAGGTGACGGCATCGCGGGCGATGGCCGCCAGGACCTCACTATGCCCCCCCACCTGGGCGCTGACCGCATCTGGATCGGGCCGGACAGAGTCCAATAGAAACCTGCCGCCGTAGAGCGCCAGTTTCAGGCGCAGGATGCGCGCGACCGCAGCATCCACCAGTGCCTGGAAGGAAGGGTCTGCCTCATATTTGCCCTGGAAGAAGGCAATGGTGGACTTCACGTTGGCCATCCGCTCTTCCCAGCCGGAGCCGAGTGCGAATTGGGAGAGGATCAGCACGTCGTTTCCAGCGAGCAGGGCATCCTGGGCGATGCGGCGGCCGTTGAAGCTCTCTTCCTTAGGATCATAGAAACGACGCAGGGCACGTAATCCCAGGCTGTCGGCCACGACGATTCCCCCCTGCTCGCGCCAGGCGGAGAATTCCTGCAGTCCCAGGAGCCGGCGCAGCGCCTGGCTGTCCACGCTGATCGGGCCAGTAGTCGTGAAACGGCCGCCTTCCAGTCCCCGGAAACGGATATGCGAGACAAGCAAGCCGTCCGGGCGGGCCAACGGGTCCTCGGCCTGGGCCACAGCCGCGAAAGGCAGCAGGTCTACCTGGCGCAGTTTGTCCAGGGTGCGCTGGACGGTGGAGATTTCCTCGTTGAGCGAGCGGTCCGCAGTTCCCAGGCCGGGGAAATGTTTAACAATCACCGCGACCTGTCCCTCGGCGCCGGTGTGGACGCCCCGGATGTACGCCTTGCCCATCTGCCCCACCCAGAACGGCTCACCACCGAAGACACGGACCCCCAGGTCACCGGAGCTGTGAGGGCGGGGGGTCTCAACCACATCCAGCGACGGTCCCAGCAGCAGGTTGATCCCCATCGCCCGCAGTTCCTGCCCCACGATGTGCCCCACCGCCTCAGCATAGGCCGGGTTCCAGGTGGCGCCCAGGGCCATCTCGGCAGGGATGGGGGTCACGCCGTTGAAGATAGCCGTGTAGGGCATGCCGTTTCCTTCCTGGCTGACGGCGATGAACAGCGGGATAAAAGGGTTGGTCTCCGTGTCACTGACCGGCCGCGAGGCCTCCCAGGCGATAGTCTGAAGCTGGCCCACCAGGGTGGCGACCTGTTCGGGGGTATCGCCCTCGTTGATGATATTGTTGTTCTCGGGCAGGAGCAACACACCACCAATATGGTAGTCGCGGATCAGTTCGGCGATGACAGAGGTATCGCTCGCCTCGTGGCCGGGGAAGGTGACCAGGAAGAGCTGGCCCACCCGGGCTGCGCCGGACATGCTGGCCATCAGCCGCGCGACAGTGTCCTCCTCCTGCGCTCGCGATGGCCCGTGCAGGGGAAGCGGTATCAACAGGGCTATGGCTAACGCCAGGGCGCACCAACGCCTTATCATGCTTTCCGCTCCGGCGATTGTGGTCTTCCCGGTGGGGCGGGCAATCTCTGGTGCTGGCCCTTAAATCCGGCCACCAGACAACACGTACCGCCACATGTCACCACTCAGCAGCAGAGGGCCGGCAGCTCGCTGGGCTGTGTATGGTCCGAGGAAGCATTTCTGTGCTGCCGGCATAGCCCAACAGGCTCAGGATGCAGAACTGCCTGGCCTGCCGGACAGTCTCACTGTTTGGACGGGGCGTTGTTGCCCTCCGCAGCCTCTTCTTCCTCGTCCTCCCATCCGATGATCCACACGCACAGCCCGGCCAGGCCGATGGTCGCTATAATCAAAGCCGCCCACTGTCCGGGCAGCAGGCCCACATCGCGGGCAGACCAGACCAGGATGGCTACCATCCCCACGGCCAGCACCGCCCAGGCCAGTAAACGTGGATGCCGAGCGGCAAAGTTCTTCAAAGCGGACATAACACCTCCTCAGCAAAGCTATATCGGGCGCAGCACCCGTTTTTCACGCAGCTTTTTCAGCATAACGGTCTCGTGCTCACGCAGCCCACCTTCCTGTGCTGCTTCCTTCCAGGCTTTGGGCAGCTCCGAGACAAGATGAGGTTCGTACCCGAAAGCGCGATAGAAGTTCATCAGGGCTGGCGGAGTAGGGCGGGGCAGGAACAGTATCGCCGCCTCGCATTCCAGTACGCGCGCCTCCTTTTCCATCTGGGTGAGCAGTGCCCGCCCGATAGATTCGCGTTCGGCGCCCGGCCCGATGAGGAAGTCGGTGACCCGCGCGACGAGGTTTTCGATCTGCCAACCAAGCATCCCGACCAGCGCATCGTCGCGTTCTGCCAGCAGGAAGCCAACGCTGCCGAAACGTTCAATGACGGCCAGCGCATCAACTTGCTTCTGGCCCTTCCAGGCGCTGTTGATAAAGGCGGCAATGCGCTGAGCATCTGCTGGCCTGGCCCGACGCACTTTAAGCTGCGGTTGCGCCATCATACTTGTGTCCCTCCAGGAAAGCTGAGCAAAGCCCTGACGACCGGTGCGATGGTATTATACCCGGATTGCCCACTTTGAGGAAGGGATGGTTTAAACTCCCTCTGCGCTCTTTGCGGTTCAATGAAAACCGCAAAGGGCGCAAAGCGCGCAAAGAAGACATGGAAAACCCTTTGCGTCCTCCGCGCTCTTTGCGGTTCAATGAAAACCGCAAAGGGCGCAAAGAGCGCAAAGAAGACATGGAAAACCCTTTGCGTCCTTCGCGCTCCTGGCGGTTTTTAAATGTAAAACCTATTGTGAACCATCCCTCGTGGCAGATTCTATAAGTCGCGCCCAGGCACGTCGTACCTGGGCGCGCGTCTGCTCAAGCGAGCCGGAGTTATCAATCACGACATCGGCGCGGGCGATTTTCTCCTCCTGCGGCGGTTGGGCCTGAATGCGCAGCCTGGCCTCAGCCTCACTCAGGTTGCGTGCAGCCATAAGACGCTGAAGCTGCTGCTCCGGCCTGCATATGGTCACCCAGAGGCTGTCGTAAGCATCTGCCATGCCGGCCTCTATGAGCTTGATAGCCTCGACCACTACGACAGGGGCCGAGGAAGCAGCAATACGCTGTGCGATAGCCGCGACGGTGGCCGGATGGACGAGCTGTTCCAATCGCGCCAGTGCCTCGGCATCGGCGAAGACAATCGCTCCCAGCCGTCGCCGGTCAATCTCTCCATCAGCAGCGAGGACCTGGGGGCCGAACGCCTCGACGATGGCGCTGTGGACAGGCGTGCCAGCCCGCATCACCTGATGGGCCACCTGGTCCGCGTCCACCACTTCAGCGCCCAGCTCGGCCAGCATCCGGGCCACGGTTGATTTGCCCGTGCCGATATTGCCGGTCAGGCCAATCAGTATGGGACGTCCACGCTCAGGATTCATCTATCCAGGCCGTAAGCAGGGCATCTAACCTGGCCTCGAGCTGAGTATATTCCTCTCCTAAACGACGTACCCGCTCGACGTCCTGCGCCTGGCTGGCGATCGCCAACTGGTTCTCCAGCTCCGCCTGACGTGCCTCCAGTTGCCCGATCAACTCCTCCAGCTCTGCACGGCGACGGGCCCGCAGAGCCGCTTCCCGCTCCGCCTGGCGGCGGGCTTCACGCTCCTGATCCCTGGCAGCGGTATGCCGCTGTTTCTGCTGCGCGGCTCTTTGAGAGCGACGTTGTGTCTCCCAGGCGTGGTATTCCTCGTACCCGTACTTGAAGTCCCATAGACGCCCATCCGCGATCGCCCAGACGCGAGTGACCAGGCCACGGATCAGGTAACGGTCATGGGTGACCAGCAGCAACGTGCCGCCAAACCCCGCGAGCACCTCCTGAAGGACCTCCTGCGAGGGGATGTCAAGATGACTGGTCGGCTCGTCGAGCACCAGGAAGTTAGCACCCTGAAGCGCAAGCACGGCCAGGGCGACACGGGCCCTTTCACCTCCGGAGAGATCGGCGATGCGTTTGAACACGGCGTCGCCGGAGAAGCGGTAGCGACCCAGGAGATCGCGGGCCTGGTGAAGCGAGGTAATGCCTGCGTCCAGGACGGTATCCAGCACCGTCTTCGCGCGTTCAAGACCAGCAAGCCCCTGGGCAAAGTAGCCCGGACGCACGCTGGTTCCGAGACGCACCTGCCCGCTCAGCGGCTCAAGTTCCCCTATGATGGTGCGTAGAAAGGTGGTCTTACCAGAGCCGTTCGGGCCCAGCAGGGCCACGCGCTCCCCCCGCCGCAGCTCCAGCTTCTCCACGCTGAACAGGGGAGTAGCAGGATCGTAGCCCACCACCAGACCATACAGCCCCACGACTAAATCGCCGCTGCGGAGCACCTCCCTGCCAAGCGACAAGGCCATCGGGCGATATTCCTGCGGGCGCTCGATCCGCTCCATACGGGCGAGCAGTTTCTGCCGTCCCTGCGCCTGGCGGGTGCGCTGACCAGCGAGATTACGGCGGATGAACTCCTCCGTCTCCGCGATGAACTGCTGCTGGCGCCGGTACTCGGCTTGCTGATGGGCCTCCCGCGCGGCTTTCTGAGTCACGTAGACGCTGTAGTTGCCCCGGTAATGCTCCAGCCTGCCATACGCCAGCTCCCACACCCGATCAACGAGTGCATCCAGAAAGGCGCGGTCGTGAGCCACGATGACGAGGGCGCCAGCCCAGCTTTTCAGACGTTCCTCAAGCCACTCTATTCCGGCCAAGTCCAGATGATTGGTCGGCTCGTCGAGGAGCAGGAGCTGTGGTTCCTCCAGCAACAGGCGGGCCAGCAACGCGCGCGTCTGCTGCCCTCCGCTGAGACAGGAAAGGGGACGGTGAAAGGTCTCGTCGCCGAAGCCAAGGCCATGCAGCACCTGCGCGATACGCTGCTCGTACAGGTAACCTCCAGCCTGCTCGAAGGCCTCAAGCGCCCGGCCATATCTGGCCAGCGCCCCATCCCGGGTAGCAGGGTCAGCTATGGCCAGCTCCAGGCGGCGCAGCGCGTCGGCCTGCTCGCGCAGCCCGGCAAACACCTCCTCCATCGCCTCCCACAGGGTGGCATGGGTATGCCAATCGGCCTGCTGGGGAAGATAGGCCACACGGATACCCTTGGCCCTGGTGACGGTGCCGGCGGTCGGTGTCTCCAGGCCCGCGAGGATGCGCAGCAGCGTCGTCTTCCCCGAGCCATTGGGCCCGATCAGGGCGATGCGGGCGCCGTGCGGTATGTCAAGCGTCACTCCCTCGAACACATCCTGGGAGCCGTATGATTTCGCCAGCTCTATCGCGCTCAGGAGAGGCATCGCGAGCAAAATTATACCACGGGTCAGAGGTAAGCCAACCAGATGGTGGCCGGTAGTTTTACAGGGAATGGAAAATGCGGTATAATCTGCTACCCAGATACTGCCTGTGCCGGAGCGAGCGCACTTTACACCGGCAGAGGCAAGACCTTGCTTTAAAGGGGTACCCATTGCGCGCACTGATCACCGGGGCAGGTGGTTTTGTCGGGCGACACCTATGTACATATCTGCTGACCTGCACCGATTGGGAACTCGTGGGGACGGTCTACCCGGAACCAGTGGATGCTCAACCGGCAGCGCCTCGCCTGCATCTGCTCCATCTCGACCTGCGCGATTCGGCAGCGGTGCAGACGCTCATCGGCGAGACGCAACCGGAATTCATCTTCCACCTGGCAGCACAGGCCTTCGTGCCCTCCTCCTTTGCTGATCCGTGGGATACGCTGGAGAACAACATCCGTTCCGAGCTGAATCTGCTGGAGGCCGTGCGCCGTCTGGCGCTCCACCCGCGAGTGCTGGTGATCGGCTCGAACGAAGAGTATGGTGCCCCACAGCCGCACGAGCTGCCCCAGACAGAGGAGAGCCCGCTGCGTCCCAATAACCCCTACGCGGTCAGCAAGGTGGCTCAGGACTTTCTGGGACTTCAATATTACCTTGCCTACGGGATACCGGTGGTGCGGGTACGGCCTTTTAACCACACTGGACCCGGTCAATCACCCCGTTTCGTCGTGCCGGCCTTCGCCAGCCAGATCGCGCGCATCGAGGCCGGTTGCCAGCCGCCCGTGATGAAGGTGGGAAACCTGGAAGCTTCCCGCGATTTCACCGATGTGCGTGACATCGTGCGAGCGTATTACCTGGCGATCACTCAGGGTGCACCGGGCGAAGTGTACAACCTGGCCTCAGGACGACCACGCTCCATCAGGTTCGTACTGGAGACCCTCCTGGGGTACGCGCAGGTGGAAGTACATGTTGAGATTGACCCGCAGCTCTATCGCCCTGTGGACGTGCCCGTAGTCTACGGCAGCGCGGAGAAATTCCGCCGCCTGACTGGTTGGCAACCGGAGATCCCTTTCGAGCAGACCTTGCGCGACACACTTGACTATTGGCGAGCACGGGTACGCGAGGAGCACGCAGCTTAACTGACGCCTCGCGTTCACGTTTCACGCATCACGTCTCACCATCACACTTCGGAGGGTCACTCTATGCCCAAACGAGCACTAATCACCGGCGTGACCGGACAGGATGGCTCATACCTGGCAGAGTTTCTTCTGGAGCAGGGCTATGAAGTCATCGGTATGGTGCGACGCAGCTCGGTGGTCAACCTGGACCGCCTGCGCCACATCCAGGACCGTATCACACTCGTCCAGGGTGACTTGCTGGACGAGGCTTCGCTTATCGGCCTCCTGCGCGAGTTCCGGCCGCACGAGGTCTATAACCTGGCCGCGCAGTCCTTTGTGCCCACCTCCTGGCAACAGCCAGTGCTGACTGGGGAGGTCACCGCCCTGGGCGTCACCCGGCTGCTCGATGCCATTATGATGACGGATAAAACCATCCGCTTCTATCAGGCGTCGAGTAGCGAAATGTTCGGCAAGGTGCGGGAAGTGCCGCAGAACGAGAACACGCCCTTCTACCCGCGCAGCCCCTACGGCGTCGCCAAGGTTTATGGCCACTGGATCACGGTCAACTATCGCGAGTCTTACGGCCTCCACGCCACCTCGGGCATCCTGTTCAACCACGGCTCGCCCCGGCGTGGCGTCGAGTTCGTCGAGCGCAAGATTTCGCTGGGCGTGGCGGCGATTAAAAGCGGCCTGGCTAAGGAGCTACGCCTGGGCAATCTGGAGGCCAAGCGCGACCTGGGCTTTGCCGGCGACTACGTGCGTGCCATGTGGCTGATGCTCCAGCAGGACGAGCCTGATGATTACGTCATCGCTACCGGCGAAACCCACTCCGTGCGCGAGATGTGCGAAGTCGCCTTCGGCCACGTGGGGTTGGACTATCGGGATTACGTGGTGTGTGATGAGCGCTTCTTCCGCCCCGCCGAGGTGGACCTGCTGGTGGGTGACGCCAGCAAGGCACGCCGTAAGCTCGGCTGGGAACCACGGGTGAGCTTTGAGGAGCTGCTCTGTATGATGGTGGACGCCGACCTGCGAGCCATTGAGCAGGGCGAGCGTTTCCCGGACGTGACGGAGATGACCACGCTGCGACGCTAATCCCCCTCCCGGAGGGGAATAACCTGTGGAGGCACGCGATGAGCAACATCAAGTTCGGCACTGATGGGTGGCGTGGACGCATTGCAGAGGACTACACGTTCGACAATGTGCGCCGCTGTGCGCAGGGCTTTGCCGCTTACCTGATCGCGCATGGCAAAGAGGGAAGCGACCTTGTCATCGGCTACGACAGACGCTTTGCCGCTGAGCACTTCGCGGCTGCCGCCGCCGAGGTGATGGCAGGCAACGGCTTTCACGTCTGGCTGACCGATAAGGCGACCCCCACACCGGTAATTTCTTACTCGATCGTGGAACGCGGCGCAGCCGGGGGCATCAACATCACTGCCAGCCATAACCCGCCCTCGGACTGTGGCTTCAAGGTGCGCGACGAGCATGGGGCCGCGGTCGCTCCCGAAGGGTTAAGAGAGATCGAAGCCCTCATCCCACCTCTGGACCAGGTCAGGCGCATGCCCCTCGCCCAGGCTCAGGCCCAGGGACGCATTACCATCTGGGAGCCGGCCCCGGCTTACCTGGCCCATATCAGTAAACTCGTTGACGTGGAGCCGATAAAGGAGGCTGGGCTGCACATCCTGGTCGAGCCGATGTGGGGGAACGGCGCGGGCTGGTTCCCGCGCCTCCTGGCGGGCGGCAAGACCATGGTCACGGAAATCCACAGCGAGCGCAACCCTCTCTTCCCGGAGATGCTGCGCCCCGAGCCGATCCCGCCCAACGTGGATGTCGCGCTCCGCAAAACGGTCGAGCTGGGAGCCGACGTGTGCCTGATCCTGGACGGGGACGCCGACCGCATGGGTATCGGTGACGAGCACGGCGTGTTCGTCAATCAGCTCCAGGTTTACGCGCTGCTGGCCTATTACTTTCTGGAAGTGCGTGGCGAGCGTGGCCCCATCGTCAAAACCCTCTCCACGACCTCCATGCTGGAGAAACTGGGTGAGCTGTACGGAGTTCCGGTCTACCAGACTGGCGTGGGCTTCAAGTTCGTGGGGCCCAAAATGCTGGAGACGAACGCGCTGATCGGCGGGGAGGAAAGCGGCGGCTACGCCTTCCGGGGCAGCGTACCCGAGCGGGACGGCATACTCGGCAATCTCTACTTCCTCGACCTGATGGTACGCACAGGCAAGAGCCCGGCCCAGTTGTTGAAACAGTTGTACACCAGGTTAGGCGCGACCTATTACTACGACCGGGTGGACACACAGTTCCCTCCGGAGCAACGGCCCCAGGCACAGGCACGCCTGGACGCCGCTCGTCCGACCTCCCTGGCCGGGTTACGTGTCACCGACGTCCTCACGACCGACGGCTACAAATATGTGCTGGAGGACGGGGGCTGGCTCCTGATCCGTTTCTCCGGCACGGAGCCGATCGTACGCGTCTATTGCGAGACCACCGATGAACGCCGGGTGAAACCATTGCTGGACGAGGGATTGGCACTGATCGGGCTGGTCTGAGGGTTCGGGGTTCGGAAGCCGGGGTTGGGGTGTTGCTGGTTGATTCCCACGCTCACCTGAGCTTTGCGCAGTTCGATGCCGACCGCGACGCAGTCATCCGACGAGCGCGTGAGGCCGGGGTCACCGCTATCCTCGAAGTCGGCGCCGACCTGGAGTCCAGCCGTGCGGCGGTGGCGCTGGCGGAGCGGTACACATTCATCTACGCCACTGTAGGTGTCCACCCGCACGACGCCACAGCGCTCACCCCGGGAGCACTGGCGGAATTGCGTGCACTCGCCTCCCATCCCAAGGTCGTCGCCATCGGCGAGATCGGGCTGGATTATTACCGCGATCTATCGCCGCGCGATGTGCAACGACGGGCCTTCGAGGCGCAGTTGGCGCTGGCGGCGGACGGGCGGCCGGTGGTCATCCATTGCCGTGAGGCGCTCGATGAGGTACTGGCTATCCTGCGGGGCTGGAAAGGCAGCGGCGTGATGCACTCCTATTCCGGCGGGCCGGGGCGGCTGGACGAGGTTCTGGCCTTGGGGTTTTGTGTGAGCCTCTCCGGGCCGGTGACTTTCCCCAAGTCCGAGCGGCTGCGGGCGGTGGCGGCGGCGGTGCCCTTGGACCGGCTGTTAGTCGAAACCGATTGCCCTTATCTGACGCCGGAGCCGTACCGTGGACGCCGCAACGAGCCGGCCTATGTGCGCTATGTGGTCGAGGCGGTAGCCAGAGCCAGGGGTTTGAGCGCGGAGGCCGTTGCCAGAGCTACGGCAGAAAACGCGCGTCGTCTGTTTGCAGGGTTAAGCCCTGGACACTAACCCTGGATCCTGTACCGCCAAAGCCCTGCGAGACAGCAGCAAAGGCAGGACACAGAGGCGAGGGATCAGGGAGGTCGGATTGTCGGAGCTACCTTTTCTTGTCCTCATCCGGGACGAGTTGGAGCAGGTGGAGCAGTTGCTGAGGCGGCGTCCGCCGGATACTTACCCCGCGATCACTGAGGCAATAGAGCGCCTGGTTAGCAGCGGAGGCAAGCGTATCCGTCCGGCGCTGGTACTGCTTTCCGCCCGTCTGTGCGGCGCGGGATTGGAACGGGCGCTATTCGCTGCCGCTGCTGTCGAAATGCTCCACACGGCCACGCTCATCCATGACGATCTTATTGACGGGGCAACAGTACGGAGAGGACAAAGCACGTTGAACGCCACCCATTCGCCGGCTGAGACAGTACTGATCGGCGATTACGTCTTCGCCTATGCTGCTTATCTGGCCTCGCAGACGGAGAGCACCCGGTTAATGTGCCGCTTCGCCGAGACGCTGATGGTCATCTGTCAGGGTGAGGTGCGCCAGATGCTGGGCGGCCGGGGCGGGAGCTTCAGTTTCCGCGAGTACGAGCAGAGGATTTACGCCAAAACCGCCTCTCTTATCTCGCTCGCTGCGGAGGCCGGGGCTATCCTGGCTTCCGCCGACGAGCGTGCCGTGCAGGCCCTACGTCTCTACGGGAAACATCTGGGCCTGGCCTTCCAGATCGTAGATGATGTGCTTGACTTCACGGCCGACGAGGAGATGCTGGGCAAGCCGGTGGGCAGCGACCTGCGGCAGGGCCTGTTCACCCTCCCATTTCTTCTGTTCATCGAGTTAGAAGCCCAACATCCCGTAGCACGCCGGGCACTGGAAGGAGAGTATGCGGCAGGTAGAGCGCCGCTCTCGGAAGCCGCGCTGTATGAGGCTGTACAGGCAGTAGCCGGGTCAAAGGCCATCGAACAGGCTATGGAGATAGCCGATCGGCACATCGAGTGGGCGAAGGAGGCGCTGGCCTCCCCCGCCCTCTCCTCCTGTGCCACCGATGCCAGAAGAGATTATCTCATCGCCCTGCTGGAACTGGCCGATTTTGTCGTGCGCCGTCGCTTCTGACATGGTGGACCTCTCGGTGATCATTGTCAACTGGAATGTGCGCGCACTGCTGCGCCGCTGTTTGCACTCCGTCCTCTATCCCCAACCGAAACCAGGACTGGAAGTGATCGTCGTTGACAACGGCTCCACTGACGGGAGCGCCGCAATGGTGCGGCAAGAGTTCCCCAATGTCTGCCTCATTGCTAACCACGACAACCGTGGTTTCCCCGCTGCCAACAACCAGGGTATCGCGATCGCCAGAGGACGTTATATCCTGCTGCTGAACCCGGATACCGAGGTGGTGGGCGATGCCCTTTCGACGCTGGTCGCAT
Organism: Anaerolineae bacterium; assembly: GCA_026418995.1. GTDB lineage: Bacteria > Chloroflexota > Anaerolineae > B4-G1 > B4-G1 > JAOAAG01. The sequence continues at coordinate 17,652 of JAOAAG010000147.1, forward strand.
TTGCCGATGCCCATCCCGATGTCGGAGTTGTCGGCCCACAGCTTCTGTACCCCGATGGCCGTGTGCAACCCTCGCGACGACGCTTCCCGACCCTGGCGACGGCGTTCTTTGAGTCCACCTGGCTGCAGCCCTACGCTCCCCGGCGCCTGTTGGAGCGGTATTACGTCTCCGACCGGCCGGATGACATACCCCAGGACGTGGACTGGGTATGCGGAGCGGCGCTGATGGCCCGCCGTGAGGCGATTGCTCAGGTCGGGCTGATGGACGAGGGCTTCTTTATGTACTCGGAAGAACTGGACTGGTGTCGCCGCTTCAAGGAGGCTGGCTGGCGCGTTGTTTACCTGCCCACAGCTAAGGTGATACACCACGAGGGCAAGAGCAGTGAGCAGGTGTTGCCGGCCCGCCATGTCCATTTTCAGACCAGCAAGGTGCGTTACTTTCGCAAGTACCATGGCGCTCTGGCTGCCGAGACACTCCGTCTGTTCCTGCTGGGCACCTATCTGTGGCAGATCGGAGTGGAGGGCTGCAAGTGGCTCGTCGGCCACAAACGGCCTTTACGTGCGCAGCGCATTGCCGCCTATCGGCAGGTGCTGGTTTCAGGATTGCGGGTACCGGAGGGCCAGAGGGACTTCGGGGTAGAGTTGCCGGTGGCCGGCTATAAAAATGGTTAAGCTCCAAGTGGCTTACTTGGTTTCTTCAGATCGGTTCTCATCTTTCTTCCTCTGACAACCTCCTTCCTGGCCCGAGTTTACGTTCCAGGCTCTCATCGGCTGTCAGATTGTTAAAGATAAGTTCCTCTCTGCTTCCACCTTTCGGTCTCTTGGAGCTTAACCGCCCTTAATATAGCACAACTTGTATGCCGTGTCAATAGGTTATGAAATTGTTAATAGTTTGTTAACAACTTGTTAAGAGCCATGTGTGCCATATATTGGGATTATCACAGAATAACCTCCAATATATGGCGGTGAATCACGCTCTCGCGAGAAGTACATTTTAAGGTTAATTTTAAGGTTATTATGTAAATTAATACCGGGCAAGCGTCGTATGAACAGCCATTGCATGCCGGCGGCCGATATGGTAGCCGAGTTTGCGCCTTTATGGTACAATACCTTATATCCTTGGCAATCCTGCCAAGGGCAACACCCTACCAGAGCAGGCAGGGCGGAATGCTTTGCCTGAAGACAACCAGATTCGATTCCCAGGAGACTATGATGAGCAAAGTAAAGTCAGTGATCCTTGTGCTTCTGCTGGTGGTGTTGACCACCGGCTGTGGGGAGCAGTTAGCGGCTCCGACGGCGACCCCCACCCCGGCGCCGACGCCCACGCCACTGCCATCGCCTACGGCCGCTCCTGTAGCGCCTGGGGCGACTACGGGCACTCCCACGCGCCCCGCTACCTGCGTCCCAGAGCCGTTCGATCCCCCCGTTGTGAGCGGCCTGCCCCCCGTTACAGACGCGGACCACGTCTACGGTTCTGCCAATGCTTCCATCACTCTCATCGAATACGCCGATTTCCAGTGCCCCGGGTGTGCGGCGATGCACACGTTGCGCACCTACCTGGAGGAAGCGTATGGCGACGATCTGCGTTACGTGTACCGCCATTTCCCGCTGAGTTTTCATCCCCTGGCCACCATCGCGGCCGAGGCAGCCGAAGCCGCCGGCGCCCAGGGCAAGTTCTGGGAGATGCATGATATGCTCTTTGAGCATCAGCAGGAGTGGAGCCAACTGACGGATGATACGGTGCGCGAGAAATTTGTCGAGTATGCCAGTGAGCTGGGTCTGGACACCGAACGTTTTGCGCAGGAACTGGATGAACACAAATACCTGGATAAAGTCAATGCGGACACTCAATCCGCTATGCAGGCCAATCTCGGTGGCACTCCTACCTACATCGTCAACGGCGTGGCTTATCCATCTCAATGGGGTCTCCACCCTGCTCTGGTTGTCGGTTTCATCAACCTGCTGCAGTTGAAAGACCGTATGTACACCTCTCCCCCTGAGCAGGTCATTGACCCAGGTAAGGAATACACCGCTACCATCCGTACCGAGCGAGGTGACATCGTGGTCAAGCTGTATGCAAGCCTGGTGCCGGTCACGGTGAACAGCTTCGTCTTCCTGGCACGGGAGGGCTGGTATGACGGCGTATCTTTCCATCGCGTTATCCCTGGCTTTGTGGCCCAGACCGGCGACCCTACCGGCATTGGTATTGGTTCTCCGGGCTATCGTTGTGACGACGAGATCGTGCCCTCGCTCAGATATGATAAGCCCGGCGTGGTGGGCATGGCCAGCCAGGGGCCGGGGACCAGCAGCGTCGGCAGCCAGTTCTTCATTACGTATGCTGCCCTGCCCCAGCTCGACGGCAACTACACGATTATCGGCCAGGTGGTCAGGGGGATGGAGGTGGTCGAGAAGCTCTCGCCGCGCGATCCGGCTCAGGACCCCACAGCTCCGCCCGGCGACAAAATCCTGACGATTGTGATAGAAGAGAAATAGCGGGGAGGACGGATGCAAAGCCGCTGGCCGTGGCTCTTCGTTCTCGCAGGTGGGGTAGTGTTACTGCTGGCGAGCCTGGGAGGAAGTGCGCTTTTCTTGTTAGCAGGCCTGCTGGCTAGCGAAGGGATGGGCCTGGTCGAGGTACTGGTCATAGCCGGCATGATAGGCATGGGCTTGCTGTTCGGCATCCCACTGATATGGCATGGATGGGCCGGCTGGCAGGGACGTCCCTCTGGAGTCTTCCGCCCGGTTCTTACCGCATGGCTGTGGCTCGCTTTTCTGCTTCTTCTGGTCGCTGGGACGCTGCTTGACCACCTCTCGTTCTATCCCACGTTGCTCTTGCCTCCCATACATGTTTTGACGATGACGCTTCCCTCGCTGCTCGTGCTATGGGCAGTGGGAGGACGCTTGCGCGGGGCAGTAGCTTCCTGGCGCGAAACCTGCACCACTATGTTCGGCGGTGGAGCGCTGGCGCTCGGGACAAGCCTCCTGGGCGAGGGAGTGATTGGACTTCTGGCTCTGATGTCAGTGATGGTCGTTGTGATGATGATACCCGGCGGCCAGGAGATGATCACTGCTCTCTCCGAGCGTCTTCAGGATCCATCCCAGATAACCGAGTTCGCCGACTTGGCGCCTTTGGTCTTATCGCCGCCGATTGCGCTTGTGTTGCTGGGTGTATTCTCCATCCCTGTGCCGCTTGTGGAGGAAGCCTTTAAGACGCTGGCACCGGGCATCGCCGGTAAGTGGCTACGCCCGCACCCTGCGCGTGCGTTCTGGCTGGGGGTAGCCGCTGGCGCGGGTTTTGCCCTCGGCGAAAACTTGTTTAACGGGGCACTGGGTGGCACAGAAGGATGGACAGCAGGCGTCCTAGCACGCTGCGGCGCTACGGTGATGCATTGTGCTACCGGCGGATTGGTCGGATGGGGCTGGGGTCAGTTGTGGCGCTCAGGCCGCCCCTTGCGCCTGCTGGGGACCTACCTGGCAGCAGCGGTAATACACGGGATATGGAATGCTTTGAGCGTCGGTGCCGTGGTGCTGGGAGCGGTGGGGATCACGAGCGAAAGTGGCTGGCCGGTCTACGCTGCTGGCGTGGGAACATGGCTTATTCTGGGTCTGCTGGCGATGCTGTGCCTCTTGTTTGCCATAGGGTTGCTTAGCGTAGCCGGCAGGCTATCTGCAGAGCAGGTGACGGTCACTTTCGAAAGTGACCGTCACCTTGTCGCCTGATTACTCAGGCGAGGGGTTGCGCCTTAACAACCCCCGCATCAAAGCATTCGCCCGGCTGAGGATTTTCTCCTTGTTATCGCGCCACAGGTGGAACAGTGTGGGAAGGCCGGGTATGAAGAAGAAGGCCAGCACCAGCAGCGTGAAATACCGGTCAATTCCCTCCACGTGGCCCAGCGCGGAGCCCAGGTAGTAGCCCAGCAGCGGCATCCCGACAGCCCACACCAGCGCACCAAGGAGGTTAAACATCAGAAAGCGGCGGTAGTTCATACCCACCGCGCCAGCTACGATGGGGGCGAAGGTGCGTATAAAGGGCATAAAGCGGGCCAGCGTGATGGTCTTACCGCCGTGTTTGTCGTAAAACGCTTTTGCGGCTAGCAGGTTCCTGGGCTTGAAGAACAATGATTCTTCCCGCTTAAAAAGGGGCGGACCGGTTTTGGCTCCGAACCAATAGCCGACCGTGTCGCCCAGAGCTGCAGCACAGAAGAGGAGTGGGCCCAGTGCCCATATGTTCAGCCCGGTGCCGGGCCTGGAGGCGAGCAGGCCAGCCGTGAGGAGCAGACTATCGCCTGGTAAAAAGAAGCCAAAGAACAGGCCGGACTCGGCAAAGACAATACCAAATAAACCCGCATAACCGACGGTTAAAATCAACTGCTCCAGGTCAATGGACATGCTCTTCTCCTCAGACAGTCAGGTGACAGTCACTTCTAAGTGACTGTCACCTTGGCAACTTGGTGTGTGCGATTATACCATACTGATAGGATAAGGCAAATGAGCCGCAGATGGCTCGTTCTGTTACCCTGTTTATGGCTCGCTTTGCTCAGCGCGGCCCAGGCGCAAAACCCTGCGCCGGTATGTTTCTGGTCGGCACAAGGGGCGGTCTGTGTGCCACGGGCAGCCGGGGTGGGGAAAGAATCGCTGCGAGCGCTCCTGGCCGGCCCCACCACCACCGAGCAAGCGCAGGGGTTGTGGTCTGCCATCCCGGCAGGAACAGCACTGAGAGCGCTGGACGTGCAACCTGACAGGACTGTCATCGTGCGTCTGGAAGTGCCGGAGCGGGCGCTGGCAGCGCTGACCCACGAATCATTCGAGGGTATCGTAGAACAGATTGCCGCTACGCTAGAGCCACTGGGGTGGCGCGACCTGCGTCTCCAGGTGCGCCATCCCGCAACGGGGAAGTTTGTCCCCCTGGCCGATTTCCTCCCCCCGATTCCTGCCCCGCGCAAAGAGACCGAGCTGCTGGCTCCCGCCCAGGGGCAGCCCCCAGCCCCAGGCCAGGGAAGGCCTCGCGGTGCGCTGACCGGCAAAACCATCTACGTAAGCGCCGGGCACGGCTGGTTGTGGAACAGCACGTTGCAAAAATGGCGCACCCAGCGCCCACCTTATCCCTATCCACCCTACGAGGGGCCCATTATCGAGGACCATAATAATGCAGAGGCAGTGAACCAGTATTTGCTCCATTACCTATGGAACGCAGGGGCGATGGTCTGGCCGGTGCGGGAGCGTGATATGAATGGCTACGAGGTGATTGTTGACAATGACAACCCTGCACCGGGCACCGGTTACTCGGAAAGCGGCGCCTGGACGACAACATCTTACCCCGGAACAGGCTACGCAGGTGGGAGTTACCGCTGGACGCTGACGGCTGTCAGCGCCCCGACCGCTGCTGCCATCTGGACCGCGACCATCCCCTTCGACGGTTACTATGCGGTCTACGTCTGGTATCGCCCTGGCTCAAACCGCAGCACGGATGCCCAGTATATTGTGCACCATGCTGGTGGAACGACCACGTATACCGTCAATCAACAGGAGCATGGCCTGACCTGGCATTACATAGGCAGCTACGCCTTCCGGGGTGGAGAGGTAGCCAGGATTGTGCTGACCAATCTGTCCTCGCAGGCCGGGCGCGTGGTCATCGCCGACGCCGTGCGCATCGGTGGCGGCACCTTCAGCAGCCTGGCCGGCATCGAGACCTCCGCTCCCTATGCACCGTACAAGCCATGGTGGGAGGTGGGTGCTTTCTACTACACTCAGCGGATGGGAATGGAGGCAGCCCCCGACGACATCACCGCCCGTCCCATCTACGCTCGCTGGGAGCACGCGGGAACTTACGACGATGCGGTATACATCTCCTGGCACTCCAACGGTGCTACAGGGTATCAGACCTACGCCAGCGGCACGGAGACCTATGTGCATAACGGCGAAGGCTTGCCCCGTACCGGGGGCAGCCTGGAGCTTCAGAATGCTGTTCATACTGAACTCATCAACGACCTCCGCGCCGGATGGGACCCGGCCTGGCCGGACCGGGGCAGGAAGACGAAAAACCTGGGGGAACTGCGCCTATTGTGGGACGACGATCCTACCGTGCGGATGCCGGGGGTGCTGGTCGAGGTGGCTTTTCACGACCACCCAACCGATACCGACGCTTTGAAAGAGCCGTATTTCAACATGCTGGCCGCCCGGGCACTGTACCAGGGCATCGTCAAGTATTTCGAGCGCAGAGATGGGGTGGACCTGAAGCTCCTGCCGGAGCCGCCCACCCATCTCCGCCTGCGTAACCTGGGGAGCGGAAGGGTGCGGGTGGATTGGCAACCTTCTCCCACGGACAACGCTGGCCTGGCCGGGGATGCGGCTACCGGCTATCGCGTCTATACCAGCACCAATGGCCTGGGCTGGTCGAACGGAACGCCGGTAGCCACAACCGCGTATACGCTCACGGGACTTACAGAGGGGCAGCTCATCTTTGTGCGGGTGACCGGCACCAATGAAGGCGGAGAGTCGTTTCCTTCGGAGACGCTAGCGGCGCGCGTGGGATCGCCTGCACAGGTGCTCCTGGTGAGCGATTTCAGAGACATGAACCGGACGATGGCCATCCCTGAGACCGATCCGGTGGAGGGATATAACATGCGCCTGTTCCTGGAACGTATGAATAGCTACAACTACACGGTTCAGCACGGCGAGGCGGTCCCCTACCCCTTCGATAGCTCCTCTTCCGAAGCGGTGCGCAGCGGGTTTGTCCGGCTGAGCGATTATGCGCTGGTAGACTGGATACTTGGAGAGGAAGGACGCGTCCCGGCGACCGAATCCTCGCTCGAGACGCTGGATAGCACGGAGCGCGCTTTGCTGTCCAGCTTCCTGAGCGGTGGTGGAGCGCTGTTTCTGAGCGGCAGCGAAGCAGGCCGCCATCTTGCCCAGGCCGCCCCACAGTTTTATAATAACGTCCTTAGGGCCCGCTATGAAGGAGACGATGCCGGAACTTACCAGGTGTGGCCTGTGGCTGGCTCGCTCTTTGACGGCCTGGGGACTTTCCGCTTCGATGCGCCACGTATGTATGATGCCGATTTCCCGGACCGCCTGGCGCCGCTCAATGGCTCCACCGCCGCCCTGCTCTATGACGGCGGCGAGGGAGGGGTGGCAGCCATTCAGTACGAGAATCCCCTCAATCGTTGTGAGCGGCTGGTGTACCTGGGCTTTCCTTTCGAGACCATCTGGCCACAGCACAGGCCGACGACAATGGCACGTGTCCTCGATTTCCTGGGCCGTTGCTTGGGGCCGGCGGTACGCACGGACATTCTCAGCCCCGGGGATGGGAGTGCTCACGCCACCCTGCCGAATTTTGCGGGAGTGAGCACAGCCAGGGGTAATGAGCTTATCGAGCTGGTAGAGGTCCAGCTTCAAAGGGCTTTTGACGGCTACTACTGGGTGACGGGCACCGCGTGTCTGACCGGAACGCTGTGGAGCGCGGAGGAGTTCTGGATTACAGTGGCAAGGCCATCCCCGCCTGTAGCCACGTTATCATGGACGTATCCCCTCCCGTGCCTGAGCGATGGCGAATACACGTTGCGTGCCCGCGCCAGAGCGGTGGGCGGCACGCTCTCCGAGCCGGCCGAGGTGTCCTTTATCTATGATACGGTGCCTCCACGCGCCACCGTTCTCATCACTCCTACCGGCGGGATCACCATCACAGCCCTGCCGGCACTGCGCCTGGAGTGGGAGGCCGTTCCACCTGATGGTGGCTCCGCCCTGGCCTATACGGTCCGGCTGGATGGGCGCTTCTATACCACCACAAACAACGTATATACTCTCTCCCACGTTTTCGACGGGCCGCACCTGTGGGGGGTGCAGGTCTTTGACGCGGCCGGGAATCGGTCGGCATGGGCAACAGATTCCTTCTACGTGGCACGGCATAACCTCTGGCTACCGGTTGTTTTGAGGTAACGTAGGGGCGACCCCTGCGGTCGCCCACTTGGGCAGGGGCAAGCCCTCTTTGGGCAGGGGCAAGCCCTGCCCCTACCGGAGAATGGCTATGAAACAGGTGACACTGATATTCCGTGTGCTGGCCGCAACTATCGCCCTGGCGCTGACGGCAGTGATGTGTGGGCTGTGGGTTATATACCTGACGCGTGGCCCGGGCGGCGGGAGCAATCAGCCCACCCCTACCCTCATCATCTGGACACCCACGCCTGTGCCGACCGTAGCGACCGCCACCCCGACGCCTACGCCGACCGAAGCACCGACGCTGATCCCAACGCCCCCCGCCGGCATCGCCGTTGGGCGCTATGTGCGCGTCGCTGGCACCGGGGGCGCCGGTCTGAACCTGCGCGAAGGCCCCGGTGCGAACTACCCACGCAAGGATGTTGCCTCTGAGGGAGAGGTGTTTATTGTCGTGGAAGGGCCTGTGGAAGCCGGCGAGTTCACATGGTGGAAGATCAGAGACCACAAGAACAGCGAGCGGGAATGGTGGGCTGCCGGCAACTTCCTGGAGCCGATTGAGCATCCCTGATCTGGAGCGAGGTGTCTATCATGAACCAGGATGTCGCAGAGCGTATTGCCCGGTTACGTCAGGAAATCCATTATCACAACTACCGGTACTACGTGCTGGACGCCCCTGTCATCAGCGACGCTGAGTACGACGCCCTGATGGACGAGTTGCGGGCGCTGGAGGCGGAGCACCCGGAGCTGATCACCCCGGACTCACCGACCCAGAGGGTCGGCCATCAGCCAGCGGAAGGCTTTGCTAAAGTGGAGCATCCCGCCCCGATCCTCAGCCTCGACAAAGCCACCAATGGCGAGGAAATCCGCGCCTGGTGGGAACGGGTCAGCAAGTTTCTGCCCCCGGATGCACCGCCCCCGGCCTGGGTCGTCGAGCCCAAGCTGGACGGGCTGACGGTTGTGCTCCACTATGAGGACGGTGTTTTTGTGCTTGGGGCGACACGAGGCGATGGTTTCGTCGGGGAGGATGTGACGAGCAACCTGCGCACGGTGCGCGCGCTCCCCCTGCGTGTCCCGGTACCCTCGCCCGACGGTAAACCCGTATCGGTGCCACACCGCCTGGTGGTACGCGGCGAGGCGATCATGCGTATCGAGGACTTCGAGGAGCTGAACCGCCGCCAGGCTGAGGCTGGAGAGAAGATTTTCGCCAATCCCCGCAATGCCGCGGCGGGAAGCCTGCGCCAGCTCGACCCGCGCATCACCGCCTCCCGGCCCATTTCCCTGCTCTGCTATGCCATTGTGGATGCCGACGGGCCAGTGCCGACGACCCAATGGGAGACGTTGCGCTACCTGCGGGAGCTGGGGTTCCCCGTTTCGGAGCAAATTGCCCGCTTCGAGTCGCTGGATGAGCTGATCGCCTATTGCGAGGCGTGGGTTGATAAAAGGGATACGGTGGAGTATGAGCTGGACGGGCTGGTGATCAAGGTGGACGATCTGGCAACCCGCCAGGCGATGGGCGTGGTGGGGAATGCGCCGCGCGGTGAGGTGGCGTTCAAGTTCCCTGGTCGCGAGGCGACCACCCGCATACTCGACATCGGCGTAAACGTAGGACGTACCGGCGTGCTCACTCCCTACGCCATCCTGGAGCCTGTGCGCCTGGGAGGGGTGACCATCCGCAAAGCCACCCTGCATAACTTTGAGGACATGGAGCGCAAGGACATCCGCATCGGGGATGTGGTCATTGTGCGCCGGGCCGGCGATGTTATCCCCTACGTCGTCGGGCCAGTGCAGGAGCGTCGCACTGGCGCGGAGCGCCTCTACCGGCCGCCACAAATCTGTCCCTCCTGTGGAGAACCGGTGGTCTCGCCGGAGGACGAGGTGGCCGTGTACTGCATTAATGTGGCCTGCCCGGAGCAGCGGGTACGTCGCGTGGAGTATTTCGCTGCCGTGATGGACATCGAGGGCCTGGGTGAGCGCACAGCGCAATTGTTCGTCGCGCGCGGATTGGTGCAGGACGCAGCCGATCTATACTATCTCAAGCGGGAGGAGATACTGGGCCTGGAGGGTTTTGCCGAGAAGAGTACTGACAACTTGCTGGCGGCCATTGCGGCCAGCAAGGAGCGTCCGCTGGCGCAGGTGATCGCGGCGCTGGGCATCCGTGGTGTGGGGAGCACGGTGGCCCAAGTGCTGGCCCGTCACTACCGCTCGCTGGATGCGCTTGCCGCGGCTACTGCCGAGGAGCTGCAGACCATCGAGGGGCTTGGTCCACATATCGCCGGGGCGATTGTGGAATGGTTCGCCCTGCCGCGCAACCGGGAGTTCGTCGAGAAGCTGCGCCGGGCCGGCGTCAGGCTGGCTGAGGAGGTTGGCGAGGCTCCGCCGGCGGGCGGGCCATTGGAGGGGTTGACCTTCGTCATCACCGGCACGCTGCCGACGATGAGCCGCGAGGAGGCGACCCGGCTGATTGAGCGACATGGCGGCAGGGTTACCGACAGTGTCAGCCGCAAGACGGACTATCTGGTGGTAGGAAGCGCGCCCGGTGGCACCAAGTATCGCAAGGCGCAGCAACTGGGCGTGCCGATGATTGACGAGGCGCAATTGCTGGAACTGATTAACAGGAGGAGGACTGGTGAGCAATCCGATTAGAAGGCGTATTGAGGAGATCAACAGGCGGGTGACAGAAGCACAGCAGGCCGGGCTGTACTTTTACTTGCAGCCGCTGGAGGAGCTGGACGGGGCCTGGGTCACCGCCAATGGCCGCCGCATGCTGAACTTCGCTTCCTACAGTTACCTGAGCCTGCTGGGCCATCCCAAGATCGAGGCGGCAGCACATAAGGCGGTAGCTCGCTATGGAACGGGTACCCACGGGGTGCGTATCCTGGCCGGGTCGCTGCCGCTCCATGAGGAGCTGGAGGAGACTATCGCTCGTTTCAAAAATGCCGAGGCGGCTATCGCCTACTCCAGCGGGTATGTCACCAACCTGGCTACCATCTCATCGCTCGTGGGCAGGGGCGATGTTGTCATCTGCGATAAGTATGACCACGCCAGCATTGTGGACGGATGTCTGCTCAGCGGGGCTAAATTCGTGCGCTTTCCGCACAACGATATGGCTGCGCTTGAGCAACGGCTGCAACAGGCCGATCCACAGGCCGGCAAGCTGGTCGTGGTGGATGCTGTGTTCAGCATGGACGGGGATATCATCAATCTCCCCGAGGTCAGCCGGCTGTGCCGCCAGTACGGGGCGATGCTCATGGTTGACGAGGCCCATAGCCTGGGCGTACTGGGCGAGACAGGGCGCGGTATCGAGGAACATTTTGGCCTGGAACAGGCCATTGACGTGAAAATGGGCACGCTCTCCAAGACCATCCCCAGCGTGGGTGGGTATGTCGCCGGCAGCCGTGAGTTGATCACCTATCTCAAGCACACCGCACGGGGTTTTGTCTTCTCGGCCGCTCTTCCGCCTGCGCAGGCGGCTGCGGCCTGTGCTTCGTTTGAGGTCATGGAGGAGGAGCCGGAGCGGGTCAAGAAACTGCACCGCAATGTGGAGCTGTTTTTGAACGGGCTTAAGGCGCTGGGGTTCAATACGCTCAATAGCGAGACGCCTATCGTGCCCATCATCTGCGGAGAAGACGAGCGCGCTTACCGGATGACACGGCTGTGCCAGGAAGAGAATATCTTTGTCCTGCCGGTCATCTCGCCGGCCGTTCCCGCTGGACTGGCACGGCTGCGGGCGACCGTAACGACGGCTCATACCGAGGCGGACATTGCCTATGCACTGGAGGTGTTCGAGAAGGCGGGCAGGGAGGTGGGGTTGATATAGGTGAGTAGACAAGTAGACAAGGAGACAAGGAGGCAAGGGGACAGGGGGGAAGGTGGACAAGGGGACAAGGAGGAAGGTGGACAAGGGGACAGTAGGTAGATGGACGGTGCGGTGATTCTTAAGCCAGACCGGGGCAGGCCGGTATTGCAGCGCCATCCCTGGATTTTCTCCGGCGCCATTGCCAGCTTCGAGGGGACGCTAGCCGACGGCGACATCGTCGAGGTATACAGCGCCGAGCGTGAGTGGCTGGCCCGTGGCTACTTCAACTCCCATTCCCAGATTGTGGTGCGCCTCCTGACGTGGCAGCGCGATGAGCCGATAGACCGGGACTTCTGGCTGCGCAGGCTGGAGCAGGCGATCGCCGCCCGCCGGCCCCTGGCCGCCGACCGGTCTACCACCGCTTATCGCCTGGTGCACGCCGAATCCGACTTTGTACCCGGCCTGGTCGTGGATCGCTATGCGGAGTGGCTCGTGGTTCAATTCCTCACGCTGGGCGTCGAGTGCCGCAAAGAGGAACTGGTGGGCCTGCTGGTCGAACTGGTGGAGGGCATACGCGGCGTCTACGAGCGCTCCGATGTCGAGGTACGGACGAAGGAGGGTTTACGACCGCGGACCGGCCTGCTGTGGGGAGAGGAGCCGCCGGAGCTGATAGAGGTTTGGGAGAACGGGAAGCGCTTCCTGGTGGACATCCGGCAGGGTCACAAGACCGGTTTCTACCTGGACCAGCGCGAGAACCGGCTACGGCTGTCTGCTTTCTGCGCCGGAGCCGAGGTGCTCGATGCCTTCGCCTATAGCGGGGCGTTCGGCCTCTACGCCGCGCTCGGCGGGGCGAGGACGGTCACGCTGGTGGATAGTTCAGCCGGGGCACTGGCACTGGCACGGCGCCATTTCGCGCTCAGCGGCATAGGCAGCGTGGATTGCGTGGAGGGAGATGTCTTCGGCGTGTTGCGTGGTTACCGCAGTGAGGGGCGGCAATTCGATCTCATCGTGCTCGATCCACCTAAGTTTGCCTCCGCCGACCAGGAAGTAGCGCGGGCTGCACGGGCCTACAAGGACATCAATCTGCTGGCCTTTCAGCTCCTGCGGCCGGACGGAATATTATTTACCTTCTCCTGCTCCGGCGCTATCCCCCCCGACCTGTTCCAGAAAATCGTCTTCGGTGCGGCGGTGGATGCTCGACGTGATGCTCAGATCATCGGCTTCATGGCTCAGGGGGCGGACCACCCGGTCGCTCTGACTTTCCCGGAGGGGCTATATCTGAAAGGGCTGATTTGCAGGGTCAGATGACGGTCACTTCCGAAGTGAGCGTCACCTGTGGGGGTGATAGGGTTGGTTAAGGGTTCCTGGCTTAAACTGACGCTCATCGTTGTGTTTTTGGCCTCCACATCCTCCATCACGGCCTCCGCTGCGCCGCCTGATCCGCGTTTCGGCGTTGTCGAGGCTTACGCCGCGCCGGAGGCCGCCACCGCGCTGGGCGCGGGGTGGACGCGCGTCACCTTCGAGTGGAACCGTATCCAGCCGAATAGCCCGGACGAATGGTACACCGTCCCCCTCTCCGACGAGGCGCTGGATAACGAGCTGGCTCAGGGGCGGCTGGTCGTAGGGCTCCTGATCACTACGCCCGGCTGGGCTACCGATCTGAGCATCGGACCGGGGGTGCCTGAGGGGCTGTACCTTCCCCCAGATGATCCGCAAAACCACTGGGCTAACTTTGTGCGCACCATCGTTACCCGCTACGCCGGCCGCATTGACCACTGGACGATCTGGAATGAGCCGGAGATCCCCGCCAGCTCTTCGGATATGACCTGGGGCGGCTCCGTTGCAGACTTCCTCCAGTTGCTGCGTGTGGCCTACCTCGTCGCCAAACAGGCCAATCCCAGCGCGGTCATTCACCTGCCGGCCATCACCCACTGGCATAACGAACACTGGTTCGGTCAGTTCCTCGACGCGCTTGTCGCTGACCCGGAGGCTGCGGCCCACAACTATTACTTTGATGTGGCCACGCTCCACCTCTACCACGAGCCGGAGAAAATCTACGATATCACCACCCACTACTACCGCCTGATGCGTAATCGGGGCATCTATAAGCCGTTTTGGCTGGCCGAGACGAATGCGTACCTGTCGCGCGTCACGGAGGAGGAACAGGCCTTCTTTATTGTCCAGGCCTTCGCGCTGGAAATCGCTGCTGGGGTGGAGCGCATCGCGGTCTACAAGATGGCCGATACGGAGACGGACGCCGCCGCCGACCCGGAGCCGTTCGGCCTGGTGCGGATGGATGGCAGCCGCCGCCCGGCCTTTACTGCCTACCAGGTAGCGACGTATCACCTAGCCGGCTTCCGGGGCGGGAAGTGGGAGCGACGCGATGAGATAGCGCTGGTCACCATAGATCGGGGCAAGAAAACGACTACCGTCGTCTGGGCGCGCACCCCTGAGGGGCAGACGGCCATCATCCCGGCGCGCACCACGCGGGCTATGCTGGTGGATGTGTGGGGCGCCAGCCGCGACATCTACCCCGACCACGGATACTATTTCGTAGACCTGCCTGGCGCTAACTGTGCAGCAGGCTGTCAACTGGGCGGCCCGCCTTTTATGGTGGTGGAAGAAGCCAGTATTGGTGACCAGAGCGCTCCTATGCCGCCCACTCCGACGCCGCGCGGGATGGAAAGTCCGCCCTCCGCCGTGACGCCGGATGCTAACGCACTCCCCACGCCCACTCCAACCTTCACCCCGACGCCGACACCTACACCTACGGAAACCCCCACCCCC
>JAOAAG010000341.1 GCA_026418995.1 Anaerolineae bacterium
CCCCAACAGGCTGCTTGTTGAAGTGCTGTTGGCTAAACGACCTTAATGGGTTTCAAGGCAACGCCACGCCAGCCCTTTTCCAAAATGAGCCTGGCCAGGCGATTCGATATCAGGATCTCACGAAACCCACTATGTGGCATCCCTCCAAACCACTCGTGAGTCAATAGGACATCCACATCCGATCGCAGGGCCTCGCGCTTGAGGTGCATGTACCCTCTCTTGTGGTAAGCATACTTGGTGATGCCACAGTATGGGCAAGTCTCTGACTGAAGCTTGTCTACATCGGCAAGGCCAGGCGCGGCCACGTTTGAGGACACCAACTGAGAGACAACCTGCGACGGCTGATTTGTGCGATGGATGATCGCCTCCCACACCTCATACCCGCGTATCTGGTGGGTTTCAAGTGTCTCCAAGACTTTGGGGGTACAGAAGAGCGTGTATGTCCAGTAGAGACACATGAAGTCGTGCTTGCCCAGGCGGGGCTCTTTAGCTAGACGGAAAGGAGCTTTTTGCCGGTACCCTACACCGCATTGGGCGCATTCACCCTCGTAGGTGATTCGTTCCCATCCTTCTTCAGGTTGAGGGTAGCCTTGCTCAAGGACAGGCTTGAGACGCACCCACTCGGCGCTTAAGATTTCCTCTGGTGTGAAGATCGTGTCGCACATATCTAACGCGTTCTTTTGCCCAACTAGCGCGGTTAGCTGAGGCCATCGGGGATCAGACTCGGTGATATCGATATGAATGAGGTACCCTCCGCCAGGCAGCGGGCTTCTCTTGTACTTGATGTTCATAGCCTCGATAGCAGCATCCACATCATCCATATGCCCAAAAGTGATTCTATGCCATATCTCCATTGCAGCCTCCTACTTACCAAACAGAGTCTGGCGAACTGCTTCCAAAAGTTCCGGGTAGTCGGCATAGATCCTTTGGGCAGCAAGCCAGACGTCTTGGAGTGTAGCATTTGCTGTAGTGATCGGGTTACGATCACCAATATACCCTATCGCCTTGCGCCAGGCATTAGTGAACACCTAGTGCTCCTCCGGTGTCAGGGCAATACTGGGTATCTTCCCTACCTTCAAGCCCAAGCCCTTTGCAAACCGCTGTTCGATGAGATGGTGAGCGTGCAGGCCGGTATGAGCCGTGAGTTTAGCCAGTTCGTTGTAGGACCGGATGCCAAACTCGGCAGCACGAGAGAAAGCACTTAACCCCTGGGGCGCTGCGGCAGTGCCCGCCGTCGTTGCCGCCGTCGCCGCTGTCGCCGCCGCCTGCGTCCCGAGCGCGCCAGCCACCCACTGGGCCCCTGCCCCAAACGTCGCCCCAACCACCGCCCCGCCCGCCGTCCACAGCGCTGACTCTTGCCAACTGAAATCATCCTGGCTCAGGGCAGGGTTGCATGGACGAGCTTATCAAGGCTTGTTTCCCTCAGCTTGTAGCTCTGGTCGAGAGTGCACGTCTTCTAGGATGGCTTCCACAATCGTGCGAAGCGGCGTATCTTTAGCAAAGCTCAGTTTCTTCGCCGAAGCAAACTCGGCCCGTCCCAGATGATCAAGCTGTGAAATGTATACAATCACAGCCTGTTCTGTCCACCCAATCGTATAAACTACGCTATGTTGGGAAAATGCCCGCCAACTCTTGACTCTCGCTGCCCGCAATACCGGGTCCCTCAGGCGTCGCCATTCTTCCTCAGTGGGGTGAGGTATTCGTGGATGACCAGCGGCTAAGACTCTCTCCAACGCAGTGAGTAGAGCCTCTGACGTGAGAGTGGCAGTGTAAACTGGATCAATGCCTATAAGCACTCCGCACTCTGTTAGCGCCATGACTGACAGGTACGCTTTACCTTGTCTCACAAATATCATCGCTGTTTGGGCTGCCATAGGTGCCTTCCTCTACTACGGTACAACCACAAGGTTGAGGGTTACACCCAGGTTGGCTGCATATTGCTGGAGTTGCTGCAGAGCTGCCACTTGAGCCTGAGTAGCGCCCGGTGGAACGACCAACTCAAGGATACGGGCGGTTATTGGATTGGTGGGGGTTCCGACGGACCACTGGCCTAATGTCGCGCCTTGGAAATTGGCCAGTGTGTTGATATAGCCCTGCACCTTGCTTGTCAGCGCACCGATATTCTGATATGTGGCAGCATTTAGATCCAGCGTTTTGATACTCGTTGCCACCCCATTGACGAAGCGGTCAATCACCGGGAAATTCTGGGGTAGATTTGCCCCCAGCATGCGGTGAATCATTTGCCCACGTTGGAGGGTCGGCAAGGCCCAAGGACTGGCTGCCGTTGCCGCCGTTGCCGCTGTCGCCGCTGCCTGCGTTCCGAGCGCGCCAGCCACCCACTGGGCCCCAGCTCCAAACGTGGCCCCAACCACCGCCCCGCCCGCCGTCCACAGCGCCGCCTCTCGCCAACTGAAGTTGTCCCGATGGGTGATGGCGTAGGCCCCAAAGCCCACTACCCCACCCACCACGCCGCCCACCACCCACCAGGCAATGTGGCCGGAGTCATCCACGTAGGCCAGCGGGTTGTTGCGTACGTAACTATAGCGGTTCAGGAACTGCGGGTCAAGGACTGTTGGTGTGCCAGGCGGTTGAGCCTCCGGCTGGAGGCGTGACCGCTGAAGCTGGTTCCACTGCTCCAGGATCTTCGGGTTGGCGTAAGAGACGGCCAACACCAGATAAGGTGTGGGGTTCTTGGCGTCGGCCTGCACCAGGCTATCCGGCTGGAGGAAGCGACCCAACACGGGGTCGTAGTACCTGGCGTTGTAAAAGTACAGCCCAATGGTAGCATCTTCCCGCTGGCCTGTAAAGCGGTAGGCGGTAGGCGTGGTGCCCCAGGTGTAGCGTGTCTCGCCCCACGCCTTGTAGCGCAGCTCGGCCACGTAGGCATCCGCGCTGTTCGTCGTTTGGCAAACCCGCCGCGCTGCAACACGCTCTGCGCCGAGGCACGGCGATGCAGGCCCCCGGCCTCATTCCGTGTCTATTTCGTCAAGATACCACCACCAATGTTCCTGTGGCTCGAAGCGAGCGGCGCGTAACTGCTGGATGCTGCCCATGCGCAGCAGCGGCCCGAACATCTGACGGCCGTGGCGTCGCAAGGTGGCATCGGCCTGCGCCAACTCCCGTTCGAGCGCTGACTTGGCCTCACTGGCGGCCAACAGCGGCAGCAAGACCGCGATGGAACTGCGCAGGGTGAGCGTTTCCAAGTCGTACAATTCGTCATCTTGCTGGAGTTCCTCGAACTCTTCCGGTGCCATCTCTTGCCACATGCTATGGAGCACGCTCACCTTGGAGCAGTAGGCCTCCACCAGGATGGTCAGCTCTTCCAGCAACCGTTGCTGGGTCTCCTGGGGCCCCAACCGGGCCAGCAGCGCATCCCGCCGGGCATCAAAATCCAGTTCGCGCCAGCGTTGTTCGATCCTTTCCAGCGATGTGCCAAACGCCGAGAAGTCCACCCCTTCGCGGCGGCTGATCTCGATGTAGTGGCGGTAGTAGGCGGGACTGGTGAACAGCCACTTGATTGTGAAATCATTCGGCCGATATTGGCCGGAGGCCATCTCCTGTGTCAACTGTTCCAGAGCATCCTGATAGAACTTAGAGACCAGAAGGATCTTACGAAAGACGTTTTCTGCATTAACTGGACGTTTCTCAGCCATCTCTAGAATCCCATCGCTTTCTGCAAGGCCTCGAAGGTCACTCCGGGCGCCAACTGTAAGCCTTTATCCTGCATAGACAGTACAAATTCCTTCCACTCCTTGATCCGGTAGAGTGAGAGGAAACGATCGCCCTGCACGATGGCCACCACCCGGTTGCTGGTGTCCACGAACACCTGTTGTCCTTGCGCCTGCACGCCGATGTAGTTGCCGGCGCGGCTGGTTTGCTGGCCCACCTGGACGTACGCTTCTTGCAACCTGGCCAGTTGAGCCGGATCCGACCGGGCTGCTTCCAACTGCGCCCGCGAAACGCCTAGCACCTCTTCCCAGGCTTCGTCCGCTGATTTGAGAACGTGCCTCTCGAAGGGGGAACGCAACGAGCTGTTGCTCTTGAAAGTGAACCGGCTGGGGTCCCACTTGTTCGGGTCGAAGTTGCCAGGGGCTGTGTTGCCGGCGTTGCTGGATGCAGAGCGACTCGCCTGGCCAGCCTGGGTTGCCTGATCGACCATCGCCGGCAGCTTGTCCCCCCACTGCTGCAGCAGTTGGGTCACCTGCGGTCCGTATTGGACGATCAGGGACTGGATCTGCTGCCATGCCCGTGTGAGCAGATCAAGTGTCCGCGTACACGGGATTGGCGTTAGGCCTACCTCCGCACAGTGCCCGCTGGGGTCGGTATATTTGATGGGGTTGTTAAGGACGTAGGCGTACCGGTTCAGCGCCTGGGGGTTGCCCGGCTCCGGCGAAAGGAAGCGGTCGAGAACGTGGTCGTGGTAATGCGTCCGGGTTATACAACTACGGCCCTTGTTCTATGCGCTGAGGACAGGGCAACCTCGCAAAATTTTGCCCTCAGTCTCCACTCTCCTGCCAATCTTTCCGCTCGTCCTCTTTCGATATCACGCGAGCTCGCCAAAACTGTTCTAGCTGGACCTTAGAAAGTCGCGTTAAGGTTGCGATGCCATAGTCGAAACCTCTACCACCTTCCCACGTGAGCTCCCACCACGCGCCGCAGAACTTGCACCGCCACAGTTGCCTCCATCCCCCCTCTGCATACGCGACACGATCGAGCATAGCGCGCTGGTACTCTTCCGCCTCGCCGTCTTCCAACTGATGAACAAAAGAGCACTTACATCTAGTCATGAGCTTCACTCCATCTTGAGATGTCGCACACGGATATTTCGAACAATTCCTTGTCCGACTAGCTCGCGTAAGGGACGGTTCGGAATAACCCACTCTCTTGCACCGCCCGCCGTTCGCCCGCCAGGAACAAACTCCGGATAAGGCCTATTTATCGGCGAAGCGATTGAGCCCTTGTTTACATCGTAATCGAAACTTACCACCGAACGAGGCTTATCGCTTGGTGGTAGTGCTAAGCGCCTTTCTACACTCCTCTGCGTACGATAATGACTCAGATCCGCTGCTGCCGTTACGAATACATCAGGCTCAGAGGGTCGTGCGAGTGTCACATCGAGGTTACCTGCCTCTATGAGCTCTGCAATATCACGTGGTAGAACACGCGCAAGTCTACTTGAAGGCAGTAGGTCATCCGGCTCGGCCGCCTCGAACGCCGCCGTCAGGGCCAGGTTGGCGGTGGCAGCGGCTTTGTCCGCCTCGGAGGCGTTGGGGTCGTGGAGTACTTTCAGGCTTTGGTAGCTGTCCCAGGCCGTCCAGCCGTAGTCCACGGCCTTGAGGGCCACCACCGCGCCGACGAGGAGGAGGGGGATGATAGGCAGGTGGCCGTCGGCGTCAACGTATCGTATCGGGTTGTTAAGGACGTAGCTGTACCGGTTCAGCGCCTGGGGGTTGCCCGGCTCCGGCACGAGGGGGTCCGGCTGGAGGAAGCGGCCGATGACCGGATCATCCCGCTCCGCTGCGCTGCGCAGGAGGCTGCGCACTACCACTGTGCATTGTAGAACAGCAAGCCCGAACCCGCATCCTTACGCTGCCCCGTGAAGTTGAACGTCGTCGGCATCGCGCCGGCCGTGTCCACTCCGCTGCGCTTCGGGATGCTGCGCAATAGCGAGTCGCGCCGTAAGTGTGAGGGGTTGCGCGCTAGCACAGTTTCGCTGTAGATCAACTATCGCGCTGCATTCGGTCATCCATTTCACCCTCTGCTGAATGAGCCAGATGCCTAAACCACAGCGCCACTATCCCAATGGGCACCAGAATGAAGAAACTGGTGAAAAGGGTGCCTCCAATCACTATCTCTGCGACTGAATGAATTCGACAACTCAGGGGTAAGATTTGACTCATCCCTGTTCGATCTGATCCGGTCGTGAGGAAGCAAACCAATGCTTGCAATGCTCCTGATGAGACTCCACATAACAGACCGACCGCAATCGCAATTGCATGTTCGCGTGGTGTTACACGATAGCGAAGCCCTTGCGACGACGCTCCTGGAATCTTGTAAACAGTTCGAGCGATCCATGCGCCCAGTATGAAGGCCGAAATCTGCAACCAGGAGGAGAACCAAAGAGAAACCACTGCTAAACAGCAGCCTGTGACGACGGATGCGATCACCGCCAGTCTCATGTGATGGCGTTCGCTCCGTCCGATACTACGATTTTCTGATCTGGTTCGGGTTTCGTCTCTCATTGACTTCCTTGTCCCACTGTGTCAAGGTGTTGCACCTTCCAAGATCTCCTGGGTTTGTTGGCCTGCAACCTCTGAAATCAACTCTGCTGCCTTGTCGAAGAGACCGACAGACAAATAATACATTAGCCTATCAAAGGTGCTCTGATCGAACCTGAGAGTGCGCTGCCCTGTGTCCAAGAGTATCATTCCCTTTTGTGGACGATAGAGGGTGATCGTCGGCCCAGAACGCCCCGAGACAGTCGGACTCAGGAGCGGATTATTGACCAAACCGGCACCACTAAGGGCTTTTGTGATCCCATAGCCAGCTCCGGCCGATACAAAACCCGCAGCAGCATCTACCGCAATCGAGGTTGGGTCTAGCACGCCATTGTCTATACAACTCTGGAGGAGATGCTGAGCATTCCATCCCTGGCCGGACAACACGCGCGTCGCTTCATCCCAAGCTGCCTCTACAGCTCGTCCGGTTTGTCCACCTAGCACGCCGCCGACGGTGCCGACGCCTAGCGCACCAATCAATGTAGCGGGAGCTGCGACAGCCATGGTCACCCCGAAGATTGCGCCACCGACTGCGGCTCCCGCTGCCTTACCGAGATCAACGTTCAGTAAGGCCTGTCCGAGATCCTGACCCTGTCGAAAGTTATCGTAGGCCTGCGTGCCGATGGAAACCAATCCACCAATGAAGAAACCGCCAACGGCTGCAGCAAGTAATGGATTATGTCCATCCGGATCCGTGTACCGCAGCGGATTGTTCAGCACATAGGCGTAGCGGTTCAGCGCCTGGGAGCTCATGCTGAATACAGTCGAAGCGTCGTCCGGATCGGACCTGGAAAAACAGCAACTTTACGAATGAGATCTGTAGTACTCCTCAACACTCTTCAAGAATTCTTCAGAGTACCAATCATTCCATTTATTGAATTGTCGTTTTTTCTCAGTAAACTGAGGACTTTTGTAAAATTCTATAATTCGTTGCAGTGCCTTTTTGAACTCACAAGGAGTAGATACTCGATTGTCTGTCCAATTAGGTCCCTGATATTTTGGAGGCGGAGTATCCTCGATGAAGGATAATATTTTTCCTATGCTATGAGGACGGTTAAGTCTGTTACTAGGATCTTCGACGGGTAAAATGATATCGTATCCGAATTCGATACCGTCTCGAGGTGCGGTTTCAAACCGGACACCAACACCTTCCACGTCGAACCATATATCACAGCCATATTGATCGGCGCTACAATGCTTTATACAACCGTGAAATTCATCCAGTAAAAAACTATACTCTCTCTCGATCCTCCTAAAAAGATTTACACAGCCAGGACAATTGTTAAGGATAAAAAGTATATCTTTCATGGCTATTCTCCCGGTATGAGCCACTGACCTTCTCTTTTATACCCTTTTGAGAGTAGGTACTCCAACTCTCGTCGCAAATAAGTGTTTGCAAATCGAGGATTCTCCAATATTTCACCGATGTCCGCTTCCACGAAGAACCTATCCCCCCTCGCCACGGCATTGTCGAGGAACTGCCTGTTCACCTCCCACGGGTCAATGCCCGCCTTCACCAGCGCATCCCACACGTCGTAGCCCGGCGAACTCGGTGTGCTGAAATAGGTCGCATGCAGCTCGTGAGCTTTCTCGATGTAGCTCTTGTAACCTGTCTCGGGTCGGAAGCGACCCAGCACCACCGTGCCGTTGCGCGGCCCTTGGGTGGAGAGCTCAGCCAGCTGACGAACCAGGGCGCGGCCTTCACCGCTATGAGCGCCGACCCGGGCCAATTGCTCGACCAAACGGGTACCGGTGCGAGCGCTATCGGTCAACAGGCCGGCCACCCTGGCCGTACCCAGAAGCTTATCTGCTGCTTTCTCGCCCTTCAGAAGCACGCCGGCGAAGGCGGGCACGCCGGGCAGCAGCGCCGTCGTCACATCCACGGCCAGGGCCAGGCCGTTCTGCCAGGTCAGCCCTTCCCGGCGGATGTCGTTGAGGGTGAGGCCGATGCTGATGATGTCCCATGCCGTCTCGACCCAGTGCCCGCTGGGATCGGTGTACTTGATGGGGTTGTTAAGGACATAGGCGTACCGGTTCAGCGCCTGCGGATTGCCCGGCTCCGGCACGAGGGGGTCCGGCTGGATGAAGCGGCCCAGCACGGGATCGTAATACCTCGCATTGTAAAAGTACAGCCCAATGGTAGCATCTTCCCGCTGGCCTGTAAAGCGATGGAAGATGGGGGTTGTACGTGCGCGTGATGACAGGAACGCCCTTTGCTGGAAGGTCTCGTTCTCAACTCCTTCATTGATCGCGCCACAGGGGCTGCTCAGTACGTTCTACATTGCATGGCGGTGAAAGCACCTCGGCTAAAACTCGGACTAGGGCTTGGTTGTTCGAGTAAATCGCAAACATTGAGAAATCTGGATCGCCCCTTTCGTCGGTGGGGTTTAGCCACTCCAGCCACGTGCCATCACTGTAACGAGTGAAGTGATGACTATAAACACCTTCCAAGGGCCTATGACGCTCTAAGCACTCCACTGGTGATAGTTGCAATTGCGTTTCCGCATGGGCAATAGCGGAAGATACCATCGCACGCATATCTCTCGATGGTACCTTTACACCTGCTTCCCTTGGCCAGTCGCGCATGGCTACATAGAGCGAGAACACCATCCATAAAACCACAGCTCCACCAGCTAGAATACTCGTGAGGGTAAGAACTGTCAGTTGGGTTAGAGCATAGACCATGAAAGACAGGTGCAAGATAACTAAGGTTGTGCTGATCGCTCTCTTCTGCCAGAGAGGCCCTTTTCCACGGGCTACGCTCTCAATGAATTGAGGAGCCAACAACGCTGTCACAGCCCATACGAATATTAGCAATCGTTCCATCAACTCTTACTCCAAGATCCACTTCTCAATGCCTGCTCCCGAAACAGACCCAAGTCCTACTGAGAGCAAGGTCTGACGCCAGTACAAATTCTGCGCATTGCCGGCAACACGAACACTTTGGACAATCGTAGCAGGATTACGTCCTGGCATGAAGTGTTCCGCTTGTTTCAGGGTACGCATCGTGTTGCCAGTAACAGGATAACGGGCACTCAACCCGGCACCAAATGCCCCCGCAGTTACCGCGTTGAGAAGAGCACCCTGAGCCGAAGGTTGGAATGTAGAGCCATGACCGGTAGCAGAGTTGACTGCGTTTTCGGTAATACCACCCGTCAAATATGCCATAGCACCCCCTGCTGCATTGACAACTGTGGACCCAACTGCTAAAACCGAGTTGCTCGCAGTCATGCCCACTAGCTTTACTGCCGAACCTGCCAACGGT
>JAOAAG010000162.1 GCA_026418995.1 Anaerolineae bacterium
ACTCCCAGCAGCTTGTCTAGAGCGAACAGAGAGGCGACCAGGAGGGCGGAACGGGTGATGGAGGATGCCTGCTGGAGTAGCCCCGGCAAACCGGGCGCGTGCCTGCTATTCATCGGACTCCAGCCGCCCTTCGCGCCAGTATGCCGCTCGTACATCGCTGGGCCTCTCCGTCGCGGGCAACAGGAGGGCGAGCTGCGCTGCGAAGGTGTCCCTGTCGCCGCTGGTGTAAAAAATATGACGCCCGCAGCCGTCCGAAGGGGCGCTGTCCCTTAGCTGGGCCAGGACCCGTCCAGTCTGGCGGGCAACGGCCGGGGCAGGATCGAGCACCGCGACACTTTCACCTGCGATGCGTTCGATGAGGGGGCGCAGAAAATGGTAATGGGTACAGCCCAGGACCAACTGGTCTATCCCTGCTTCAAGCAGGGGGGTCAGGCACTGCCTCAGCAGGTTTTCGGTGGCGGGGGTATCCAGATGCCCGGCCTCGACCGCCTCCACAAGCCCCGGGCAAACGCGGGTAAGCACCCGCACGCCGCCAGCGTATCGGGCCACCAGGCTGGAGAACAATTCCCCCTGGAACGTGGCGTGAGTCGCAATGACTCCTACCGTGCCGTTGCGGGTCCGTTCGACCGCTGGCTTCAGCGCTGGCTCCATCCCTACGAAGGAGACCTGCGGAAAGGTGCGCCGTAGATGGTGCAGCGCCGCTGCGGAGGCCGTGTTACAGGCCAGGACGATGACCCGCGCCCCTTTTTCGATCAGAAAGCGCACGATGGCCTCCGCGAAACTCCGCACTTCTTCCAGCGCGCGCGAGCCATAGGGCACATGGGCCTGGTCGGCCAGGTAGAGGGTGTCTTCGCCAGGGAGTTGGCGGACGATTTCACGCCACACGCTCACTCCCCCCACGCCGGAGTCGAAGATGGCTACCGGGTCTTTCTGGCTCACTTGAACCTCGCGCAATCCGTCAATTACGGCGCAGGATTTTGTAGATTCCCAGCACCAGGACCACCATTTGCAGTACAAGGGCCAGGGTGATTCCCCGCTCCCTCAACGTCAGCGTCCAGGAGGGCGAGTCCTGTGGAGCGCTGTACTCTGTAGAGAGCGGTCTCTCCGTGGGCAGGGGGGTCCAGGTGGGGAACAGAGTGGTGAAGGGCAGGGGCATCTGGGCCAGCGGGGTGGGAGAGGGCTGGAGTGGCCGGGGAGTCACGGTGACCTCGGGCACAGGCAGATGCTCTGCGGTTGTGGGTGGTGTCGGCATCAGTTCTGAAGGAGGTGTGGGTGAGTGGGGGAGCAGCTCCGGCGTTGTCTCAGGTACAGGCGCCGTGCTCTCGCCGAGCATAATAGTGTCCGCAGAGGCAGCAGTGCGGCCGGCTGCGTCGCGAAACTGCACATAGACGGTGTGCTCGCCTGGCACATTGGGCAATGTCCAGGGCACGAACTGTTTCCAGGGTTGCCAGGGCAAGTCCTCGAAATGCGGCTCATTGCTGATGCGTATCTCGATAGCTCGCCCCATGAAAATTGTGCCCTGCCCCTTTGGCTGGACGTCCTCATTACTGAGATGGAGCGCGATCAGCGGGTCATCGGTGGTCACGGCATCGTCGTTGATGAAGATGGGTAGCACGTTGGGCCGGGCGCCGAAAGTGAGCACACTGTAGCGCTGTCCAGCGGTATCTGTTGCCACACCGATGCCCACCTCCCGGTAGAGCGGGCTGAGCAGCTTGTCGCTTTCGGCGGGGTCCTGTAACAGCGAGGCGAGGCCTTCCTCCATCTCGCCGACCCAGATGCTTTCCCCGACAAACGACTCGCCGCTGTCCATGGTCCAGGCAGCGTAGCCGGCTGCTGCGATGCGCTGAGCAGGGAGCGAACCATCGCTGCCACGGTGGGGATCATCAGGGTTCAGCCCGTGGGCCGCGATATCGTCGGCGTGCCTTTGGGCTGCGGTGGTCAGCAAGCGGGAGAGGCTGTAGGGGACCAACCCGTTGTCCAGACGTGCCTGGTTCAGCGATCTCAGCCAGGTAGCCACCGGGTCGGCTTCCTGGGCCAGGAGGCCTGGAGTCGGAAGCATCGGGCTTGTAGCGATTATGATCAGGAGAGGAATCGCGATGCGCAACACATTACGCATATGGCGGATTTTAGCACACCGTGGACAGGGCGCAAGTGTTCGTGTATTTCGTTGTGCGCTCATGCCCCGTCGCAGCAGGGTCTGCCCACCCCCGATACCGCCGCAGGTTGGTCGGAGAGCGGGTCACTGCCCCTGACGGGTGACCTGCGGGGACAAGAAGGCTGGCGGCTCGTCGGGCGGGCGGGAAGACTGGACATTTCGCAAGAATCTGGTATCCTTTAACACTGTCAAACTCAAACCTGTCAGAGTGCAGGATTGACCCCAACTTCAATTGACCAGACTATGGGAAGGTAGGTGGCGGCAACAAGCAAGAGGTGAGTATGAGTCTAAATGTGGACCTACTATAGGCTGATCATCTGCCACCTGGTTCGGGCATTGCTCCCTCCTGGAGTGCGGTGGAGGATGTGGAGTGATCCTTCCGAATGGCAGGAGGCAGTCCCACAGCTCCTGCCCGCCTGGGTGGAAGAGAAATCTGTCTTCGGTGAGAGTGTGTGTGATGAGGCGGGATAGAGAGCGCATTCTGGTTGTGGACGACGATGCGGAGATCTTGAACATCCTGCGGGCCCTCCTGGAGGCCCATGGCTTCGCTGTGTACACGGCCTCCGAGGGGGCCACCGCGCTCCATTACCTGAACCAGGTTGCACCTGACCTGGTGATCCTGGATCTCCTGATGCCTGGACTGGACGGGCAGGAGGTCTGCTGGCGCATCCGGCAACAGTCCCCGGTGCCCATCCTGTTGCTGACCGCCCTGGACAAGGTGGAGGCCATAGTGGAGGGATTGAACCGGGGAGCGGATGACTACATAGTCAAACCATTCCACCCTGCCGAACTGCTCGCCCGCATCCGGGCCCTGCTCCGCCGCTCCCGATTGCAGGCATCGCCGCAACGGGTCCTCCGCTTCGGAGGTGGCGACCTGGTTATCAACCGCGATCTGGGTCAGGTGTTCCTTCGGGGGAAAGAGGTACCTCTCAGCCCTACGGAGTACGGCCTGCTCCTGTTTCTGGCCGAACGGGCCGGACATGTTCTTTCCCCGGAAGCCATCTACCAGGCCATCTGGGGGCCGGGCAGCGCTTCCGATATCAGGCAGGTGAAGTGGTATATCTGCCGGCTCCGCCAGAAGATAGAAGACAATCCCAACCAGCCCCGGTTTATTCGCACCGAGCGGGGACGGGGATATTTCTTCTCCCCCGAGTGATCAGTGATGGACACCTGAGCAGTCACAAACACTGCGCGCAGGAATAGATTGCTACGGACCGATCGCACCATCATTCCAGGACACATATTATGAGCTCTCTAAGAGATGAGATACACGAACAACCCCACGTACTAGCCAATCTACTGGACAGACAGGCCCAAAACACCGCTCGCATTGCTTCGGCTATCCGGGCGCGCGGTGCGCATTATGCCGTGATCGCGGCCCGAGGGACCTCGGATAACGCAGCTCGCT
Source organism: Anaerolineae bacterium (assembly GCA_026418995.1). Taxonomy (GTDB): domain Bacteria; phylum Chloroflexota; class Anaerolineae; order B4-G1; family B4-G1; genus JAOAAG01. The sequence continues at coordinate 3,564 of JAOAAG010000162.1, forward strand.
ATCTCCAGTACCTCTTTGGCGCTTTGAATCGCATACCGGTGGCGCTGGCAACTCCCTCCCTGTTCAGCATCTACCGCACTCCACCTTGGATAGGCGAGGCGCTGGTGCTGGGCGTGTCGCAGTCTGGTCAATCCCCTGACATTGTGGCGGTTGTAGAAGAGGCCAGACGACAGGGAGCGCTCACCGTCGCCATTACGAACGCGTCCGGCTCGCCGCTGGCCCAGGCTGCCGAGCATGTGATTTTCCTGGAAGCAGGCCCGGAGCGGGCTGTCGCTGCGACCAAGACGTATACCGCGCAACTGGCGGCGTTAGCGTTGCTGGCTGTGCAACTGGCCGGGGATGAGCAGCGCCTGGATGAACTCAGGAGGGTGCCGGCGGCCGTGGCGAGGACGCTGGCACTGGAGGAAACCATTGCCCAGGTTGCGCAGCGCTACACCTACGCTACCGAGTGCGTTGTCCTGGGACGTGGCTATAACTATGCCACTGCCTTCGAGATCGCGCTCAAGCTCAAGGAGCTGACCTACATCGTGACCGAGCCCTACTCGTCGGCTGACTTTCGCCACGGACCGGTCGCTATCGTGGAGCGGGGCTTCCCGGTCATCTCCGTGGCCCCACAGGGGGCCGTGTATCAGGACATGCTGGCCCTGACCCGTGAACTGGCCGGCCGTGAAGCAGAGCTGATCGTGATCTCCGACCAGGAGGAAGTGCTTCAACTGGCCAGAACCCCCCTCCGTCTGGAGACCAGTTTGCCGGAATGGCTGTCGCCGTTCACGTGCGTGGTGCCCGGGCAGTTGCTGGCGCTCTATATCACGCTGGCGAAGGGGTACGACCCCGACCATCCACGCGGCCTGAAAAAGGTCACAGAGACGCGCTAGAGCCTCACATCCCCCGCAAGAAAATGCGGTTCGCGCGGGGTGGACCGCAAAGCACGCCAGGGTTTGCGGCTCCTCTTTTTGTGCTCCTGGCGCCCTGATGAGACGAACACGCTGGTGAGGTGAAATCTGTAAAGGGGAGGACAGGACTGGGGGAGACGGGGGTTCCACCTCACCTGTGGGCAGAGGTTCCACTATGCGCGGAGTACGGTTGAAGTCGGCCGTTGTCCCCATGTGAGGACCCTGCCGGCCGTCATTGATGTTGCTATACCACAACTGCCAGTAGCCAGGCTGCACGCTGGCTTACATCCCCGCAGGCACGCGCCTTTCAGCCGCTGCGTCGTGCTTCCAGTTGCGCCTGGAGCAACTCCTTCACCAGTTGGGGATTGGCCTTTCCTTGGGTGGCTCGCATCACCTGTCCCATCAGCCAGCCGAACAGTTGTACCTTCCCGCTCAGGTACTGAGTGACTTCAGTGGGATGCCCGTTCAGCACCTGCGCGACGATGCGTTCCAGCGCTGCTGTGTCGGAGATCTGGGCCAATCCTCGCTCCTCCACAATCTGACGGGCACTCCGACCGGTGGTGAACATCTCTTCAAGCACCCTTTTGCCGGTGTTGAGATTGATCGTACCGTCCTGTACCAGGTCAATCAGTTCCGCCAGTTGGGAGGGGGGCGGTGCGCCGGTGATGGTACACCCGTTCTCATTCATCAGCCGGAACACCTCGCCGGTGATCCAGTTTGCAACCGCCTTGGGTTCGGCTGCGCTGGCGAGCTGTGAGAGCGTGGACTCGTAATAATCGGCCACCGCCCTCTCAGCCACCAGCAGCCCGGCATCGTAGGCGCTCAGACCGTAATCTCTGATGAAGCGTGCGCGCCTGGCATCGGGTAGCTCTGGCAGGCCAGCACGCAGCTCCTCCACCCATGCGCGGCTGATTTCAAGCGGTGGCAGGTCGGGGTCGGGGAAGTAGCGGTAGTCATGGGCGTATTCCTTCCCCCGCTGAGGCACGGTGATGCCACGGGATTCGTCCCAGCCCATTGTCTGCTGTACGATAACACCGCCTTGTTCAAGCGTAGCAATCTGACTCTCGATCTCGTAGGCTACGGAACGGGCCAGCGCCCGAAAAGAGTTCAGATTCTTAATCTCGTGACGGGGATTCAATGCATCGGAACCGGCCGGCCGTACACTGACATTGGCCTCGAAGCGCATCACGCCTTTCTCCATATCCCCCGAGTTCACCCCCAGGTAGACTAAGTAGGAGTGCAGCCTGGTCGCGTAGGCGATGACCTCGGCGACGGAGCGCATATCCGGCTCGCTGACGATTTCGAGCAAGGGCACGCCAGCGCGGTTCAGGTCTACGCGGCTACTCCCATCGCCCATATGGTAGAGCTTGCCGGCATCCTCTTCCATATGGGCGCGGGTGATGCGGATGCGTTTCGTCCCCTCCTCGGTTTCGATATCCAGGTAGCCGTTCACGCACAGCGGCAGCTCATACTGGGAAATCTGATACCCTTTGGGCAGGTCGGGGTAAAAGTAGGACTTGCGGGCGAAGCAGCTCACAGGTGGGATCTCGCAGTGAAGCGCCAATCCGGTTTTGATAGCCATCTCGATGGCGCGCCGATTGATCACTGGCAAGGTGCCAGGCATGCCAGCGCAGACCGGACAGACGTAGGTGTTGGGCGGCAAGTCACCCGTGTCCTCGACCACCGGGCAGGGACAGAACATTTTGGAACGGGTGTGGATTTGAGCGTGGACCTCCAGTCCGATAACCGCTTCGTATTTCATTGCACTCCTGTCAGTTAGGGGTGAACAGCGCTAATTGTGATGGCCGAACGATGATGTCTTCCATACCGCCACGCTTTCCCCAGTCGGCTCGAAGCCGAAACGCCTGTACAGACGCTGGGAGGTGTGGTTACTTTGCTGAGTATTCAGGGTGACCTCTTCAGCACCCCACGCCCAGAAGGCTAGCAGCGCATCACGCAGCAGACGTGAGCCTATGCCGCGCCCCTGATAAGCCGGGGCGACGGCGATACGGTTGAGGTGGGCCAGCGGCTTGTGCAGGTCACCGCTAGCGTAGCCGACGATCTCCCCCTCTGCCTCCGCGACGACGAAATAGGGAGAGAGGGCGATGTTGCGCCGTATCGTCACCTCGCCATGCCACCAGTGAGGCGGAAATGCGGCCCGGTCCACGGCCACGATGCCGGACACGTCCTGCTCAGAAGAGGAGCGCAGGAGCACATCGCAGGCTCTCACTTCCGGCAGGAGATAATCGAATTTGGCGAGTGTGATCACCCGTTCCAGCAATACAAAGCCCCCTCTGGAGAGATAGTGGCCGGCCCATCCCTCGTAGTCTATCCAGGTTAGCTCCCTGACTCCCGATCTGCACAGTTCTGTCAGTGCACGGGAGAGCACCAGGCCAAGCCAGCGGGAGGTGTTCCCATCGTTCTCCAATGCGGCCATCCGTACCCGGGCCGCCGGTGCACCATCCGGCCAGGTGCAGAGGGCGCCGCCTATCTCCCCCTCGTCGCCAAAAGCTACATAGAGGTTGGCCGGAAAGGCCTGACATTCCTCGCAGCGCCAGGCACAGGGCATTTTGAAGCGGGTTCTCCGCTGAAGCGCCCGTATAGCTGGAAGGTCTTCAGGGCGTGCTTTTCTCACCGCTTCCATCCGCGCGTCATAATTTAACACTATTGCTCCGCTGCGTCAAGTCGAATCCGGCCTGTCAACCCCACCTCTCAGAGAAGTTGAACCGCAAAGCGGGCGAAGAAGCTAACCGCAAAGGGCGCAGAGAATGCAAAGGTGTTTCCTTAATTTCTTTGCGTGCTTGGCGTCCTTTGCGGTTTTAGTTAATGAGTTCCCCAGGCCGGGTATGCTGCTGTTCACCTCTTTCCCCCGTCGCACGGGTCCTGTCCCTGCTTTATACCTCGTGCTTCCACTCGACAGGCTCGTTCCCCTGCGCCAGGAGTAGCCCGGGATCCTTCGACATCAGTAACATACTGAGCACGAGCAATGCCCCCCCGGCCCACTGCCATACCGTCATCCGCTCCCCCAGCAGTACGAAGGCCAGCACCAGGCTCACCACCAGCTCCAGCAGACCTCCTATAGAGGTCTCCACGCCTCCCACCTGCCGGAGCGCGCTGAACATGGCCAGCCTTGAGAGCGCGGTTGTGATCCCCAGGGCGATGATCGCGTACCACCCCGGATCCGCGATCGGTTCGAGCGCCACCCGGTTCACCGGTGACTGAACGACGCGGGCTAAGCTAACCACACAGGCCATCGCGGTCAGGATATATAGCGTGCCGGGACGCGCCGGAACGTCTGCCATAACCCACTGCCCCAGCACCAGATGCCAGCCGTATGTGGCTGCCGAGGCAATCATTAACGTGACGCCCAGCCAGTCCACCTCACCCGTCACGCCCCAGGTCAACAGAAAAACGCCGCTCATCGCCAGCCCCAGTCGTATCAGCGTGAGCGAGCTCAGAGGCTGCCCGGAAGCGAAGAGGAACAGGGCCACCCAGAGCGGATACAGCGTGTTCAGCAGCGATGCCAGTGAGGCATCCAGGCGGGCCAGGCTCGTGTAGTAGAGCAAAGAGCCAAACCCGTTCACTATCCCCACGCTCACACAACCGAGCAGGCCTGACCAGGAGACTTTGATCTCGCGTCTCCAGAATAACACGAAGACGGACCACAGCAACAGTGCCGCCACGACCGTGCGCAGCGCGGCGAGCGTGAATGGGTTGACGCCGTACCTGTAGGCCAGTTTACCCAGGATAGGGGCCCAGCCGAGGAAGAAACTGGCCGCCATCGTGTTCAACATTCCCCGCCGCTGCTCCTGGCTCAATGGCTGTGCCGGGTATCGCCTGAGCAGGCTAAACTTTGCTGCCCCTCCCTTTATCTCATCCATAGGCGTTTTCGATCGCTGTACAATCCTCAAGGGTCGCCCCGCTGAAGTCTTCCCTGCCGAATTTGCACATTGGCGTAGATTGTGCTACACTCATCCTTGTGAACGCCAGGCAAAAACGCATTATCGCCGCCCTTGCCTTCGCCGATATTGTTGTGCTCTTGACCGTAGCATTCTACATCATCCGCACCACCCGTGATCTTTTCTCTGAGCCTTCTGCTGCCGCCTTTGAAAGCCACGATTGCCAGTGGCATCTGGCATCGCTGCTGGCACAGGCCAGGCTGAGCGGTACGGCGACTCTAACCTCCGATAAGACTTTGCACCTCGCAATTATCTATCCCCTGGCCCCGGAGCAACCGCTTGATGAAGCCGCTCAGGCGATATGGAGTGCTTTCGATGCCGTCTGGGCGCTTCAGTTAAGTCATCCCCTCTGCACTGCATGGGCCACGGTCGAGGTGACTGTAACCGCGCGACGAGCACAGAGCGAGGCCATCTTCAGAGCTACCGTCAGTATGGCCGACCTCATTGCCCATTACGCTGGCAATTTGAGCGCCGAGGCGTTCATCGAGCGTGTCGACTTCAGCGCGA
>JAOAAG010000055.1 GCA_026418995.1 Anaerolineae bacterium
GTCTCGTGGGCTCGGAGATGTGTATAAGAGACAGGCCACATCCCCGGCGCATGGCTGGCGGTGGTCGAGGGCGCCGGCCATATGGTGATGCTCGAGCAGCCGGACGAGGTCGAGAAGGCAGTGCGCGAGTTCCTGGCCGTGGTACAGCAGGCCTGTAGCTGACGTTAAGACCACATCGGGGAGAGAAGCACATATGCCTCACGAGGAAGCTGGGCGCATATACGCGGACCCGCTGCGCGACTTCTGCACACTCGTGTTCCAGAAACTGGATGTGCCCGAGGGCGATGCGCGTGTCACCGCCGATGTCCTGGTGACTGCGGACCTGCGGGGCATAGACAGCCACGGCGTGGCACGCCTGCGCCGCTATGTGGACGGCCTGCGCGATGGTACGATCATCGCCCGTGCTTCAGAACGGCTGGTGCGGGAGACGCCCACCACAGCCTTGATAGACGCGGGGGGCGGCCTGGGTCAACCGGTATCCTACCGGGCGATGAAACTGGCCATCCAGAAAGCGCAGCAGTATGGCTCCGGTTTCGTCGCCGTGCGCAACTCCAATCACTACGGCATAGCGGGCTATTATGCCATGATGGCGCTTGAGCACGATTACATCGGCTTTTCGATGACTAACGCTGACGTGCTGGTGGTGCCCACTTTCGGACGTCACGCCATGCTTGGCACGAACCCCATTGCCGTCGCTGCCCCGGCTGGTCAAGAGCGGCCTTTTGTGTTGGATATGGCTACCAGCACTGTGCCACGTGGCAAACTGGAGGTGTATAACCGGCTGGGAGAGCCCATACCTCTGGGGTGGGCCACCGACGAATATGGCATGCCCACCGATGATGCAGGAAAAGTGCTGGATAATCTCAAAAAGCGCGCCGGTGGTGGATTGTTACCCTTGGGTGGAGCTGGGGAGTTAATGGGTGGTCACAAAGGATATGGCCTGGCGCTGTGGGTGGACATCTTTTGCGCAGTGCTTTCCGGCGCTGCCTATGCCGATCTGGTCTATCCCAAGGCAGCGGACGGTACCCCACTCCCTGCCAACCTGGGCCATTTCTTCGGCGCCTGGCGGGTAGACGGGTTCCGGCCCGTGGAGGAATTCAAGGCGGCGATGGATGAACTTCAGCGACGGCTGAAGCATGCTCCCAGAGCAGAGGGAGAGAGCCGTATTTACATCCATGGGGAGAAGGAGTACGAGGAGACAGAACGCCGCCTGCGCGAAGGGATCCCCCTGGGCCCCAAAGTCGTCGCAGACCTCCGGGCCATCGGAGAGGAGCTGGGAGTGCGCTTTCCTGCTCTCGCCTTTTAGCTATAGAGTGCATACATCGTTGAACTGTGGGAACTTTCTGATGTGCTCCCAATTATGGTCCTGTTTCTCCTCAGGTTTTGCTCTCTACGCTTGTGCCGCTTGCCTGCGCAGCCGGTGTGGGAAGCTCACCAACCCCGCGATCGTGTGCAGCATCTCGGTGTACAACTCCGATGCGCACTGGTAGCGTTCCGTCAGCATGCGCCAGCTCCGCAAGCGGGCGAACCATGCTCCACCCCGTATCCCGTATCCGACCGCTTTCTTTGTTCCGTGCCTTCTGCTCCGGGGTCAACTTTCCCCCGCGCGGCTGTGCACCCGCACACGCGTCACAGAGGCCTGGGGGTGAATCTGTTTCGCTGCGAGCCGGTGCGCTTGGGGGTAAGCTCTCCCCGCGTCCCATCCTGTTCCTCCACAGCGAGCTGGATCACCACTGCACCGACTTCGACGAACTTTTTGCCGCCGCGGGCGAACCCAGGGCAGTGTGGCGTCTGCCGGGCGTCGGGCATACTGAAGCCAGCGAGAGGTACCCGGAAGAATTTTAGTGCCGGGTGCTCGAGTTCTTCCAGGCGCACGTATAGGGATGCATACATATCCTCGCACTACTTCCCCTTGCGCTCCACGCCTGTCCTCAACTAAGCTGTATTGGACTAGGGGCTTTATTCCCGGCAGTCGGACATCCCGGTAGCATAGGACACACACTCCTTTGGCTCTCCATTCCGGGAGGTCTGATGCTGCCTGTTACCCCGGGAGTGGGGCTGTCGTTGTGGCTGGCCCGTCACCGGAGCCTGAGCAAAGTGCGCACACCGTCCGCGTAGCGGTGAGGTGACCCTATTTGCGATCCTGCAATGAGCAATGGTTAAGGTGTTATCCTGCCCTATGCGGTATCCAGGGAACGACCTGTAAGCAGACGTGATTGACTGAGGGGTTTTTTTGGGCTATCATGAAATTTGCCGAGGGAGGCGGAATGGCTCACAGGCAAAGGTTCCGTGTCACGGTCTGTCGCTGCTTCTGGGGTTGTCTCTTGGGCACGCTCGTTCTATTGGCAACCTTGCTTGCACCAAGCGCAGCGTACACGGCATCGCGCACGGTGCGAGTGGGCGTTTATCAGAACGCGCCCAAGATCTTTCTGGACGAAAACGGTCGCGCTGCCGGGCTTTTTGTCGAGCTCCTGGAGCGGATTGCCGCGGAGGAGGGCTGGACCCTGGTGTACGTGCCATGTGAATGGGCTGCCTGCCTGCAAGCCCTGGCAGACGGGGTGATTGACCTGATGCCGGACGTCGCCTATTCGGCAGAGCGGGATGAAATCTATGATTTCCACCAGACGCCGGTGCTCGAAAGTTGGTCGCGGGTATACGCTTCCCCCAGTTCGCCGATCCGCGAGATCGCCGATCTGGATGGCAAGCGGATCGCGGTACTGCGGAGGTCCATCCAGCAGACCGTTTTCGCGCAGTTGATGGAGGGCTTTGGCTATCAGGTAACGCTCATCCCCACCGATTCACCCGCGCAGGCATTCGAACTCGCCGCAAAAGGCCAGGCGGATGGCGCTATCGCCAGTCACCTGTTCGGTGACTATTTTTATCGGCAGTACGGACTGGTGAAAACGTCCTTTGACTTTAGTCCGTCCCAACTGTTCTACGCCACGGCGGCGGGGCGCAACGCGGACTTGTTGGAAGCCATAGACCGCCATCTGGCCGAATGGATTCCGAATCCTGGTTCTCCCTACTACACGACGCTGGGCCATTGGACGGAGGTGGAATCGCGCTATCGTGTGCCGCCGTCCATTTTCTGGGGGCTCGGCGGCGTTACCGCATTATTGATTGCGGCGATAGGCACGGCGGTGGTGTTTCGCCATCAGGTCAAGCTCAGGACGAAACGCCTGGAGCAGATCAATGAGGAGCTGCACCAGAGCGAACAGCGGTATCAAACCCTGGCCCGGATTTCTCCCGTTGGTATTTTCCGTACTGACGCTGACGGCGCAACGACTTACGTCAACCCGAAATGGTGCGAGATCGCCGGTATTTCGGCCGAGGAGGCCCTTGGGGATGGGTGGCTCAAGGCGGTCCATCCGGACGATAGAGAGGCGCTGCGCCAGGGATGGCAGGAAGCTTCCCGACTGCGTAGGCCGTCTTTTGCGGATTATCGCTTTATGCGTGCGGACGGAACAGTCGTTTGGGTTATGGGGCAGGCGGTTCCCGAGGTCAACTCCGATGGTCAGGTCGTGGGCTACGTGGGCACGATCACCGACATCACCGAGCGCAAACAGGCCGAGGATGAGGTGCGCAGGTTGAACGCTGAACTGGAAGAGCGCGTGGCGCAACGCACGAAAGAACTGAGCGTCGCCATGCACAGGGCCCAGGAGGCCGACCGCCTCAAGTCCGCGTTTCTGGCGACCATGTCGCACGAATTGCGTACCCCGCTCAATTCCATCATCGGCTTTACCGGCGTGCTGTTGCAGGAGTTGGCCGGCCCGCTCAACCCTGAGCAGAGGAAGCAATTGGGTATGGTCCGCGATAGCGCTCGCCATCTGTTGGCGTTGATCAATGACGTGCTGGACATCTCCAAAATCGAGGCGGGGCAATTGGAGGTGGAGCGTGCGCCGTTTGATATCCGTGCTGCCATTGAAAGCGCCCTGCGTTCGGTCTCACCCCAGGCGCAGAAAAAAGGGTTGACCCTCACCGCAGCCATTGCTTCTAACGTCGGTAGCGTGGTCAGCGACCGGCGGCGTGTGGAGCAAATCCTGCTCAATTTGCTCAGCAACGCCATCAAATTCACGGAGCGGGGCGAGGTGCGGCTCGAGTGCCGGGTGCAGAATGGCTGGCTGGAGATCAGCGTGCACGATACCGGCATTGGTATCCGCCCGGAAGACTTGGGAAGACTCTTTGAGCCCTTCCGTCAACTCGAGACCGGCCTGAACCGCCGCCATGAGGGTACCGGCCTGGGGTTGGCGATCTGCAAGAATCTGGTCACTCTGTTGGGGGGACAGATCCGCGTCGAGAGCGAGTGGGGCAAGGGCAGTACGTTTACCTTCACCCTGCCGATTGGCGATTGGTGATTGGCGATTGGCGATTGGCGATTTGCGATTTGCGATTTGCGATTTGCGATTTGCGATTGGTGATTGGCGATTTGCGATTGGCGGTTTGCGATTGGTGATGCTCGGTCGGACAATCGGCACTCGACAATCGGCGCTCGACAATCGGCGCTCGACAATCGAAAATCCCCAACCGAAAATCCCACGGAGGGCACAATGAACAAGGAGGAGCTGAAAAAGCGGACGAAAGAGTTTGCCTTACGGGTCATCCGCTTGGTGGAAGCCTTGCCACGAACGTCAACTTCGCAGGTGATTGGCAACCAATTGCTGCGTTCAGCCACATCGGTAGCCGCCAACTATCGCGCTGCTTGTCGAGCATGTTCGCCGGCCGCCTTTGTCTACAAGTTGGGCATCGTAGAAGAAGAAGCGGACGAGTCCCTTTTCTGGCTCGAGATGATCGTCGAAACAGGACTGATGCCGGCAAACCGCGTACAGGGACTTTTGCAAGAGGCGAACGAACTTACTGCCATCTTTGTCGCGTCTCGCAAGACAGCCAAGGGTAGGTGATTTTGGATTTTCGATTTGCGATTTGCGATTTGCGATTTGCGATTTTCGGTTGGGCAATCGGCAATCGAAGATCGGTAATCGGCAATCGAAGATCGGTAATCGGAGGAAGGAGCAAGCCTTGACACAAGAATCTCAATCGTCCATCGCCAATCGGCAATCGCGAACCGCCAATCGGCAATCGCGAATCGGCAATCGGCAACTGAATATTTTGGTCATCGAGGACAACGAGCAGAATCTCTACCTGACCACCTTCATCCTGGAGAAGCACGGCCATCGGGTGACGGCGGCGCGCGACGGTGCACAGGGCATCCGCCTAGCGGAAGAAATCCGCCCTGACCTCATCCTGCTAGACATCCAACTGCCGGTGATGGACGGCTACGCCGTAGCCGCCGAGTTGCGCCGCAATCCGGCCCTGGCGCAGGTCCCCATTGTCGCCGTCACGTCCTACGCCATGGCTGGCGACCGCGAGCGCATCCTGGCGGCTGGCTGTAACGGCTATATCGAAAAGCCTATCAATCCCGAGACCTTTCTCGATGAAGTGCTGGCTCACTTGCCGTGACCTGAACGGCTGGTAGCATAGGCCCTTGTAGCTGTTCTGGTGGCCGTTTCACCCACGAGGGGCTATGCTACGTAGGCCGTCACCATCTGCGTTCACGAGGGAGGTCCCTATGAGCGCCATCCTGATCGTTGACGATCACGAACAAAACCGCTATCTGCTGCGCACCCTGCTCACTGCCTCCGGCTACGATGTGCTGGAAGCCTCCAACGGCGTGGAGGCACTGGAGCAGGCGCGCCGCACTCGTCCCGACCTGATCATTGCCGACATCCTCATGCCCCAGATGGACGGCTTTGCGCTCTGCCGCGAGTGCAAGCGCGACGAGGAACTGCGCGACATCCCCTTCGTGTTTTACACCGCCACCTATACCGATCCACGCGACGAGGCGCTGGCGATGCAGTTGGGTGCCGCCCGCTTTATCGTCAAGCCGATAGACAACGACGCCTTCATCGCTATCCTGCGCGAGGTGCTGCAGGCGCACCAGGCCGGCCAACTGGTCGCACCCCAGCCGCCGCTGGAGGAAGAGACGATCTATTACCGGCTGTACAACGAGGCCCTGATCCGCAAACTAGAAGACAAGATGCTCGACCTGGAACAGACCAACCGCAAGCTGGCAGAGAGCGAGGCGCGTTTCCGCCGCCTGGCCGAGAACGCCCCGGACCTCATCTACCGTTACGAGTTCGCCCCCCAGCGCGGCTTTACCTACGTCAACCCGGCAGCAACGGCCATCACCGGCTACACCCCCGAAGAGCACTATGCCGACCCCGACCTGGGCCTGAAACTTGTCCACCCCGACGACCGCCCGTTGCTGGAAGCCTACTTTCAGGGTGGTGGGAAGTTCCACGAGCCGATTGTACTGCGCTGGGTGCGTAAAGACGGGCAGATCATCTGGACGGAACACCGCAACGTGCCCATCTTCGACGACGCGGGCACGCTGATCGCTATCGAAGGCGTCGCCCGCGATATCACTGAACGCAAAGCGGTCGAGCAGAAACTGGCCGAACAACTCGAGGAGTTGCGCCGCTGGCATGCCGCCACGCTGGACCGCGAGGAGCGCGTCCTGGAACTCAAGCGCGAGGTGAATGAACTTTTGGCGCAGGCCGGTCAACCACCGCGTTATTGGAGTGTGGCGGAAGGCCCTAAAGGTCGAACTCTAGGATCTTGCTAGCAGGCTGTCGGAGAACTCCAAGTGGTGGGAAGTCCCCAACTTGTTGGGGCGGTTTGGGGCAACCCCGAACAAGTTCGGGACTCTAGCGTCCCCAGGTGGGAGGCCCAAAAGTCTCTCCGACGGGCTGCTAGGGGGAAAAATCAATGATCCTTGGGTATGTTGTTTCCATCGTCTTGACGGCCGCGTTAACCGGCTTCCTGGCCTGGTATGCCTGGCGGCAGCGCGACGTGCCCGGCGCGCGTGCTTATGCGCGGCTGGCTCTGGCTGAACATCTGCTGGCGCTGCTGGAGATCCTGTCGGTGTTCAGCCCCTCGTTGGCCTTGGCGCTGTTCTGGTTCCGGCTGCGCTATACCGCCATCGCCCTGATGGCCGTGGCCTGGATGACCTTTGCTCTGGAATACAGCGGCCGCAAAGACTGGCTGTCCAGGCGCTTCCTGATCGGGCTGTTTGTCGTCCCGCTCCTCACGCAGGTGCTGCTCTGGAGCAATGGTCTGCACGGCCTGTGGGTCCGGCGGGAGGCCGGTTTTTTCCGGAGCGGAGGGTTGTGGATTGCGGATACCACGACGCGGGTGCCTGGCCTGGGTTACCTGGCGCACACGTTCTATGCGCTCCTGCTGATCCTGGGCGGGATTGCACTGATCTTGATGACTGCCTGGAGGATGCGCCGTGGAGGGCGTGCTCAGGCGTTTTGGTTGGCGAGTGCGGGTCTGGTGGCCTTTATTTTTGCGCTGAATAGCTTTATCAACTTTCTCCCCAAAACCGCTTTCAACGTTCTTACTCCAGGCATTGGGTTGAGCGTGCTGCTAATTGCCCTGGCCATCCTGCGCTTCCAATTCCTCAAACGCGCGCCGGAAGCGGCGCCGGCGCCCGACCAAATCCGGCTACGGGCGGCGGAGCGGCGCGCCCTGGCGTTCTTCCTGTTGATTTTTCTGTTGCTGCTCTCGGGGCTTTTGACCGGCGGGTACCTGTATTATGCCAACTATGAGCGCAACTTTCGCGCCCAGGTGGATGAGCAACTGGCGGCCATCGCTAATTTGAAGGTGAGTGGGTTGCAGAACTGGCGCACCGAGCGGCTGGGCGACGCCGAGGTGCTGCGTCGCAGCCTGGCCTTTGCCGC
>JAOAAG010000085.1 GCA_026418995.1 Anaerolineae bacterium
GCTCAGCCCTCCACGCCGACACCGCTGCCCACGTCCCCGCCACAGCCGTCATTACCAACTGCCCCACCCCCGCCGCCGATAACAGCTACACCGCCCCCCTTACTTCCTCTCCTGCCGGAGAGCGGCGCGGTCTCTCCTCCAACGCCTATCATCACGTTAGTAGTTCTGGGATGTGGGGTTGCGGTGGGTATCGGAGCAGGCATCAGTCTTGACCGACATCGCACAAACAGACCATAGTCACCAGGAGACCGGCCATGTCCAGTTCCGCCCCCCTGTCCCGCCTTACCAAAATCCTGTACGGCTCGGGAGATATAGGATTCAGTCTCACCTCGACCATACTCGGGGCCTACTTCGCCCTTTTCCTGACCGATGTTGTTGGCATCACACCGGGCGTCGCCGCGATTGCGATCTTCATCGGGCGCACCTGGGACTATATCAATGACCCGCTCATCGGCCACCTGTCTGACCGTACCCGGACCCGCTGGGGCAGGCGACGCCCCTTCCTCCTTTTCGGGCCACTCCCATTCGCCCTGGCCTTCACCATGCTGTGGTACCGCCCTCCCTGGGAGCACACGCTGTTCCTGGCCATCTACTACGCAGTCGCCTACGCCCTGTTCGACGTTGCTGCAACCTTTGTCTACATGCCCTACTTCGCGCTCACCCCGGAGCTCACCTCGGACTACGACGAGCGGACTGCCCTCACCTCCTATCGCATGTTCTTCTCCATCTTCGGCAGCCTGGTGGCGTTTACTGTACCGCTGATGATTATCGGCTCCTTCAACCCGGAGAATGCGCCCCGCGTGCTGACGATGGGGGCACTGTTCGGCATGATCAGCGCCCTCCCGCTGTGGCTCACCTTCGCGGGCACAAAGGAACGCGAAGTTTACTTGGAACAGGCTCCCCCACGCCTGGTTCAATCGTTGCGCGCGGCGCTCAGAAACCGCCCCTTCATCTTTGGGATGATTATTTTCCTGCTCACCTGGGTCACGGTTGACACCATCCAGGCCACCTTGCTCTACTTTATCAAATACATCGTGCAGCAGGAGGCCCACAGTGACACAATTATGGCGACGATCTTCATCACGGCCATCCTGGCGTTGCCCTTCTGGGAATGGGCCTCGCGCCACTGGGACAAGCGACGCGCCTACGCCGGCGGGATCGCCTTCTGGGCACTGGTGCAACTGATGCTGATTACCCTTACTCCTGCCACCCCCCTCCCGGTGCTGCTTTTTCTGTGCTTCCTGGCAGGTATAGGCGTGGGCGCGGCTCACGTTATTCCCTGGTCCATCATCCCCGATGCCGTTGAGTGGGACGAGTGGCACACCGGCGAGCGACACGAAGGGATGTTTTACAGCCTGATCACGTTGATGCAGAAAATCGCCTCCTCCGCTGCCGTCCCTCTCGTGTTGTTATTGCTCGAATTCACCGGCTACATTCCCAACGCAGCCCAACAGCCCGCCAGTGCATTGTTGGGCATCAGGATGGCGATCGGCCCGCTGCCGGCCTTGCTTCTGTGTGGCGGGATCATCTTTGCGCTCTCCTACCCCCTGAGCCGAACCCAGCATACCCAGATAGTACGCGAGCTCGAAGCCAGGCGTGCGATGAGCCGTACCGAAATGGAGCTGAGATGAAGACCCAGCCCATCGAAATCCGCCCTGTCCGTACCGCGCGTGAGCGCCGCCTCTTCCTGACCTTCCCCTGGAAAATCTATCGGGATGACCCACTGTGGGTCCCCCCGCTCCTCCCCGAACGGAAGCGGGCTCTAGACCCCCGGCGCGGCGTCTTTTTCCGGCGTGGCGGCACAGCCGACTGCTTCATCGCCTGGCGTGGAGGAAAGCCGGTCGGCACCATTTGCGCCGCCGAGGACAGGTTCGCCAACGAACGACGCCACACCAGGGAGTGCATCTTCGGCTTCTTTGAGTATATCGAGGACTACGCCGTTTTCGAGGCGCTGGTCGGCCAGGCGATCGCCTGGGCCAGACAGCGCGGCCTGCATGCGCTGCGTGGGCCGTTTAACCTGGACTACGAGGACAGCTACGGGGTGCTGATCGAGGGGCGTGACCGTCCGCCGGCGCTCTTCTGCGGACACACTCCACCCTACTACCGCGAGTTTATGGAACGCTACGGTTTTCAGCCTGCACGCGGGGACAATCTGGCCTACGAGATAGACGCAAGCGCTCCTGGCCTGAAGCGTCTCTCAGCGCTTGCTGATAGGCTGCGCCAGCGCGGGGGTATTACAGTGCGTGGCGCCGACCTCTCCCATTGGGATGAGGAGGTGGACCGCGTCTACCGCCTGATTAACGTCGCGCTGGCCCACCTGCCCGACCACACCGACTGGCACAGGGAGACGCTCGAGGCAATGCTCCGCCCCTTCCGTGACATCGTTGACCCGGAGCTGATCCTGTTCGCCGAGATGAACGGAGAGACCGTAGGGTGGCTACCTGGCATCCCCAACCTTAACGAAGCCTTTATCCACGCCAACGGGCTGCGCTACCCGTGGCACTACGTCAGCCTGTGGTGGCATATGCGGCGTCAACCGGCATGCCTGGCCATCAAAAGCGTCCTGGTGCCCCCGGAATACTGGGGGACCGGGGTGGCCGTGCTCCTCTTCGACGAGATGCTCAAGCGAGCTGTTGCCAGGGGCTACCAATGGGCGGACCTTTCGCTTACCTCGGACGATAACCCCAATACCCCCATCCTGGCTGAACGGATGGGGGCGAGGGTGTACAAGCGGTATCGGGTCTACCGGCTGGACATTGGTCAAGACAGACCATGCGCGTCCTGATGGTCTCCAAAGCCTGTCTGCTGGGCATCTACCAGCGCAAGCTGGAGGAGATCGCCCGCTTTCCCGACGTGGAGCTGATGGTCGCGGTGCCGCCAGCGTGGCGCGACGGCACGCGCCTGATCAAGCTGGAACGGGCCCACACCAAGGGCTATGAACTGGTCGTTGAACCGCTGGTTTTCAACGGCCACTTCCATCTCCATTTCTATCCGCGCCTGGGCCGGCGGCTGCGTGGCTTTGCACCGGACGTGGTGCATATAGACGAGGAGCCGTACAATTTCGCTACCTTTCACGCTATGTGGCTGGCCAAGCGACAGGGCTGCCGTGCCCTCTGGTTCTCCTGGCAGAACCTCAAGCGCCGTTACCCCCCTCCGTTCAGCCTGTTCGAGCGCTATAACCTGCGCCGGGCAGATTATGCCATCGTCGGCAACGCCGGCGCCGTCGTTGTCTGGCGGGAGAAGGGATACACCGGTCCTCTGGCGATGATACCCCAGTTCGGGGTGGACCCGGCCATCTTCACGCCAGGCACCGAAGGACACGCCCGCCACCGTATCTTTTCTATAGGCTATGTCGGGAGGCTGGTACCGGAGAAGGGGGTGGATGTGCTGCTGGAAGCCGCAGCCGGCCTTGAGGGAGATTGGCGGCTCCAGATCGCGGGCGACGGACCGGAGCAGAGGAAATTGACCATGCTGGCTGCCCGTCTGGGCATAGCCGACCGGGTGAATTTCGCCGGGGCATTGCCTTCGCTGAAGCTGCCGGACTTTTATCGGGGGCTGGACGTGCTGGTACTCCCCTCCCGCTCGCGGCCTAACTGGATCGAGCAGTTCGGTCGGGTGCTCATCGAGGCGATGGCCTGTGGGGTGCCGGTGATCGGCTCCGACTGCGGGGAGATACCCAACGTCATCGGCGAAGCCGGCCTCCTCTTCCCCGAGGGCGAGGCGTCAGCGCTACGCGAGCGGCTATCACAGTTGATGGAGGATGAAACGCTCTGGGTGAACTTGTCACGGCGCGGCAGGGAACGTGTGGAAACCCACTTCACCCAGGCGCACATCGCAGCAAGCACCGTGGCGGTGTATCGAGAGCTGCTCCGCTCCTGAGTAGATGCACGAGGCAGGATGCAGGATTCCTGCATCCTGCCTCTTCATCAGTCTAACGCGCAGGATACAGGGCAATGCCCACGGTGCCGGGTCCAGCGTGCGTGCCGATGACAGGGCTCACAGTCGTGCGGTACACGTGATCCACGCCCAGCCGTCGCTTCGCTTCTTCTGCCAGAGCGTCCCCTTCTGCCGGGCTATCCACGTCAAGTACGGCGACTTCTGCCGCAGGCTTGCCGCCCAACCTTTCCTCTGCGATCTCCAGCATCCGCTCAACAGCCTTGCGCTTCGTGCGCACCTGCACCAGCGCTTCCACGCGCCCATCTTCCAGGTGCAGGATGGGCTTGATATTGAGCGCCGTGCCCAGGAACTTCTTCGCCCCGCCGATGCGTCCGCCACGGTGCAGGTACTGTCTCTTATACACATCTGACGCTGCCGACGAGCG
>JAOAAG010000178.1 GCA_026418995.1 Anaerolineae bacterium
GAACGGACCCTCAACCTCGCACTCCTCGAACCGTTTGGCCAGAAAAAGTACCTGCCCGGCGGGCAAACCTCGCCTCTGCGCCCGTTCCAGCAAGTCCGGCGAAATGTCTACCGCCACCAGTGTGGCTCCAGTGCGAGCGAACATTTCTGTGAAGAGACCTGTACCACAGCCGATCTCCAGAGCGTATATCCCGGGCCCTAGCCTGGCCCCGGCGGCGATTAGCTCCGCGCGCCGCCTGGCACGCACCTGCCCTGCCGGAGTTCCCCAACCCCAGATCCTCTCCGTATCGCCCTGGGCCAGACGTCTGCCGTGCTCAATTTCATGCTTCGCCCGGCACGAAGCAGATGGTGAAGATGAGATGTCCACGGTGGTGGCCTGCTTGATCACCATACAGCCTCCTCTCGCTACTGTCAGCCCACTCTCCTGCCGGTTTTGAGCCCGCGAGAAGGTGCATATACAGTCACACAAACTTGATCCGCCAGGCAGCAAACAGCGCCATCTTCAGCAACAACCAGCCGTGCTTCCAGCGCTGGATGTTCGTCGTCCCGTAGGTGCGCTCCCGGTAACGGATCGGCAGGTCCAGAATCTTCAGGTTCTGCTTGGCCGCTCCAAATAGAAGGTCGAAATCGCCGAACGGGTCGAAATCGCCAAAATAGGCCCGATTGGCGGCGATAACCTCGTAATCCTTCTTCCAAAGCGCCTTGGTGCCGCACAGCGTGTCCTTGACCGGTTGCCCCAATAACCATGAGAAAGCTAGGCTGAAGAACTTGTTGCCCAGCAGATTGAGAAAGCGCATAGACCTCGCCTCCATCGGGTACACCAGCCGCACGCCGTTGATGAATTCACCGTGCCCCAGGCGCAACGCTTCGTAAAAACGAGGCAGGTCCTCCGGCGGAACGGTGAGATCGGCGTCCAGGATCATCAGGATATCCCCTTCGGCATGGGCAAAGCCCTGGCGCACGGCGTCACCTTTACCGATGCCGGTTTGCTTGAGCAACTTGCATCTCCATTCCGGATGCCCGGCAATTTCCCGCTCGATGGTTGCATAGGTATCGTCCTTGGAGTGGCCTTCGACGAACACCAGCTCGGTTTCCCGACCCATGCGCGGCAGCCGCGCGAAGAGGTGAGGGATGTTGCCAGCCTCGTTACGCGCCGGAACCACCACTGATACGGAGGGATTGGAGGTAGACTCATCTGCACAAGGCAGGGGCCACCGGGGACGTGGCCGGGCTACGATCAGGTTCGTCAGCGCCAGTTGATTGAACGGCCAGAGCTTTACCAGGATGCGATTGCAGAGCGCGCTTATGGCCGGGATGGGCAGGGGCAGGAGGATCTCCTGCCAGGAACGAATGATCTCGAAATTGGTCAGATAGAGCAGATTGGCAATGTCCTCGACCGTCAGCCAGTTCTGATGGAGCGTTGGGTTGGCCAGCCCCAACCGTTCAGCCAGCGCTAAAGGTAATTCCCACAGGCGGCTGTACGAGTTGATGATCAGGCGTGTACGGGGGGTGGATAACCGCGCGACCTCTTGCAGGACTCTCTGGACATCCCACAGGTCATTAAGCAAGTCAGAAAGGATGATGACATCAAAGGTTTCGTTCAGGCTAATCGCGTGCGCATCGGCCTGCACGAAGCGCAAATGGGGGTGTCGTTGCGCAGCACGCCGCAGCATCTCCAGCGAGAAATCCACTCCCACCCCAACGGCCGGCTCCAAGGCAGCCAGCAGGTCCCCCTGCGCACAGCCGATCTCCAACACACGCTGTCCCGGGGGGACAAGAAACCTGTACACCTGGGTCAACCGTCGGTGATAGTAACCGCCCCAGCCGGGCCGGATGTCCATCCGGCGGGCCACGGCGTCCCAGTGTGCCTGTCGGCTCTGCTGGTAACGCACGCGGGCCATATCCACGTAGACGCCCGTTGGCGTGTGGGATGAGTCGGCTGCCGGGTCAACTGCTGAGGACATCAGGGCTGTGCTCCCTTCCGCCGTTCTGCGATGTACCACTCGATGGTCCTCCGCAGACCTTCCTCAAAATCCATATGCGCCTGAAACCCGAATTCGCGCTTGGCGCGCGATACGTCCAGGCAGCGGCGTGGCTGGCCGTTGGGCTTGGTGGTATCCCAGACGATCCGGCCCGTGAATCCGGTGAGGCGGGCAATCATTCCCACCAGCTCGCGGATTGAGATCTCAGCCCCGGAGCCCAGGTTGACCGGATCGGGCTTATCGTAGCGCTCCGTGGCCAGAACGATCCCTTCGGCCGCGTCTTCCACATACAGGAACTCGCGGGTGGGGCTGCCATCTCCCCACACCACGATCTCGTCTCTCCCCTCCTCGATGGCGTCCACGCACTTTTTGATAAGAGCGGGGATGACATGTGAGGAGCGCGGGTCAAAGTTATCGCCGGGGCCATAGAGGTTCGTCGGCAGAAGATAAATGGCATTGAAGCCGTACTGCTGGCGATACGCTTGCGCCTGTACCAGCAGCAAGCGCTTCACCAGGCCGTAGGGGGCGTTCGTTTCCTCTGGATAACCATTCCACAGGTCGTCCTCGCGGAACGGCACCGGCGTGAACTTGGGGTAGGCACATACCGTCCCGATGATGACGAATTTCTCCACACCAGCCAGGCGTGCCTGCTCGATCGTCTGCACCCCCATCATGATGTTGGAGTAGAAAAACTCGGCGGGCCGTTCGCGGTTGGCTCCGATGCCCCCTACGAGGGCGGCCAGATGGATCACGACCTCCGGCCGGGTATCCCGCATCAAGGCCGCTACGGCTGCGCCATCACGGAGATCGTATTCGCTGCTACGCGGGGCAAAGACCTGAGTGCAGCCCTGCGTGCGCAACCGCTGCACCACGTGACGCCCCAAAAACCCATTGCCGCCGGTGACAAGGATACGCTTATGTGTCAGGTCCATGTCGTCCTCCTGTGAAATACGAGCCGGGTGTGTTCTGTCGGGCATTATCTCGCAGCAGACAGTGAATCGTAGAACATCCGCAGCTCTCCTGTGATGACCTGCTCCCCATGCTGCTCCAGGGCACGATAGGCATCCGACTCCAGCATACGCCGGTAAGTTACGCGGTCATTCAGCAGCCGGTCCAGCGCCCTGGCGAACGCCTCAACGTCACCTACAGGCGTCACATAGCCGGTCTGGCCATCGCTCACGATGTCGCGGCTGCCAGAGGTGGCCGTGGTGACCGTAGGCAGCCGCGCGGCCTGCGCCTGGATGAGCACCCGCGCCGAAGATTCAGCACTGGAAGACAGGGCGAAAATGTTAGCCCGATGAAAATGCTGCACCAGAACAGGGAAATCCACAAATCCTTCCCAGGACAACCGCTGCTCAATACCCAGCTCCCGCTCCAATCGCTCCAGACCATCTCTCAGCGGGCCGGAGCCGACAATGACCAATCGCCCCCTCCGGCTGCCCATGTACACCTGCCTGAAGGCCTGCAGCAAAAGGGGAATGTTCTTCTCCTCTGACAGGCGAGCTACACAGAGCACGACCGGCTCCTCATCCCAGCGCTGCAACCGGTCACGTATCGCCTCGTCGGAGACGCAGAACTTTTCCAACCAGGGCACAAAGAACGGAACATACCTGACCTGGTGATACCCTTTGCGATTCAGCGCGCGCGTCGTTTCGGACGAATCACAGCGCACCAGAAGTGAGCGAGAGAGCACGAATTTCCCTACCCGATTGTACAGGCGACGTCCTGCTGACCTGCCGAGCCAGACCGGGTTGTCTAACAGATCGTTGAAGACCCCCCCAACCAGAGGGACGCCGAGCGTGCGGGCCACCAGATAGGCGACCAGGCCAGCCAGCCGGGGGTCCTGATACTCCACCACGTCTGGCCGGAACTGCCGGCCTATGCGAATGCCCTGTACATAGGCCCGCGCGACCTGGAGCCACTTGTGCCTTGCGGAGACGCCGATCGCCCATACGAGTCCACCGGCCAGGGAGCGCTCTCGATACGGAAACCCGGTATTCAGGATCACGATCGCCTTCTCCTGGCCCAGCAGCTCACAGTAGCGGCGCTGGCGGTACTGACTCTCGTTCGTCGCCTCTTCCGGCAACAGCAGATTGGTATCGTAACCAAACCCGAGGATTCTCATGATAAGGCAACACTGCCGATGAGATGGCAGATTTCTTCTACCTGGGACATGCTCATCGTGGGGAAGAGCGGCAGGGTGATAGCACGCCTTGCGAACAGGCGGCTTTTCTCAACACCGCTTCCGCGCAGCCCCTTGAACACCGCAAAGTCGGGCAGGCAGGGGTAGTGCAGGCTGGTCTGTATCCCCGCCTCTTTCAGTGTGCTCACAGTGCGTGTGCGCGCTTCCTGGTCGGGAGCTACGACGACCATCAGGTGATAAGCACTATCGCCCCGGTAGTCGGCGAAGGGAACGATCCACCCTGGCAAATCGCTGAGATGGCGGCGGTACGCGGCCACGAGCTCTCCACGGAGGTGATTATTGCGTTCCAGTTTCCTGAGTTGAGCGCGGCCCAGCGCTGCTCGCAATTCGTCCAGCCGATAGTTATAGCCGTTCACCAGCACGTCATAGGAACTGGCATGGCCCTGATGCCGATCCCAGGTGAGCGTGGTCATTCCATGGGAACGCAGCAGGCGCAATTGCTCGGCGATGTCATCGCGGTTCGTCGTGACCATGCCGCCCTCCCCGGTGGCCAGGTTTTTGTTGCTGAAGAATGAGAAACAGGCCACGTCTCCCAGGTTGCCCGCCTTTCTGCCATGGAGAGGGTGCTCCTGGCCATCCAGGTATTGCGCCCCGACAGCGTGACAGGCGTCTTCCACAATGGCCAGCCCATGTTGCCTGCAGATGGCCTCGATCTCGGCCATGCGGCACACATACCCGCCGTAGTGCATCACCACGACCGCTTTCGTGCGTGGCGTGATGAGACGTTCAAGCTCTTGCGGGTCTATAGTTGGTTCATCCAGGCTCAGGATATCAGCAAATACAGGGACAGCTCGGATGGCCAGCGTCATATTGGCTGCCGCCACAAAGTTAATGGCGGGCTGGATGATTTCATCCCCAGCTCTCAGTCCCAGGGCCAGGTACGCCAGATGCAGAGCTGCGGTACCATTGGCGACGGCGACAGCATGTTTGACGCCCACGAGTGCGGCGAATTCGTGCTCGAAGGCCTGCACCTCCGGCCCCATCGAAAGCCACCTGCTGCGCAATACCCGCACAATGGCCTCTTCTTCCTCAGGCCCATAATCCAGGTCACTCAGCGGAATGCGCCAGTTAGACAAGATCGAACTCCTCTCGCTTGAGCGCATAGAGCTCCTGGGCCCTGGCGTAATCATCCGGTCGCCCAATGTCCAGCCAGAGGCAATCCGCAGGATAGGCGCATACACGCTCACCGCTGGCCAACAACCTCAGCACCAGGTCCGGGAAATCGAGATATTTCCCCGGTTCGATGTACTTCAGCACAGAGGGCTCGTATACATATATGCCCATGCTGACGTGGTAGGTGGTCTCCGGTTTTTCCAGGTAGCGCACGACCTGATAATTACCGTCGAATTCGAGCACCCCCAGGTCTACTTTGACATGGCGCTTATGGGTAGCGATGGTTAAGACAGCCTGATGCTCGCGGTGGAACTCCACGAGGGCATCGAAATCCAGGTTGGTCAGGAGATCGCCGTTCATGGCCAGGAACGTGCTGGTAAGACCCGGCACCAGGGCCAGCGATCCAGCGGTGCCAGTCGGCTCGTCTTCGTAAACGTAGCGTAGCGTGATCTGCTGAACCAGGGATTGGCGGTGGTCGAAATAGGCCCTGATCAGCTCGGCCAGATGGCCCAGCGTCAAGGTAATATCCGTGATCCCGTACTGGATCAGCCTGGAAATCAGCACCTCAAGCACCGGCGTATCCCCCAGCGGAACGAGCGGCTTGGGGAAATTGACGGTGAAGGGCAGCAGACGAGTCCCCTTGCCCCCGGCTAGAATGACTGCCCTCAAACCGGCTGCCGCTCCACTACCTCGCTTGCGTGACTGTGGTGCGGTATCCACAACACAATCCCCCAGGTATGGTGGGCCAGGTGGGATGACCCGGCAGGAGGCTTCCCTTTAACGCACTCCGATAGACAGCTTGAGTACCGCTTCCGTCTCTTCCACCATATGCTCGAAAGAGAACCGCGCGGCGGTACGTCGCGCGCCCTCGGCCAGGCGCCGGCGCAGCGCCGGGTCGGCCTGTAACCGGCGCAGCGCTGCCAGCAACGCCGCTGGCGAATCCGGCGGGATCAGCAGGCCGCTCTCGCCGTCCTCGACAATCTCCGGCGTGCCGCCCACCGCCGTCGCCACGACTGGCAGGCCCAGGTGCGCCGCTTCCAGGAGGATATGAGGCAACCCCTCGTAAGTCGAGTTGAGGACCAGCACATCGGCATAGCGAACCAGCATCCCCCATAACTCCTGCTGGGGCAGCCCACCCACCATCAGGACCCGGTCCGCCAATCCCAAATTTTCCACCAGCGCCTCCAACTCGCTCCGCTGCGGCCCATCGCCGACGATAAGCAGTCGGGCACCGTCCAGCCTGGCTACCGCAGCGACCACGTCCGCGATGCGCTTATGTGGCACCAGTCGGCCGACCGTCGCCAGGCGAAACCCGCGCTCAAAAGCCGGGGGAAGCGTTATGTCGGGCAGGGCGTCCGCTCCGGTGCTGGGCAGGTCGAGCGCATTGTACACAACGCGCACACAGCCCTGTACCCCCCACCCTTCCACAATACGCGCCAGATAGCGGCTGGGCACGATGACCGCCTGCGCGCGTTTGGCGGCGGCGTGGCGCAGCAGCCGAAAGAAGCCGATGCGCAGCCCGCGCGCTCCCTGAAACTCTTCCAGGTTCAGCCGTGTCCATCCGCGCGTATGGGCGAGCTCCCACGCCCCATCCCCCACCACCTTGACCACCATAGGCTTGCCGGTCAGCCGGGCGGCCCAGGCAGCGGGGAGGTCCAGCCCGTTGACGAACAACACGTCGCAGGCGCGTGCCTCGCGCAGCACCGCGACAAAGGCACGCCATAGCTCGATGAAAAAGTTGGCGTAGCGCAACGTGTGGGCGCGATAGAAGCGCACCAGGCGGTAGGGGGGAGCGACAATCGGGCAGGGGACACCCCGTTCCTGCGGGGCGACGATGGTCACCACATGCCCCCGCCCGGCCAGCGCTTCGGCCATTCGAGGCACATAGGTCGCCGGACCGCCGATATCAGGGGGAAACAGGCCCGTGGTGAGCAAGACCTTCATCATCGCCCTTCTTTGCCCATCGGCCACTGGATCACGAAGCGCATCCCCCCGCTGCGCACTCGGGCAAATGAGAGGAGAACGGTGACACCTGACGGGATAGTCAGACTGGTAGCGGGTTCCTGCGCTAGCGTCTCCAGGATGCGCAGTTCGCGCTCGTTCTCGGCCATAGGCCTGACGCGCCTCCAGGTTTGGATACCAAATTTTACCACGGGGACAGGCATTGTCAATCGGATGGGCTGCCCAAGGATCCTGCGCCTCATCCAGGTGGTCGTCCCATACGGCGCTATACAACGTCACGTGTCCAGCTTTTGGAGGCGGTGAAACCATGGTATCATTAGTCCCGACCTGGTGCATCAACAACGATCCTATCAGAGTAAGATATGTCTCCCTCCACCACCCTCTGTGATTGGCTGCTGGCCTTTCTCCCCATATTGACTGTGCTAACGCTGATGCTACGTTTCCGCTGGGGTGGGGCCGAGGCCGGAGCAGCGGGCTGGCTGATCGCCGCGCTGATCGCCGCGTCCCGTTTCGGTGCCGGATGGCGGTTGTTGCTTTATGCCCAGGCCAAGGGCCTGCTGTTGACGCTATACGTGCTCTACATCACCTGGGCAGCACTGCTTTTCTATCGCGTCACCGATGAGGCCGGCGCCGTCGCGGCCATCGGCGCCTTTCTCCCCCACATCACCCCCGACCGTGGACTACAGGTGCTGCTCCTGGGATGGGCCTTCAGTTCATTCTTGCAGGGAGTGGGCGGCTTCGGCGTGCCGATAGCGGTTATCGCGCCGTTGCTGGTGAGCATGGGGTTTCCACCACTGGCCGCTGTGGTCATCCCCTCGGTCGGGCATGCCTGGGCCGTGACCTTCGGCTCGCTGGGGACCTCCTTCTACGCCCTCATCGCAGCGACGGGGCGGAGTGGGGAGGAGCTGGCCCTCTGGTCGGCAGCGATGCTGGGATTGGCCTGTCTTGCCTGTGGCGCCGGGACGTTGTGGGCGGCAGGAGGCTGGCCTGCGCTCAGGGCGGGCCTGTTCCCGCTCATTCTCATCTGGCTGGCGATGGCTGTGGGACAGTTCCTCACTGTCATCAACGGGCTGTGGTCCATCGGGGCCATGATAGGGGGACTGGCCGGGCTGGCAGTGGGCGTGATGTGGGCACGGCGCGGGCAACGGTTTAACAAGGAGAGCCCGGATGCTCAACGGGCCGCCGCCATGCCGTCTAGCCAGGCTCTACTACCATACGTACTCGTGATCCTGGTGGTGCTGGTGGCGGAGCTGGTCCCGCCGGTACACGAGTTCCTGGGACAGGTAGTCATCACCGTGGAGTTCCCGGAGCTGACCACTGCTAGAGGATGGGTAACGCCAGCCGGGCCTGGGCGCACGATCAGTGTCTTCGGCCATGCGGGGGCACTGCTGGTTTATGCTGCCCTGATCACCTTCGTCGTGTTCCACCTGCAGGGGCACTACAGGCCGGGAGCGGCGGGACGTATCGTTCGCTCGACGGCCCAGAAGGCGGTCCGCTCCAGCCTGGGAGTGGCCGCGATGGTGGGGATGGCCGTGACCATGGAGCATGCAGGGATGACATACCTGCTGGCAGAGGGGCTGGTACGCCTGGCCGGAGCGGCTTTCCCCCTGATCTCGCCTTTCATTGGGGCTATCGGGGCGTTTATGACCGGCTCGAACACGAACTCTAACGTCGTCTTCGGGGGCCTGCAACAGCATGCCGCGCTGCTGCTGGGCGTCAGCCCGCAGATTATCCTGGCCGCGCAGACAAGCGGCGGCGCGATCGGCTCGCTCTTCGCGCCGGCCAAGGTTATCGTCGGTTGCAGCACCGTAGGGCTGGGGGGAAAAGAGGGAGAGGCGGTCGGAGCGACGCTGCGCTACGGGCTGGCGATCGTCGCCGGGATGGCGCTGGTAACGGGCGCGCTCGTGAGGTTCAGGTGACAGTCACCTTAGAGGTGACTGTCACCTGAACAGGCTATATCCACCCCCGCAGCGCACAGGCTTCCGCCACCCGCGCCACAGCGATGAGATACGCCGCGATGCGGTTGGAAGTATGATATCTCTGCGCTGTATCGTGGGCATCGTAGAAGGCCACCATCATTTTATGTTCGAGCCGCTGGTGCACCAGCGCATTGTCCCAATAATAGCCATAGGCGTTCTGGACCTGCTCGAAATAAGAGACGGTGACCCCGCCCGCGTTGCACAGGAAATCGGGGATGACGTAGACGCCTTTTTGCTGTAAAATGGCATCGGCATTGGGCGTGGTGGGGCCGTCGGCCAGCTCAGCTATGATCTTCGCCTTAATATGAGGGGCATTGTGCGAGCGGATGACACCCTCCAGTGCCGCCGGTACCAGCACGTCAACGTCCAGTTCGAGGAGCGCAGCGTTCGTGATCTCCCGGCATTCGTTGCAGCAAGCATAGCCCACTACGGTGCCGGTGTCCAGCTTGTGAGCCAGGACACGCTCGAAGTCCAGGCCGTTGGGACAGTAGATGCCCCCCCTGGAATCGGACACAGCAACGACCTTAGCGTCGAACATCTCGACGAGCAATTTATGCATATACCTGCCGGCGTTGCCATAGCCCTGGATGGCAACGGTTGCCCCGCCCAGGTTCATCCCCACCGACCTGGCCGCCTCGCGAATGCAGTATGCGCCCCCTCTAGCCGTAGCATCCATACGTCCCTGTGAACCGCCTAAGGGCGTGGGTTTCCCGGTGATCACCCCGGGAGCGTGACGGCCCAGCATAGTCTCGTACTCGTCCATCATCCAGGCCATAATCTGCGGGGTAGTGTACACATCCGGGGCCGCGACATCGCTCGCGGGGCCGACGTAGTGGCCCAGCGCCCGGATGTAGCCCCGGCTCAGGCGCTCCAGCTCTCCCGGCGAGAGCTCCTTGGGATTGCAAAGCACTCCTCCCATCGCTCCCCCCAGCGGCAGGTCGAGCATGGCGCACTTCCAGGTCATCCACGCCGCCAGCGCACGGATGGTGTTGATAGTCCCCTCGGGGTGGAAACGGATACCGCCCTTCGTTGGACCTCTGGCATCGTTGTACTGGACGCGGTAGCCGTCGAAGATACGTGTGCTCCCGTCGTCCATCTTCACCGGGATACGGACGTGGAACTCGCGCATTGGCCAGCGGAGAAGTTGGTGGGTGGTCGGGTCAAGCCCCATCACTTCGGCTGCCATATCCAGTTGGCGCTGTGCGATCTCGAATGGATTAAGGCCTTGCGAAGCTGGGATGTCCATTTACTTCTCCTATGCTGAGACGGCGAGGCGCTGCAGGCGGCTCTCCTCGCGCAAGAAGCGCAGGATCGCGGTCGGATCGCCGAGCGGGATGATCATTGTCGTGGCCGGATACGCCCTGGTCTCGGCCCCGTCGAGGATCGCCTCGGCCTCCTCACGGTAAGCGTCCATCACGTAGGGGATGCCGGAGACCTCAGCCGCCTCCCTCGTCAGCGCGATCAGGTCCTGGCGCGAAATAGTAGCCAGCTTGAAGTTGCGGCTCCCGGCCATAAGCTGCTGCAGCCCCACCTTCATCTTTTGGCAGAAGGTGTAGAGGCCGATCGCCCCCAAAGGAATATCCCGTAACGCTTCACCGTAGCGGTCCTTCAGCTCCTCGTAAGTCACGAAAATTTCCTCCACCTTATCCCCGTATTTGGAGACGGTCTTGGGCAGGCGGCCTTCCTGGAGCCACAGGCCAATGTTTTTGCCCACCATGCCCGGAATCATCAATGCCCGCCCCATGCAGACCGCTTTCACATACGGGCTGCCCAATGCGAGGGCTTTGAAGACGCCGTCCTCGGTGGAGAAGCCGCCCGCGAAAGCGATGTCCGGGACGCGCATGCCCCGGGAGGCCAATCTCTCGCAGAACTGATAGGTCATCGCGTGGAGGTAGAACGAGGGCATACCCCACTCGTTCATCATCGGCCACGGGCTCATCCCGGTGCCGCCTGGCGCGCCGTCAACGGTGATCAGGTCCAGATGTGCCTCGGCACCGTAGCGCAGGGCCATAGCCAGCTCCACCGCCGAGTAAGCGCCCGTCTTGAGCGTGATGCGCTTGAAGCCCAGGCTGCGCAGACGCTCGATCTCGCGCATAAACGAGTCACGGCTGACAAAGCCCAGGCGGGAGTGACGCTCGAACTCCTTGAGTGCGCCGCTTCTGTAGGCCTCCTGCACCTCAGGGAGTTCGGGGTCAGGCAGCACAATGTACCCCCGGCGCTTCAGCTCCAGCGCGCGCTCCAGCGATTTGACCTTGATCTCGCCGCCGATGCACTTGGCCCCCTGACCCCATTTCAGCTCGATGGTGTCGAGACCGTGCTTCTCCAGCACGTACTCGGCCACGCCCAGGCGGGTGTCCTCGACGTTCATCTGCACCAGCAGCTCGCCGTAACCCTCGTGGAAGCGCCGGTAGGCCTCGATCCGCCGGTCCATCTCCGGCGACTTCTTGATCTTGCCATGGTTATCCAGCTCCAGCTCCGGGTCCACGCCGCAGACGTTTTCGCCGCACACCAGCGTGATGCCGGAGATCGCTGCGCCCACCGCGAAATGTTCCCAGTTCCTGCGCGCGATCTCGGTAGAGCCCAGTGCGCCGGTAAAGATGGGCAGGCGCATCTTCACTTTACTGTCCCACCCGTACTCCGTCTCGGTGGAGACCTCCGGGAAGATGGCGGTGTCCGGCCCTATCTCGACCCCCGGCGGCAGGCCCTTCGCGCCGACGGCGTACCCCTGAATATTCAGGTGCGAGTAGTCGAGCGGATAATTCTTATCCGCCCCGGCCGTGACCTCCCCGTATCGCTGCGGATAGAGCATTTCTCGCCCCCTGAACGAGGAGACGAAGATCTCACATCCGCCGGTGCAGCCGTCCACGCAGGCGGTACAGAGGCCGGACATAGGCACGACACTTCTTGAGCGATTGATCGTTCCGGTTGCCTCATTAGCGTTGGGTTGTCTCAGGTTCATCGCAAATCCTCCTATTTTCCTTCCTTAGGTGACGGTCACTTTGGAAGTGACCGTCACCCGATTTCTCACAACTCCAGCAATTGGACCCCGTAAATATCGGGCAGGGCCCTGATTTTGGCCAGCACCTCCGGCGGGGCGTACTCGTCCAGCGTGAGCACCATCAAAGCTTCACCGCGCGGTTGCAGACGCCCCACGCCCATAAAGGCAATGTTGATGTCGGCGCTGCCCGTCACCCGCCCCACCTCACCAATCAGCCCCGGGCGGTCGCGGTGGTAGATCAGCAACTGGTAGCCGCGCAGCACGAAATCGAGCCAGTAGCGGTCAATGCGCACGATGAACGGCTCCCCGCGCATAATCGTGCCGGAGAGCAAGCGTGTCTCCCCGCTGTCGGTAAAGGAGATGGTGATAAGATTGGCGAAGTGGCCGGCGTCGGCGGCCTTTTCCTCGATCACGCGCAGGCCCCGTTCCCGGGCGACCAGGTTGGCATTGACCGTGGTAATGCGGGTCTCGGTGACCCGTTGCAACAGCCCTTTGATGATCAGCGCTCTCAGCAGGTCGGTATCCATATCGGCCAGTTGGCCGGCGTACGTGATGCACACCTGGCTCAGATGCCTGTCTACCAATTGGCTGGCGGCCTGCCCGAGCTTTTCGGCCAGTTCGCAGAAGGGGAGGAGCTGTTCCTGTGTCTCCGGCGGGATCATCGGCGCATTAACCGGATGGGCAGCCGGCCGGCCATTCAGCACGTCCACTATCTGACAGGCGACATCGTAAGCCACGGCCACCTGGGCCTCCTGGGTAGACGCTCCCAGGTGGGGGGTGAGCACCACCTTAGGGCTGTCGAGAAGGGGACTATCAAAGGGCGGTTCTTTGGCAAAGACATCCAGTGCGGCCCCGCTCAACCTGCCACTTTCCAGCGCCTTCAGCAGCGCTGCCTCGTTCACAACGCCCCCACGGGCGCAGTTGATCAGCCTGGCCCCGGGCTTGACCAGGGAGAGTTCGCGCTCTCCGATCATATCGCGGGTGGCCTGGGTCAGCGGGACGTGAATGGTGATGAAATCGGCCTTGGCAAGCAGCTCGTCCAGCTCGCACAGCTCCACACCGATCCTCTCAGCGTAGGCAGCGGAGACGTAGGGGTCATGCGCAATCACGTGCATTCCCAACCCACGCCCGCGACGGGCGACCTCGCGGCCGATGCGCCCGATGCCGATCACTCCGAGCGTCTTGCCGGTTACCTCGACGCCCATAAAGCGTTTGCGATCCCACTCCCGCCTCCTCAAAGAGGCGTCGGCCTGTGGTATGTGCCGGGCCAGCGCCAGCATCAGTGCGATGGTGTGCTCGGCGGCTGCAATACTGTTGCCGTCCGGCGCGTTCACCACCAGGATGCCCTGCCTGGTGGCGGCCTCAACGTCAATGTTATCCACGCCCACGCCGGCCCGCCCAACCACCTGCAGCCGCTTGCCCGCTTCGAGTATCCGCGCCGTTACCTTCGTGCTGCTGCGCACGACCAGCGCATCGTACTCTCCGATGATGCTGACCAACTCATCCTCGTTGAGGCCGGTCTTCACATCCACTGAGAAATGTTGTTGCAGGATGTCAATGCCATCTTTGGCCAGGGAATCTGCGACCAGGATACGCTTTTCCTCTTGCATCGCCTCTCCTTACATCTCAAAATAAAAAGCCTCCCTTGATAGGGAGGCTGGCTGAAGCCTATTCAACTGACGCTAACGAGGGACTAACCAGCCCCCACCTCAGGGCTTGGTCCACATCCTCCTCGGCTAGCAGTGCTTATCATCAGGGAGTCGTTGATCATACTCACCCTTTCTCCAGGCATGCACTGATATTATAGCGGATAAGTGGCTAGATGGCTAGTACCCAAATGGGGCATTTTTAAGGGGCACCGAGGGGCGTGCATTCAGCTCTGTTGAGCCACTGCCTGCAACACCGCTCCTGAGCGTGGAGGAAGCACCAGGCCTGTGATGCGACCATCTTTCACCTGAGCTCTGCCCTCCTGCCATATGTTCCTCAACTCGCTTCCCTCCGCCCACAACCCTTTTAACGGCACGTCAAGATCGTACCGGTCTGTGCCGTTGTTGAACACGACCAGCAAGGCCTCCGCCTCTTGCCCCTCGAAGTAGCGGGCGAACGCGTAGACGCCACGCCGATCGTCTGTGTGCAGGCGCATATAGCGCCCTCGCCTCAGCACAGGGTGCTCACGTCGCAGCCGTATCGCACGGCGGACAAAGTCCAGCACATCATGATCCCACTCCCTCGTGTCCCAGGGAAACGCACGCCGGCAATCCGGGTCATGTCCACCAGTAAGGCCGATTTCGTCGCCATAATAGATACACGGAGCGCCGGGGAAAGTCATCTGAAACAGGGTCGCCAGTTTCAGCGCCTCTTTATCGCCCCTGACCATAGTCAGGAAACGCGGCTCGTCATGGCTGCTGAGCAGATTGAGCTGCACAAGCGTCACCTCCCAGTCGTAGAGAGCCAGCATCCTGTCCACCGCGTCAGCAAAGGCGCCGGCCTTCAGCCGGCGGAGCCTGAACCCACCCGGCCGGACCGAGGTGTCCAGCTTCGCGCCGCCGAAGAAGCCGAGACAAGCACGGTTGAAGATGTAGTTCATCACCGCATCGAACTGATCCCCTTTGAGCCAGCGGTGGGCCTCGTCCCAGATTTCGCCTACGAGATAAGCTTGGGGGTTTGCCGTCTTGACCACACGCCGAAATTCCTGCCAGAACGCATCATCGTCTATTTCGGCGGGCACGTCCAGACGCCACCCGTCTATACCAAACTCGATCCAGTAGCGAGCTACGTCGAAGATGAAGCGCCTCACAGCCTCAGTCCGGGTGTTCAACTTGGGCAGAGCCGGGAGGTCCCACCAGGCCAGGTATCCCAGTTCCTGCAGGCTATGACCACGGCGTGCCTTCCTGGAGGGATAGGCATTCAGTGGACGGCCCGCGCGCAGGCGCTCTTCGTCGAAATAGAACCAGTCCAGATAAGGGGAGGAAGCGCCGTTCTCCAATGTGTGGTGGAACTGGTAGAACCCGCGGCCGGTATGGTTGAACACACCGTCGAGCACGATACGTATGGAACGGGCGTGGGCCGCATCCAGCAACTCGCGGAACGCTTCGTTCCCGCCCAGGAGCGGGTCTACATGGTAGTAATCGTAGGTGTGATAGCGGTGGTTGGCAGCGGATTGGAAGATGGGATTGAAATAAATGGCCGTGATACCCAGCTCCTGCAGATAATCCAGGTGCTCGGTCACACCCACCAGGTCCCCTCCCTTGAAGCCGAGCGCTGTGGGAGGGGCGTCCCATGGCTCCAGGTTGGAGGGCTTGGGAACGCGCTCGCTCCTGGCAAAGCGATCGGGGAAAATCTGATAGAACACGGCGTCCTTAACCCATTCCGGGGTTGTGATGTCTGTCATATCATCCTCCCGTTGTCAGAGCCTGCAAAACAGGGATGGCGGATGGAAGTTTATCTATAGTGATCAGAAACATAGTGGACTCCGCAAGAAGTTACACCCAGGCGCGAAAGTGCGGCGGGCGACGGCAATGCCGGGTGGGCGACGGCATTGCTGGGTGGGCGACGGCATTGCCGTCGCCCACCCAGCCTACGATACAGACTAGCCCTCCCCGGCACAGCTTCTGTCTCTTATACACATCT
>JAOAAG010000260.1 GCA_026418995.1 Anaerolineae bacterium
AGACGTGTACAAGAGACAGGTACAGGCTACGCCACAACCGCCTGTCGGGGAGGCCGGGGTGTCAATGACAGATCGTATACACCAGGGACGTGTGACGAGGCGTGTCATGCGCCCATCACTGCTGTTATGGGGTGGGTTAGGGCTGTTCGCGTTATGGCTGCGCCTCCGGATGCTCGGCTATATGGAGATATGGCACGATCAGTCCCGCACACTCAATATGGCGCTGCGATGGGTGCATGGGGGTCCCCTTCCCCTGGCCGGGGATCTGACATCGCTGGGAATTCATAATGCTCCTCTGGTGGAGTATCTTTACGCACTGCCGCTTCTGCTCTTTAACGAAAACGTCGTCGCGGTTTGCTGGTTTATCGCTGTGATGAACCTGCTTGGTATCGCGGTTGCGGGGTGGGCGACTGCGCGCGTCTTTGGTCCGCGTGTGGCGTGGTGGGCTACTTTGCTGTTTGTGGTCAATCCCTGGGCTGTGCATTACGGGCGTCTGGTATGGATGGTCAGTTTTGTGCCCGCATTCGCGGCGATGCTCTACGCTTGTGTGCTGCTCTATTTCACCACTGAACCGAAAGCGCGTTATCTCATCCTGGGGGCACTTTCCCTTTCCGCGACGCTACAGACCCATCTTATCTCCATCGTGCTCCTGCCGGTATTGGTGGTGATGGCAGTGCTCAATCTGCGCCGCGTCAGGGTACTGCCGCTGCTCATAGCGCTGGGATTGTTTGGCCTGACGCTGGTCCCCTTTGCTGTCTTTCATTTCACCACCCGTTTCGCAGACCTGGCGGCTTTGCGTGCCGGAGTCAAAGGGCGGCTGGATGTGAACTTCACCTCCCTTGTGCTGGCGCTGGACCTGTTCCGCGTTAGGGGAGAGTTTGGCGTGCCTTTTGTCACTGAGGACTCCTGGTGGCTTGTGGTACTCGAGACACTGAAACCAGACCGTCTTGCTGTCATCTTGCTCTTCAGCGGCGTGATGTATGCCGCAGGTTACACCATTCTCCGCTGGAAAAAGAACCGTCCACAGGCGACGGGTACACTGCTGCTGTGGTTGTGGTTCTGCTTCCCCATCGCGGCACTGGTGCCCCATACTCGGTTGTTGTTCAATTATTACTTTCTGTACCTGTTTCCGATAGGCGCCGTGCTGCAGGCTTTAGTGGTAGAACGTCTCCCCGAGCATATTGTCCACTGGTTTAGCCGCTGGATCCATATCGCCAGTCAGTGGCCGGGGCAAATGCTCAAAGCCGTCATATCGTTGCCTCTGATCCTGGTCATTGTCTATCAGGCCAGCATCGCCATCGGTGGGCAGAATCTCATGGCTCAGGATAAAGTGGGCCGTCAACGCTTGCTGGACGTCCAGCGGAGTATTGATGTTGCAAAAGAGCTATTAAACGAGCGTCCAGGCTGCCAGTTAGTGGTCATGACTGATCGCCCCTTATGGGAGGATGACCGCTTTGGCTTGCTGAGTGAGTTCGTAGGGCGCGAACGGGTGCGGATTGTAGAGGCTGGCAGCGCTTACTTGTACCCCTACCCCTGCGCGGTGTATTTTCTGCCTGCAGCCAATGCAGAAGCAAAAGCCTGGCTGGACGCCATAGCCTGGCCGCTTCCCAGCCATACGATTCATACCCCAGAAGAGACGTGGCTGTTTTACGACCTTCCGGCGGCGCAACGCGAGCAGGCCGTAGCAGCTTTGGATATACGCGCGCCTCTGGGGATATGGGAAAACGGTTTACAGTTGCGGGACTTTGCTGTACACGGCGAGATTGGGCCGGAGAACAACGGGGCGGTCATCTTGTCCTATACCTGGACGGTTGGTCCGCAATTGTCCCCTGATCTGAAGGAGCAACGCACTGCACTGCGGTTCGGGAATTATCTCTTGCTTGGTGATAGTGTCTTGATCAGTCAGGTAGATGGGGTGGGGCTGGACAGTCGGGAATGGCATGTGGGGGATGTTTTTGTAGCACGGTGGCTGCTTCCTGTGCCGGAGAGTCTGGAGCCGGGGGGTTATGCGCTGGCGACGGCCGTATACACCTTGCCCGACGTCAAGCGTGTCCGTCTTACAGATGGTTCGGACACCCTTTTCCTGAAGCGTTTTTCCATTCCTTGAGGCAAAGTGACTGCCGTCCACCAGGTGTACTGGACCTGGCCCGGCTATGCACGGCACATACGATTGAGGGGCGCTCTGGCAGCCACTCAACTCGGGGGGTACAGGCCACTTGACAAAAATCGCAGTTGGGGTTATATTATAGCCAAACTGGAAAGACCAACAGCTACGAACCGGAAGAGTAGCGCCTGTACGTACGACAGAGAGGCAAGCCATTGGCGCTGAGAGCTTGCTCGTAACCGGCAGGCGTGAATGGGCCGGGGAGCTGCCCGCCGAAACGAACGCAGCCGTTCGGAGTAGTCCGGGCCGGAGTCGCCACCGTTATCAGGGCTGAGGGTATCGTCTGCAGAGACCGTACCCGCGAACGAGTGAGGCTGGCTCACAAAAAAACGCGCTCACCGCGCGTTTTTTGTTTCCATAAGCGGCTGACCAGCCTAAGTGGGGTGGCACCACGGGAGTGGCTCTTGAAGCCCCTCGTCCCCAGGGACGAGGGGCTTTTTATTTTTACCAGGTGACGGTCACTTCCCGCAGTGACCGTCACCTGAGAATCAGTTGAGGTGAGCATATGGACCTGCTGACACGTGCACAATTTAAGGAACTGGCAGCGCGTGGGGCTTCAGTCCCCTTCTGCCGCGAGCTGTCGGTGGACCTGGAAACGCCTGTCTCCGTTTACCTGAAGCTGCGGGGTCATGGGCCGAGCTTTCTCCTGGAGAGCGTCGAAAGAGCCGAGCAAATCGGCCGCTACTCCTTCCTGGGCTTCAACCCTCGCCGCCAGATGATCGGGCGGGGACGGGAGATCGCGCTCCTCGACGGCGCGCGCCAGGAGACGCGCCTGCTGGCGAACGGTGAAGACCCGCTCCATGTCGTCGCTGCGGAACTATCCCGCTATCGGCCCGTGGCCCCGCTGCACGAGATATTGCCCGATGCGCCCTACTTCTTCGGGGGTGTGGTTGGGTACATGGGATACGACCTCGTGCGCTTCTTCGAGCGCCTCCCCAGCACAGCAAGCGATACCCTCAACCTGCCCGATGTGCACCTCTTGCTGACCGATACGCTGATCGTCTTTGACCATGTGCGCCACCGCCTGCTGACGTTCGCCAATGTGCACGTCCCGCCGGGCAGCGACCTGGATGTGCTCTACGACGAGGCTGTCGCACGGCTGGACGAAGTGGAGGCGCGGGTACGTGCTCCCCTGCCTCCACTGCCTGTGCCACCGCAGCGACGCGGAGGGGAGCTGCGCTCGAATATGAGCCGCGAGCAATTCGAGACGGCGGTGAGGCGGGCTAAGGAGTACATCGCCGCTGGCGACATCTTTCAGGTTGTCCTTTCTCAGCGTCTCTCCCGGCGTACTGAGGCCGATCCCTTCGCCATCTATCGGGCCCTGCGCCGCATTAACCCCTCGCCCTATATGTTCTTCCTGGAACTGGGCGGCGACCCGCCTGTCTATCTCATCGGTTCTTCGCCGGAGGTGCTGGTACGTCTGCAGGGACGCGAGGCCGAGGTGCGCCCTATCGCTGGCACGCGCCCAAGGGGAAAGGATAGCGCAGAGGACCAGGCACTGGAAGCGGAATTGCTGGCCGATCCCAAGGAGCGTGCCGAGCACGTGATGCTGGTGGACCTGGGGCGCAACGATCTGGGACGCGTGTGCGAGTTCGGCTCCGTGCACGTCCCGGACCTGTTTACCATCGAGCGCTACTCCCACGTCATCCACATCGTCAGCCGGGTTACGGGACGTCTGCGGGAAGGGCTGGACGCCTGTGATCTGCTCAGGGCCACGTTTCCAGCGGGCACGGTCAGTGGCGCGCCCAAGGTGCGGGCGATGGAAATCATCGAGGAACTGGAGGGAGTGCGACGCGGGCCTTACGCCGGGGCCGTGGGTTACTTTGGCTTTAACGGGAATATGGATACCTGTATCACTATCCGCACGATTCTGATGCTGGGCGAGACAGCCTATCTCCAGGCTGGCGCGGGCATCGTCGCCGACAGCGACCCTACCCGCGAATGGGAGGAGACGCTCCACAAAGCGCGTGCGCTGGGTGTGGCGATTGATATGGCCGAGCAGGGAAACTAGACTAAATGGAGGTGGAGGATGATTGCTGTGATAGATAACTACGATTCTTTTACCTATAACCTGGTGCAGTATCTGGGGGAGCTGGGCGCCGAGGTATGCGTCTACCGCAATGACGCCATCACGGTCGAGGAGCTGGAGGCACTCAACCCCAGCCATATCCTCATTTCTCCAGGCCCCGGCACCCCCGCAGACGCGGGTATCTCACGCGAGGTGATCCGCGTGTTGGGGCCACGCCGGCCTATCCTGGGGGTCTGTCTGGGCCATCAGTGTATCGGTGAGGTATTCGGTGGACGGGTAGTGCGGGCCCCGCGCCTGATGCACGGCAAGACCTCGATGATACATCACTATGGCGAAGGGCTGTTCCGTGGCCTTCCTAGGCCGTTCGAGGCCACACGCTATCATTCGCTCATCGTAGACGAGCCACTGCCGCCGCAATTGAAGGTCACCGCCTTTACCACCGAGGGTGAGCTGATGGGGCTGCAGCACCGCGAGTATCCCATTTTCGGGGTGCAGTTCCATCCCGAATCCATTCTCACCGGGCACGGCAAGCAACTGTTGCGTAATTTTTTGGAAGTGAAAGGTGCAAACGCTTAACAGGGATGGAAGTTAACCTGATGATGATCGAACCTGCCACCGCCGAGGACCTGGAGGAAATCCTGGCCCTCCAGAAGCTGGCCTTCGCCAGCGAGGCCGCAAGATACAACGACGATACTCTCCCGCCCCTGACCCAGACCCTTGAGGAGATACGTGCCGACTTTGAGAAGATGGTCTTTCTCAAGGCTTCGGTTGATGGCCGTATCGTCGGTTCGGTGAGGGCCTACGCTAAAGGGGATACCTGCTTCATCGGCCGGCTGGTCGTGCATCCCGACTTTCAGCGCCGAGGCATCGGTACGCGGCTGATGGAAGCGGTCGAGGAGCGTTTCCGGGGGGTATGCCGCTTTGAGCTGTTCACCGGCCATGCCAGCGCTCCCGCGCTCAACCTCTACGCTAAGCTGGGCTACGTCGAGTTCCGAAGGAAGGCAATGCCTACCCACACACTGGTGTTTCTTGAGAAGAGGGTTAAGTGACTGTCACCTGGGTAAAGATCAGTTAAAGGAGAGGCGACATGTTAAACCAGTACATTGCTAAACTGCTGGACCGTCAGAACCTGACTGCTGCAGAGGCTGAACAGGCCATGGATATCATTATGAGTGGACAGGCCACCCCTGCCCAGATTGGCGCCTACCTTGTCGCGTTGCGGATGAAGGGCGAGACGGTGGAGGAGATCACCGGCAGTGCCCAGGCGATGCGCCGGGCTGCGGTGCCGGTACGCCCCGCTCGGACCGACGTGATTGACACCTGTGGCACGGGAGGCGACCGTGCTGGCACGTTCAACATTTCCACTACTACCGCCTTTGTCGTGGCGGGCGCCGGCCTGGGTGTGGCCAAGCACGGCAACCGGAGTGTCAGCAGCCGCTCAGGCAGTGCGGACGTACTGGAGGCGCTTGGCCTGAACCTGAACCTGTCCCCGGAGCAGGTGGCCCAGGCCATTGACGAGATCGGCGTGGGTTTCATCTTCGCGCCCAACTTCCACCCGGCTATGCGGCACGCTATCGGGCCGCGCCGCGAGTTAGGCATCCGCACGATATTCAACATCCTTGGTCCGCTCACTAACCCGGCCGGAGCGTCGGCGCAGTTGCTGGGCGTCTACGACCCCTCGCTGACCGGGGTGCTGGCCAATGTGTTGCGAGCGTTAGGAAGCCAGGCCGCTTACGTCGTGCATGGCTTCGGCGGGCTGGACGAGCTGACAACGGGCGGCCCCAACGTCGTGAGTTATTTCGGCATCGCACCGGGCGACGGTCAGGTGGTGACGGAGACGCTGGACCCACGCGAGCTGGGCTTCGAGCCGGCGCCTCCTGAGAGCCTGCGCGGTGGCGACCCGCAGGAGAACGCGCGCCTCACCCGCGCCATCCTGGCAGGCGAGGAACGCGGTTACCGCCGCGATGTGGTGTTGCTCAACGCAGCGGCGGCGCTGGTCGCCGGGGGTGTTGCTGCAGACCTGAAAGAGGGCATCGCGCGTGCTGCCGAGAGCATTGATAGCGGCGCTGCACTGGGCACTCTCGACAGGCTAATCGCCTACAGCCAGAGCCAATTGGGCAATTGACAATGGGCCAGAGTGGTATTCTTGAGCGAATCGTCTCCTGGAAGCGAGAGGAGATCGCTGATCGCAAGCGGCGTTGCCCACCAGAGGTTGTGCAGGCCGGGGCAGCGGCGGCCTCGCCACCACGTGACTTCGCCGCCGCGCTGCGTGCTCCCGGCCTCTCTCTCATCGCCGAGATAAAACGGGCCTCGCCCAGCAAAGGGATGCTTGCTCCGCACCTTGATGCCCCAGCTCTGGCACGCCGCTACGAGACCTCCGGCGCCGCTGCCCTCAGCGTCCTCACCGACGAGCACTTCTTCTGTGGCAGTCTGGAGGACTTGCGGATTGTGCGACAAAGTGTTACCATCCCTGTGCTGCGCAAGGATTTCATCCTCGACCCTTACCAGGTCTATGAGGCCCGCGCTGCTGGGGCTGATGCGGTGTTGCTCATTGTCGCTGCCCTGGACGATGTGGCCTTGCGGGAACTCCATGAGCTGGCCTGCGCATTGGGGATGGCAGCCCTTGTCGAGGTCCACAACACCTCCGAGCTGGAGCGTGCGCTCCGCTGCGGACCGCGTATAGTCGGCATCAACAACCGTGACCTGGATACCTTCGAGGTGCATCTGGACACGACGGAGCGGTTGCGCCCCCTGATCCCGCCGGACATCCTGGTGGTCGCCGAGAGTGGGATACATAGCCGGGCGGATGTGGCCCGTCTGCGGGCTATTGGAGTCGATGGGATACTGGTAGGGGAGGCGCTGGTACGGGCCGCTGATGTCAGAGCCAAGGTGGAGGAATTGCTCGGATGATGTGTGTCAGAACTTGCAGGGACGCTGGAGGACGCAGTGACGTTACGCCCCTGCGCCGTACTTATGTCAAAATCTGCGGGATAACCCGGCTGGATGATGCCCGCTGTGCCACAGAGGCCGGGGCGGACTTTTTGGGCTTTGTCTTTTATCCCCTCAGCCCGCGCTTTGTCACGCTCGCCCAGGCCGCGACCATCACACGCAGGCTGCGCCAGGAGTTCGGCGCGTCCGCCCCCCGATGCGTGGGGGTCTTCG
>JAOAAG010000287.1 GCA_026418995.1 Anaerolineae bacterium
GATGTGTATAAGAGACAGCCCTCGCACAGAGTGGATGTACGTGGGCTGCTCCGGCTCGAGGCCCAATCGGCGACGGATCTGGCGGATATGGACTTTGAGCAGCTCACGGGCCTCGTTATCTTCCCCATCGTATCCCCAGACCGCACGCAACAGCTCCTGGTAAGTGACGACTTCGCCGGGACGGCTGGCGAGCGCCAGGAGCAGACGGTACTGGATGGGGGGCAGAGTTACCCAGCGCTCACCGATGGCGACACGCTTGCGGCGCGTGTCTACGCGCAGCTCTCCGATCTGGTAATAGCGGGGCATGGGGGGCTGTGTGGCCAGGTGCAGCGCCAGGCTCATCTCGTCTTCCACGTCGGTCAACTTATCCACCAGCAACACCGGGGGCCAGTGTTCTGCTTCAGTGATGTCCAGCAGGGCGTTCAACTCCATACGGGCCAGGCTCGCCCGTTCGATCAGGATCAGATCCGGGCTCTCATTCCCAACCGAGGAGAGCACCTCTCCCCAGTTCACAGCCAGCGTGTAGTGGTGTGCGCTGTTGTCCAGCACCATGTGCAGTTCCTCGGCCATGCCGGGCGTCGGCGCGAAAATGAGGATATGCATTGCTCACCTCTTGTACGCACGAGTGGCCATCATCAGGCCTACACTCTTCCGCCGTATGCGGCGCGCGATACAGCCCGCTCCGCTTCCCCATCGCTGGGAGGAAAAGGCGCTTCAGGAGTCGAACAACGGGCCGACCCGATCAGGGTATGCCTCCACGGCTACCCCTCTCCCGTTCAATGATAGCATCAGGTATCCCAAAAGTCAACGCTACACTGCTCCATAAAAAAAGCAAGGTCTGCCCGCAGGCGACCTTGCATTGGCCATTCTCGTTAAGGCAGCTACCTGCTTAGCGCTTCGTGTACTGAGGCGCTTTCCTGGCACGCTTGAGGCCGGGTTTCTTGCGCTCCTTGACCCGCGCATCACAGGTCAGGAAGCCTCCTTTGCGCAACATGTCCCGCAGCTCCGGATGCACCTTCAGCAAGGCCCGCGAGATGCCCAGGGCAGCGGCGCCCGACTGTCCGCCGATGCCACCGCCCCGCACTTTAATGCTGATATTGAAGCGGTGCTCCATCGCCGTGACCTTAAGCGGCTCTTTGAGCTGCGCGATGTCCATCTCCCGTACAAAGTACTCTTCCACCGGACGGTCGTTAACAGTAATGATACCGCTGCCGCCGGGGTATAAGCGCACCCGCGCGGTAGCCGTCTTGCGTCGTCCCACGGCTTCGTAATACTCCATCCTCTCCTCCTGCCTCACTTAAGCTCCAAAGGCTTGGGCTGTTGAGCCTGATGGGGATGCTGGGGCCCCGCATAGACCTTGAGCTTCTTGAGCATTTTACGCCCCAACCGGTTCCTGGGCAACATGCCACGCACCGCATGTTCGATCGCCCTGACAGGATGCTTCTTCAGCAAATCACGTAATGTGATCTGCTTTAGGCCGCCAGGATAGCCAGAGTAGCGGTAATAGATTTTCTGGTCCAGCTTCCGCCCGGTGACACGTATTTTCTCGGCATTGACGACGATCACATAATCACCTGCGTCCACCGAGGGCGAGTAAATGGGCTTATGCTTGCCGCGCAGTCGGTAGGCGATCTGAGCGGCCAGACGGCCCAAGGTCTGCCCTGTGGCATCTATCACATACCACTCTCGCTCGATATCCTCTTGTTTCGTCACGTAAGTCTTTTCCACGCTTCAACCACTCCCTCAGTACTTCACGGCCATCAGACACAGGCCATGCGGCGGGGCAGTCGGCCCGGCCCTGCTACGGTCACGCGATTCAAGCACCGCAGCGAAATCCTCCACGCTCAGCTCCCCCTGCCCCACCTGGAGCAACGTCCCCATAATGCTGCGCACCATACGGTAGAGAAAGGCATTCGCCTCGATGTCAAAGGTCAACCAGGGAGGAGAGGCCTGCACCGTGGCCTGGAAGACGGTGCGCA
The DNA here is from genome assembly GCA_026418995.1 of Anaerolineae bacterium. Lineage (GTDB taxonomy): Bacteria > Chloroflexota > Anaerolineae > B4-G1 > B4-G1 > JAOAAG01. The sequence continues at coordinate 1,980 of JAOAAG010000287.1, forward strand.
CCGTGCTCTCACCCTCCGTCGGCTGCCCAAAAGAGGCGAAATCGCGTGTGCCAGGCAGGAGCTGAGCCGCCCGCTGCATCGCCTCGATGTCCAGTGAGCCGCTCACATGCAGGCTATATCTCCGCGCCAGCGGACACCGCACCGGCGCGTGATACACCGTATAGCGGTAGCACCGGCTGCGCGCATCATAGCGGGGATGGAAATCGGGTGGCGCCTCCTCGATGGCACGGACCACGATATCGGGCGGCAGCACAGCATTCATCGCCCGCAACAAGGCTTCCAGGCCATGCGCCCACGAGGTATCGAAAGCGATCACCTGCCCCAGGGCGTGCACACCGGCATCGGTGCGGCCGGCCCCCAGGACGGTCACTCCTTCCTGGCCGATCTGCGCCAGGGCCGCCTCAAGCGCAGCCTGCACCGTGGGGGCATTGGCCTGTCGCTGAAAGCCGCTGTACTCCGTCCCATCGTAGGCGACGATCGCCCGTACCCGCATCGCCGCGACCGGCCTACTCCACCAGTTCCAGCAGCACCATCGGGGCAGCATCCCCGTGGCGCGGTCCCAGTTTGTAAATGCGCGTATACCCTCCAGGCCTGTCGGCGTAACGGGGCGCGATCTCTTCAAACAGCTTTTTCAGCAGATCAACCCGTGTTCCGTTCGGCTCCACAGCCCAACGGTTCATCCTGGCTGCGGCCAGACGGCGAGCATGCACTCCCCTCGCCGGGTCGCTCTTCTCCATTGCGATGCCGCGTTTAGCCAGGGTGATCAGTTTTTCAGCTTGCGCGCGGATCGCTCTGGCCTTCGCTTCGGTGGTCTCAATGCGTCCATGGTGGATCAGTTCCGTCACCAGGTTACGACGCAGAGCTGTGCGATGGCCAACGGACCGGTTCAGCTTCTTGCCTGCGACACGATGGCGCATTTACTCACCCCCCTCTTCGCTTTCCTGCTGGGGCCTAGGTACCAGTCCCAGAAAGCCTTTCTCTTCCAGCTTGGTGAGCAACTCGTCCATTGATTTCTGGCCGAAATTGCGGATGGTCAACAAACTGTCCTCGCCTCCCATGCTCAACATTTCCAGCACCTCACCGACCGTGGTGATGCCGGTCCGCCTGAGAGAGTTGAACACCCGCACACTCAGCTCCAGTTGCTCGATGGGAATCTCATAGACCTCAGGCGGCAAGCCGGGCTTCGTCTCGACCTCTTCGATCTCTTCCTCAACCGTCGCACCGGCGATGAGACGCAGGTGGAGGATCAGAATCCTGGCCGCTTCCTTGAGCGCGTCCAGTGGAGCGATACGCCCATCGGTCCACACCTCAAGGATCAGCCGGTCGTAGTTGGTCATCTGGCCGACCCGGGCGCGCTCCACGTTGAAAGCGACGCGACGGATGGGACTAAAGATTGCATCCACCGGCAACTCGCCCAGCGGCATCCGCCCCCGGCCGTCGGCGGAGAGATAGCCACGCCCCTGCTCCACCTTGAACTCGATGTCGAGGTTGATGTCCGGCGAATCCACCGTGAACAGATAGAGCTCGGGATTCAAAATCTCGATCTCAGGCGGCGCCTGGATGTCACCGGCCGTCACCACCCCTTCGCTGCGCACCTGAAGGAGCATGCGCATCGGTTCCTGGCTGTCCATTCTCAGGCGCAACTGCTTGACCTGGAGGATGAACTGGATGACATCCTCGCGCACGCCCGGGATCACGGTAAATTCGTGCGGCACGTCCGAAATGCGCACCGAGGTCACCGCCGCGCCAGGAAGCGCGGCCAGCAAGACCCGGCGCAGGGCGTTGCCCAGCGTCACCCCGAAGCCACTCTCCAGTGGGCCGATGATGAAGCGACCATAGGTCTGGGAAATCGCATCTGTCTCAACTTTGGGGAGTACCTGAAACGACAACTGTACCCTCCTCACACTACCAGGGCAGCCCTCGGCTACCCCCGACACTCATTAGCGCGAATAGTACTCTACGATCAACTGCTCATTAATCGTCATATCAATGTCTTCTCGCGTCGGAGATTTCAACACTTTCGCCTCGAGCGCTTCGGCATCCAGGCTCAGCCAACCGGGCACGGCCCCCTCATCCAGGTACTTGATCCGTTCTTTGAAATACGGGCGACGTCGGCTGCCCTCGCGCACGGTGATGCGATCTCCAGGACGCACCAGCAGAGAAGGTATATTGGTCCGGCGGCCGTTGAGCAAAAAGTGACCATGCTGCACCAACTGGCGGGCTTGAGCACGCGAGTCGGCCAGCTTCAGCCGATAGATGACGTTATCGAGCCGGCTTTCCAGCATAATCAACAGATTTTCGCCGGTCAGTCCTGGCTTGCGCTCCGCCTCGCGGAAGTAGCGATGGAACTGCCGCTCCAGCACCCCGTAAATGCGCCGCGCTTTCTGCTTCTCGCGCAACTGGCGCGAGTAGTCAGTGGGGCGACGGCCACGGAACTGCGCCATGCGCCCATGCATACCGGGGGGGTAGTTCCTTTTGCGCTCAAGCGAACACTTGGGGGACATACAGCGCTCCCCCTTCAAAAACAGCTTCTCGCCTTCCCTGCGACACAGTTTACACACCGGGCCGGTATATCTGGCCATACTCCCACTCCTTAGACACGCCGCTTCTTGGGCGGCCGACATCCGTTATGCGGTATCGGGGTCACGTCCGCGATGGAACGTACCCTCAGCCCGGCCGCCTGGATCGCGCGGATAGCCGCCTCGCGTCCCGGGCCGGGCCCCTTGACGAAGATATCCACCTCAACCATGCCGTTTTCCATGGCATCCTTGGCTGCCTGCTGAGCCGCCTGCCGGGCAGCGAAGGGGGTGCTCTTACGCGCGCCCTTAAAACCCACTGTGCCGGCGCTGGCCCAATTGATCACATTACCCTGCGGGTCAGTCATAGTCACAATGGTGTTGTTGAACGAGGCGTGAATGTGCGCCTGACCACGTGGAACGTTCTTCCTGACCCGACGCGCTCCTCGCCGCACTGCTGTTTGCCTGGCTCGTGCCATCACTCCTCCTGTGTTGTAAGTAGGTAGACAAGTAGACAGGTAGGCAAGTAGACAGGTAGACAAGTAGACAGGTAGACAAGTGGATATAGACGACTTGGCTCCTTGCCTACTTGCCCCTTGTCTACTCGTTTTTACTTCTTCTTCATCCCACGCCGCCGTCCACGTCCGGCCACCGTCTTGCGTGGGCCGCGCTTGGTACGGGCGTTCGTGCGGGTGCGCTGGCCGCGCACAGGCAGGTTACGCCGGTGACGCAAACCGCGATAGCACCCGATGTCCATCAGACGGCGGATGTTCATCTGCACCTCGCGGCGCAGATCGCCTTCTACCTGATACTCCCGGTCAATGATCTCACGCAGCGCAGAGACCTGGGCTTCGGTGAGGTCCTTGACGCGAGTATCGGGGTTAATACCGGCCTTACGCAAAATCTCGTTGCTCAGGCTACGACCGATGCCATAAATGTACGTCAGGCCAATCTCAACCCGCTTATCTCTGGGCAAATCTACTCCCGCAATACGCGCCATCGCTCACCTCGATTAACCCTGTCGCTGCTTATGCTTGGGATTTTCGCACACTACTCTGATCACACCACGGCGCCGAATGATCTTACACTTAGGACAGCGCCGCTTCACTGAGGGCGAAACTTTCATGACACCTCCTACTTGATAAACCCTTCGTAGTGACGCATCAACAGTTGCGCCTCCAACTGCCTCATCGTGTCAATGACCACCCCCACCACGATCAGCAAACCGGAAGAGGTAATCAGCAACACCTGTGTCTTCAGCACCAGGTCCACAATGAAGGGCAAAACGGCCACCCCTCCCAGGAACAGCGCCCCTACCAGAGTGATGCGTCTGTACACAGCGGTGATATACTCGGCTGTCTTCTTGCCGGCCCGAATGCCCGGGATGAACCCGCCCTGCCGCTGCAGGGCACCGGCCAGGTCCTGCTGCTGGACCATAATGTCGGTGTAAAAATAGGTGAACAACACCACCGCGATGAAGTAGAGCAGGCCATACCAGGGACTGTGGCCGCTGAAGAAGTTCATCACTCCCATGGCGAAGTTGGATACCCCCACATTCTCGCTGCCGACGAAAAATTGCGCGATCACCGCTGGAAAGGTCAGAAAAGACTGGGCGAAGATGAGGGGAATCATACCAGCCATGTTGACCCGCAACGGGATATAGGTGCTGCCCCCGCCGTACACTTTGATCCCCCGCACCCGCTTGCCGTACTGCACCGTAATGCGCCGCTCGCCCTCCTGGACCACCACAATCACGAAGATGGTGATCGCCGTGATGGCGAGGAAGACCGCCACCCGCAGCACGGCCATTCCTGCTCCCTCCTCAGGCGATTGGATCCAGATGCGCCGCAGGTTAAACGGCACATCCGCTACGATACCGCTGAAGATGATCAACGACAACCCGTTCCCGATGCCTTGCTCCGTAATCAACTGGCCCAGCCAGATGGCGAACATCGTGCCAGCGGTCATCGCGATTAACACCGCAATGGTGGGCAGGATGTTCTCTGGCGGACTGAAGCCAAAGTTGGGCAGAATGGGCCTCCCCTCGACACCGGAGCTGAAGATACGCGCCTGACCGAAAGATTGTAACAGTGCCAGCGGGATGGTGACATAGTACTGGAGCCGGTTCAGTTTCCGCCGCCCGGCCTCCCCTTCCTCAGCCAGTTTCTGGAGAGAGGGGATGATCGGTTGTAACAGTTGGAAGATAATCGTTGCCGTGATGTAGGGGTATACCCCGTTAGCCATCACGGAGAAGTTGGCTACCGCCCCGCCGGACAGGAGGTTCAACAGATTGAACAACCGACCGACGCCACTGGTAGTGTCCATCAGCCAGTCGCGCAGCGCCTCCTGATCCACCCCGGGCACCGGCACATGGGCCGCCAGCCGATAGATAATGAGGATCAGGAGTGTATACAATAACTTGCGCCGCAGATCGGGCAGTGTAAACGCATTCCGCAGGGCCTGGATCATCTTCCCTCTCCACTCATTGAACCCGCTCCTCCCGCAGGTGCATCCTGGCTGCCACACTGCTCATTGGATGCTCACCCACGGAAGGGAGACCGGTTACCTGGTGCGGTACCCACCCCGCTGCCAGGGCAGCTCCTCTACCACGCCACCGACGGCCTCGATCTTCTCCCTGGCGCCGGCGGAAAAACGGTGCGCCCTGATCGTCAGCGCGTGGCTCAGCTCTCCACGTCCCAGGATGACGACCAGTTCATCGGCGCTCTTGATGATACCAGCCCTGGCCAGCACCTCCGGGGTGATCTCGCTCCCGGGCTGGAAATCGGCCAGCCGCTCCAGGTTGACCGGCGTGAAGCGCACTCGCCACGGGTTACGGAATCCCACGCCCCGCGCGAAGGGGAGCTTCCGTACCAGCGGGAGCTGACCGCCCTCGAAATACGGGGCGATGCCCACACCACTCCGCGCCCGCTGCCCCTTGGTGCCGCGCCCGGCCGTCTTACCCTGTCCGGCAGCGATACCACGCCCCACGCGTTTGCGTTTACGTACTGCCCCCTCAGCCGGTTTCAGATCGTGTAGCTTCACTTCCCTATTCCTCGCTCTTGTGTGTCACTTCCACTAGATGGATAACCTTCGCCACCATGCCCCGAATCACGGGGGTATCCTTATGCTCGACCGTTTGCTTCACCCGCCGTAAGCCCAGGGCATAGAGCGTGCGCTTCTGCCGCTCCGAGTAGCCGATGGGGCTTTTAACCAGGGTAATGCGCAAGATGCCCTTGCCGTTGCCACTATTTGTGCTCATCGCCCACGCCTCCAGAAAGGCAAGACTTTGGCCTCGGGGACACCCCGTTCCCGTGCCACTTCCTCCGAACTGCGCATTTGTCGCAACGCATCCAGCGTGGCACACACCACATTGAGCATATTGGAACTCCCCTTGGACTTGGTGAGCACGTCACGCACGCCGAGCGCTTCCAGCACGGCACGCACGCCGCCGGCCGCGATCACCCCCGTGCCCGGCGCCGCAGGTTTGAGGAACACCTCAGCCCCTCCACAGCGCCCGGTGGCTTCATGCGGGATAGTGGTCTGCACCAGAGGGACCGGCCGCATATCCCGCCGTGCCCGCTCCGTAGCCTTGCGGATGGCATCGGGGACGGCACGGGCCTTGCCTATGCCCACCCCCACCTGGCCCCGGTTATCACCCACCACCGCGACCACGCGGAAAGCGAAGTGGCGGCCTCCCTTAATCACCTTGGCCACCCTGGTGATGTCCACGACACGCTCATCCAGGTCACTGCGTTCCTCGAATACCTCGTGATCCCTTAAATCAAGTATCGCCATTCCGCCTCCGGACCTGCGCTAGAATTCCAGCCCACCCTCACGGGCGGCATCCGCCAGTGCCCTGACCCGACCGTGGTACTTGTACCCTCCACGGTCAAAGACGACCTTACGGACTCCGGCGCCCAGGGCACGCTCCGCCAGCACCGCACCTACCACGCGGGCCTGCTCCGTCTTGGTCAGCCCCTGAATCCGCGCTGCCACTTCCGGCTCCACCGTGGAGGCGGAGACAAGCGTATGCCCCCGGGTATCGTCAATGACCTGCGCATAGATGTGACGTAAGCTCCGGAAGACGTTCAACCGCGGACGTTCCGGCGTCCCTTTGACATGTTTGCGCACCCGTCTGTGTCTCCGCAGGCGGGCTGCTCGACGATCAATCTCTGGCATAGCTCAACCTCTTACCTGGACAACTTACCCGACTTACCGGCCTTGCGACGCACCGGCTCACCCACGTAGCGAATGCCCTTGCCCTTGTACGGCTCTGTGGGACGCCAGGCACGAATATTGGCAGCCACCTGCCCCACCTGTTCCTTGTCCACCCCACTGACGGTGATGATCTTCGTGCGCGGATCCACCTCGAACCGAATCCCCTGGGGAGGATAGATGCGCACCGGGTGAGAAAACCCCAGTTGAAGCAACAGGCTGCCATCGCCTTGCAGGTCAACGCGGTAGCCCACGCCCTGCACTTCCAGCTCCTTTTTGAAGCCTGTGCTCACACCGATGACCATATTATTCAGCAGCGCCCGCGTGAGGCCATGGAGGGCCCGATGGTGGCGCTGATCGGTGGGACGATACACCCGGAGCACCCCATCCTCAAGCCGGATCTCCATATCAGGATGGAACTCGCGGGACAGTGTGCCCTTCGCTCCCGTCACCGTCACCCGGTTACCTTCAATCTCCACCCTTACCCCCGGGGGGATAGGAATGGGCATACGACCAATCCGTGACACTGGAAACCTCCCTCCCACTACCAGACGTAACAGATCACCTCGCCGCCCACACCCAGGCGCCGCGCCTGCTGCCCCGTTAACACCCCCTTGGGCGTGGTGAGGATAGCGATCCCCATCCCACTACGCACCCAGGGAATCTCGGAGACGCCAGCATACACCCGGCGGCCGGGCTTGCTGACCCGTTTCAGGCCGGTGATCACCGGACGGCGCTCTTTCCGCTCGCCCACATACTTCAGCGTGATAATCAACTGAGGCTGAGGGCGATCGCGCGTCACATAATAATCCTCAATAAAGCCTTCCTCTTTCAGAATCCTGGCAATTTCTGCCTTGATCTTAGAAGACGGCACCTGCACGCTCGGCTGGCCCACCATCAGGGCATTGCGGATGCGCGTCAACATATCGGCTATCGGATCAGACGTAGTCATAAGGCCCCTCGTTTACCAACTGGACTTGCGCACGCCGGGGATCTCACCCCGCAACGCCAACTCCCTGAAGCAGATACGACACAGTTGAAAGCGCCGCATATAACCACGCGGACGGCCGCATATCTTGCAGCGGTTCCGCACCTGCGTCTTATATTTGCGCCGCATCTCTCTGATGGGCATACACTTCTTCGCCATGTGCTCGACCCCCTCTACGCCCGCCCACGGCGTCGGAAGGGCATGCCCAACAGTTCCAGTAGACGGCGCCCCTCTTCATCGGTCCTGGCCGTGGTGACGATGCTGATCTCCATGCCCCGTATCTTGTCAATAGTATCGTAGTTGATCTCCGGGAAGACCAACTGCTCGCGCAGCCCCAGCGTGAAATTGCCATGCCCATCCATTTTATCAGGGACACCGTGGAAATCGCGCTGACGGGCCAGCGCCACATTGCATAGACGGTCCAGAAAGGCCCACATGCGCTCTCCCCGCAGCGTCACCTTGACCCCGATGGCACGGCCCTCGCGCAACTTGAAGCCAGCGATGGAGCGACGCGCACGGGTGATCACAGGTTGCTGACCGGTGATCGTCGCGATATCCCGCACCGTGTGGTCCAGCGCTTTGGCATTGTCGAGCGCCTCGCCCACGCCCACGTTGACGACGATCTTCTGGAGGCGGGGCACCTCCATCACATTCCTGTACCCGAACTCCTCCATCAACTTCGGACGCACTTCTTCGTAGTAAAGCTTACGCAACCGTTGCATACCTCTTACCCTCTGTACCGGCAGCCTCATCAATCAATGACTTCCTGGCACTTCTTGCACACCCGCACCTTACGCTCGCCCTGCCAGGTAAAACCCACCCGGGTACGCTGGTCACACCTGGGGCATACCAGCATCACATTGGACATGTGAATCGGCGCCTCGAACCTGATAATACCCGGCTGCACCTGAGCACGACCGGCACGCACCGGCCGCTGATGCTTCTTGACAATATTGACCCCGGCGACGACCAGCCGCTCCTTCTTGGTGTAAACCTGCTGCACCCTTCCGCGCATACCACGGTCATCGCCGGCGATTACCTCTACAGTATCTCCTGCCTTGATCTTGGCCACCGCACACCCTCCGTTACAGCACCTCAGGGGCCAGCGAGACGATCTTCATAAAGCCCTTCTCGCGCAACTCGCGGGCCACCGGACCGAAGATGCGCGTCCCTTTCGGGTTGGAGCTATTCCCGTCCAGGATGACCGCAGCATTATCATCGAAGCGGATAAGCGAGCCGTCGCTGCGGCGGTATTCTTTCGCCGTGCGCACGATTACCGCCCGCACAATGTCGCCTTTCTTCACTTGACTGCGTGGGGTCGCCTGCTTCACGCTCGCCACAACCACGTCGCCCACCCGGCCGTAGCGGCGCTTGGAGCCACCCATCACGCGAATCACCAGCACTTCCTTGGCTCCGGTGTTGTCGGCTACCTGTAAGATGCTCTCCTGCTGTATCATAGCTCAACCTCTGTCACTGCCTTTTCCCCTGCCCGCGCGAGGATCTCCTCGACGACCCAGCGCTTCTCGCGGCTTAAGGGCCTGGACTCGACGATACGCACCACATCGCCTACGCGGCAGCGGTTCTCCGCGTCGTGCGCCTTATACTTCTTGCGACGACGCAAGACCTTGCCATAACGGGGATGGCGCTCCAGCCGCTCGACACGCACCACCACCGTCTTGTCCATCTTATCGCTGACCACGCTGCCCACCAGCCGTTTCCTAGAGGCTTTATACCTCACTGCGCCACCTCCTCCCCAAGCAACCCGGCGAGCAACTCACGCTCTCGCAGGATCGTCTTCATACGCGCAATATCCCGCCTGACCATCTTGATCCGGTTGGTATCCCCCAGCCGTCCCATGCCCATCTCGCGGCGCAGGACAAACAGCTCACGGTAAGCGTCATCCAGGCGCTCCCGAATCTCTTCTGTGGTCAAGAGGCGTATTTCTCTCGCTTGCATCTTCACTCCTACTCCGCTTCGGCTGCCAGGCCTTCACGCGCGACAAACTGGCACTTGATCGGCAACTTATGAGAGGCCAGACGCATCGCCTCACGTGCCAACTCCTCAGAAACCCCGCTCACTTCAAACATCACCCGGCCCGGCTTCACCACCGCCACGTAATGATCCACCGCGCCTTTCCCCTTGCCCATCCGCGTCTCGGCCGGCTTGGCCGTGACCGGCTTGTCGGGGAAGATACGGATCCAGTACTTGCCACGCCGACGCACAAAGCGCACAATCGCACGCCGCGCGGCTTCAATTTGCCGGGCCGTGATCCACCCCGGCTCCAGCGCCTGGAGGCCATAGTCCCCAAAGGCGACCTCTACCCCGCGCGTGGCCTTGCCCTTCATCCGGCCCCGCATCTGTTTGCGATACTTCATCCGCTTCGGCTGTAACATACCTCACTCTCCCGCATCAATCGCCCCATAGGCAATCGTCACGCGTGGCCGATGGTCAACTCTCCAATTGCCCGATTGCCCACTGCTCCGTGGCCTTCGCTTCGGGCAGCACCTCGCCCTTGTAAATCCAGACCTTGACCCCGATGCGGCCGTAAGTGGTGAGCGCCTCTTCCTGGGCGTAGTCAATATCGGCGCGGAGAGTCTGCAAGGGCACCTGCCCATCCCGCAGCCACGCCTGACGGGCCATCTCAGCGCCGTGCAGACGGCCCTTGCACAGCACTTTGATGCCCTGAGCACCGGCCCGCATCGCCGCCTGGACGGCGCGCTTCATCGCGCGTCCGTGCGAGATACGCCGCTCCAACTGGGCGACGATGTTCTCCGCCACCAGCCTGGCATCCAGCTCGGGCTGCTCGACCTCGTGGACCTCCACAGTGACCTGTTTGCCCCCCGTGATCTCCTTCAGCCGGTCGCGCAGCGCTTTCACCTCGGTGCCTTTACGTCCGATGATGATGCCTGGCCGGGCCGTCCAGATGGTCACCGTGACCTGGTTATGGGAGCGCTCAATATCAATGTGCGAGATACCGCCCCCTTCGACGCTGTTGTAGATCTGTCTCTTATACACATCT
>JAOAAG010000310.1 GCA_026418995.1 Anaerolineae bacterium
CGCCGCCGATGCCGCCGCCGTAGGGCGCGCGGATCACTAGCGGCACCGTCCACGCCCCGTTGGTGCGATAGCGCATCAGCGCCGCCTCGTTGACGATCTGGTTCATCGCAGGGAAGATGAAGTCGGCGAACTGGATCTCGCACACGGGGCGCAGGCCGTGCAGCGCCATGCCGATGCCCACGGCGACGATGGAAGACTCCGACAGCGGCGAATCGATCACCCGGTGGGGCCCGAACTCGTCGTAGAGCCCCTGGGTGGCGCGGAAAACGCCCCCGCGCGGGCCCACGTCCTCGCCCACGATGACGATCCGGGGGTTGCGGCGCATCTCCTCGGCCAGCGTGTCGCGCACCGTCTCCACGATGTTCTTCACAGCCATAGCTACCTCCAACGGGCTCCCACCGCAATGGCGCGGGATCAGCTGCCGGGCGGCCGCCAGGAGCGCACCAAGCGATCGCCCACGCTGCCCGGCGCGAACACGCTCACTAGGGCCTCCTCCGGCCGGGGATAGGGCGCGGCCAAGGCCTCCTCCAAGGCCTGGTCCACCTGGGCCATGGCCTCCCGCTCGATCTGCGCCTGCAGCTGGGCGTTGAGCAAGCCGCGGGCCGTCAGCTGGGCAGCCAGCCGCGGGATGGGGTCCAGGCGCTTTTGCGCCTCGATCTCGGCGCGGTCGCGATAGGTGCGGTCGTCGTCATCGCTGGAGTGCGCAGTGAGCCGCGTGGTGCGCGCTTCCAGCAGGGTTGGGCCGTCGCCGCGCCGCGCCCGCATCACAGCCTCTTTGGTGACGTTGTAGCTCTCGAAGAAGTCGTTGCCGTCGTAGCTCACCCCCGGCATGCCGTAGGCGCAGGCTCGGTCGGCCACGCTGCGCACGGCCATCTGCTTCTCCATGGGCACTGAGATGGCGTAGCCGTTGTTCTCCACCAGACACACGAAGGGCAGCTTGTGCACGCCGGCCCAGTTCATCCCCTCGTGCCAGTCGCCCTGGCTGGTCGAGCCCTCACCCAGCGCGCACATAGCCACCCGATCCTCGCCTTTGAGCTTGATGGCCAGGGCAACGCCGGCGCACTGGGGCACCTGGGTGGTGGTCGGGCTGGAGACACTCACGATGTTGGCCGGTCGGTAGTTGTAGTGGTTGGGCATCTGCCGTCCCCCGCTGTTCGGGTCGCCCGCCTTGCCGTAGGTAGCCAGGAAGATGTCCACCGGTCGCATCCCCAGCGCCAACACGGTCACCATGTCCCGGTAGTGGGGAAAGTAGTAGTCCTTGCCCGGTCGCAAGGCCAACCCCGCCGCCAGCTGGCACGCCTCCTGGCCGATGCCGGAGATGTGAAAGGCAATCTTGCCCTGGCGATGCAAAATCCAACAGCGCTCGTCCAGTTTGCGGGAGAGCACCATCAGCCGATAGGCCCGCAACAGGTCGGCCTCGGTCAAGTCGGCGCTCCAGTCTCGGGTGACGAAGTCTGCAGGTGCCAGTGCGGTCATAGCTCCTCCTTGAGCTTCGTTTCGATTGATCACCACCGATGGAGTTACCTCGTCGCTTGGGCGGCGCCGTGCAGTATACAACAACGGCAGGAGATAGGCAATTGCCGTCTCTGCGAGGTATGTTCCAACCGGCACAATCCCTCCTGCCGAAACGCGATTAGTGGCATCAAAAGATACCGCGTTTTTTGCAGGCTCCAATTTTGCGTTTGGTGGCGTTGTGCTATAATTCGGGCAACTTCTGTTGGACCACCAGGCAGCAGCGTACACCGAACTCTGATTGCGCAAAGCGCTCTGTACCTGGGACTGTATCCGCATTCCTCCACCACCAGGCAAGGAAGGAGCCATTACAATGAGCCTGAGGATCAATCAACTGCAAGGGATGACGGCTGAGCTGGCGGCCGCGCTGAAGTCCATGGGGCTGAACACCGCCACGAAGCTGCTGGAAGCTGCGGCCCAGCCAGCCGCCCGCGCCGAGTTGGCGCAGAAGCTGGGCATTGAGGAGCGCACGCTGCTGGAATTGGTCAACCGCGCGGACCTATCGCGCATCAAGGGAATCGGCCAGGTGTACTCCGACCTGTTGGAGTTCGCCGGCGTGGACACGGTGGCTGAGCTGGCAAAGCGCAACGCCGACAACCTGTACCAGAAGCTGGTGGAGGTGGCCGGAGAGCACCACGTGCAGCGCTTGCCGCGCCGCGACCAGGTGGAGGACTGGATCCGCCAGGCCAAGGAGCTGGGCCGGGGGATCTTCTACTAGGCCGGTCACAGGCGGCGCTTGGCCCCTTGGGGCTAAGCGCGTCGAGCCCTTCGATCCGTTCAGGCGAGGTTGAAAACTGGGGCGGCTCTCTTGTCGAGAGCCGCCCCAGTTTTGTTGTCCAGCCTGCGTTGGGTGCGCAGGGCCGGCTGGCTTTAGGCCTGCCCCATGCCGCCCGCAGTGAGCGACTGCGAGGCCGTCCGCCGGTCATCCCTGGCGCAGCAGCCGAGCAGAGTTGGCGAGGATGCCGAGGTCCGGCAGCGACTGCGCCGCGGCCGCCAGGGTGGGCGGCAAGACGCCAAAGGCCGCCAGGCTCAGGCCGAGCAGGTTGTAAAGGGCGGTAAAGGCGATGTTCAGCTTGACCACGCCCATGGTGCGACGCGCCGTGCGGAACACGGCGGGGATCAGCCGCCAGTCCTCGCGCATCAGGGCAATGTGGGCTGCCTCGATAGCGATGTCTGTGCCTGCCGTGCCCATTGCGATGCCCACGTCTGCCTGTGCCAACGCGGGCGCGTCGTTCACGCCATCGCCGATCATCACAACGGTATGTCCCTGAGACTGATAGTCCCTCACAACCTGAATCTTGTCTTCAGGCAGCAGACCGGCGCGATAGGCCACGCCCAGTTGCTCCGCCAGCGGTGCGGCTACCCGCTCCTCATCACCGGTGAGCAGTTCGACATGCCGGATGCCGCGTGCGCGCAGCTCAGCAAGTGCCGAAGGTACCTCGGGACGGAGCGTATCCGCAACAGCCAGCAGCCCCACGACCCGACCATTGCAGGCAACGAACAGCACGGTTTTCCCTTGTTCCTCCAACCGTTGTGCTTCGGGCGACCCCTCTGCCTCCGGCAGAAAGCGGCGGTTACCAACGGCAACGCGCGCGCCGTTCACCTGCGCCTGCACCCCCAGGCCAGGGACGGCCACAAAGTCTTGCGGCTCGAAAAGCGTAAGGCTCCACGCGCGGGCGGCTGCGCGTACCGCCTCGGCCAGCGGATGCTCCGAGTATCGCTCGGCAGAGGCGGCCAGGGCGAGCACCTCAGCAGCGGGCCTCCCATCGAACGAAATGATGTCCGTGACCTGCGGCCGGCCCAGTGTCAACGTGCCGGTCTTGTCCACCAGCACCACATCAGCCCGTGCCAGCAACTCGATGTACTTGCCGCCCTTGATGAGCAACCCACGCCGCGCGCTTCCACCGATGGCAGCCAGCATCGCCACCGGCGTGGCCAGCGCGATGGAACAGGAGCATACCACGACCAGGACAGCCGCCACAGCGAGTGCGTTACGCCCGACCAGCCAGGTCAACGCGGCGATCGCCAGGACCACCGGCAGATAGTAGGTGCTGAACCGGTCGGCAAAGCGCTGCACATCAGCGCGGTGGGTCTCGGCCTCTTCGACCATCCTGACCACCCGTCCGAAGGTCGTGTCCGCGCCGATCCGCAGTGCTTTCACACGCAGACTGCCCAGTTGCGCAATCGTCGCGGCAAAGACGCGCGAACCAGCGGCAACCTCAACAGGCATGGATTCGCCCGTGATCGCCGCCTGATCCACCGTAGCCTGCCCAGCGACCACCTCACCGTCCACCGGAATGCGCTCGCCGGGGCGCACAACCACGATCTCTCCAACCCGCACGTCCGCAATGGGTACCTCGACCTCAACGCCCTCGCGCTCCACCCGTGCAACCTGCGGTGCGAGTGCCGTCAGTTCCCGCAGTGCCCGCCGGGCACCCGCAGTGGTCGCGTTTTCGACATACTCGCCTACGCGCATAAACACGACAAGGAGCACAGCGGTGACCCATTCGCCAACGGCCAATGCCGCGATGACACCCAGGGTCATCAGCGTATGCGAGATAATCTGCCGCCGGAGCGTCGCGCGGACCACGTTACGGAACACAGGCCAGCCGCCCAGGATGACCAGGACTACGCCGACGGGCAGTGGCACGCGCTCGTTGAGCACCCGAAACAAACCCAGCCATTCTCCCGCAACGACGACGGCCACGACCAGGCCAAATACCATCGCCAACAGCATCAGCGGACGGCGGCTCAGGTCACCCGCAGGGCGGACGGAAGGCACAGTTTCAGGCACAACGTAATTGCCCGCAGCAGCAACGGCCTGGCGAATAGCGGGCAAATCCACCCGCTCAGGGTCAAGTCGTATGACGGCCTTTTCCGCAACCAGCGAGACGTGGACTGATGCGACGCCAGGCAGCCTGGCAATTGCCTGCTCCACGTGCCGGACACATTCGGCGCAGTCCATACCCTGAATGGGAACTTCTACCGTCTGAAACCGGGCCATCTTTCCTCCGCAAGGTCAGGTGATGGTCACCTCAGAGGCGACCGTCACCTGATTTCATAACCTGATACACTGCTCTCATCCGCTCCAGGGCCTCGACCAATGTCGCGTGCGGACAGCCAAAATTCAGCCGCACGAACCCTGCGCCGCCCCGGCCAAACTCTGCCCCGTTGCTCAGGGCGACCCGCGCATGCTCCAGAAAGAAACGAGCCGGGTTACCCTGGATGCCGGCCTCGCGGCAATCCAGCCAGGCCAGATACGTGCCTTCAGGCCGCGCCATGCTGATGCCGGGCAGGTGCTCCTCCACGTAGCGGAGCAGAAACTCGAGGTTGCGCTCCAGATAGGCGAGCACCTGCTCCAGCCACGGTTGCCCATCGCGATAGGCTGCCAGGGCGGCTGTATAACCCAGTACGTTGACCTCATGCGCCCAATCTGCATGTGTTGCTTTCAGCCGTCTGCGCAGGTCCGCGTTCGGTACTATCGCCACCGCACATTTGAGACCAGGGATATTGAACGTCTTGCTCGGCGAGATCAGCGTGATCGTGTGCCCGGCGACTTCAGGGGAAAGCGTCGCAATGGGCACATGCTGGTGTCCAGGAAACACCAGGTCACAGTGGATCTCGTCCGAACAGATGACAATATGGTGACGCAGGCAGATTTCAGCCATCCGCTCCAGTTCCTCGCGGCGAAACACGCGCCCGACCGGATTGTGCGGGTTGCACAGGATAAAGACCCGCGTCCGCCCGGTAATCGTTCTCTCAAACCGGTCAAAATCCACCTCGTACTGCCCGTCCTCCTGGCGTGTCAGTTCCATCTCCTCACAGACCAGGCCTGCGTCGGCCGGCGCTCGCAGGATTGGCGGATAGACTGGCGTCTGAACCAGCACGCCCTCGCCCGGTACAGCTATCGCCCGGCAGACCAGGTTGAAACCGGTGACGACCCCCGGCAGGAATACCAGGTGGTCAGGTGAAACCTCCCAACCGTACAGGCGTTGCAGCCGCTCCACGATGACCTCGCGCAAAGCTGGCGGGGGCACGGCATAACCAAAGACACCGTGTTCAACCCGCTCATGAAGGGCGCGGATCACAGGCTCTGGCGCCCGAAAGTCCATATCGGCCACCCATAAGGGGAGCACATCATCGCCGTAGGTGCACCACTTCAGACTATCCGTGCCACGCCGCTCGATCACCTGGTCAAAGTTGTACATGTGCGTCCTCCAGGTGACGGTCACCTGGAAGGTGACCGTCACCTCACCGTCTAGTCGAACAGCCCGGTGCTCAGGTAACGCTCGCCCGTGTCGGGCAAGACAACGACGATAAGCTTGCCAGCGTTCTCTGGCCGCGCAGCCACCTGCAACGCCGCCCAGGCCGCCGCCCCTGACGAGATTCCTGCCAGAATGCCCTCTTCTCTCGCCAGACGGCGGGCCGTTGCTGCAGCGTCCTCATTGGTCACCTGCACGATCTCGTCCACCAGGTCAAGCCGCAACACATCAGGGACGAATCCTGCGCCGATGCCCTGAATCTTATGCGGGCCGCGTTGCCCACCCGAAAGCACCGGCGAGGCCGCTGGCTCCACCGCGATCGCACGGAAGGAGGGCTTGCGGGGTTTGATCACCTCGGCAACGCCGGTGATTGTGCCGCCGGTGCCCACGCCAGCAACCAGAATATCCACCGCACCGTCGGTATCGCGCCAGATCTCCTCGGCCGTCGTACGGCGGTGGATCGCGGGATTGGCCGGATTCTTGAACTGCTGGGGGATAAAATAACGCGGATCCTGGGCCGCCAGTTCCTCAGCCTTGCGCACCGCACCAGGCATCCCCTCCGCTCCTGGCGTCAGGATCAATTCTGCCCCCAGCGCCTGGAGCAGCCGACGGCGCTCGAGGCTCATGGTCTCTGGCATCGTCAGCACCAGCCGATAGCCACGTGCCGCGCAGACAAAGGCCAGCGCAATGCCAGTGTTGCCGCTCGTCGGCTCCAGGATGATCGTATCCTCTTTGATAAGCCCTGCCTGCTCAGCAGCGTTGATCATGCTCACCCCGATGCGGTCCTTCACGCTGCTCAACGGATTAAACGACTCGAGCTTCGCCAGCACCGTGGCCCCCAGCCCCTGGGTCACCCGGTTAAGCCTGACCAGGGGGGTATTGCCAATGGTCTCGGTAATATCGTTGTAGATGCGTGCCATGGAACAACTCCTCTCTGAGTTTCTGAGCAATCTGTTTTAAACAACCGTTGGGAACACAGGATGTACATCCTCACCAACCCGGCAAAGGCTATTTCACCCCTGTTCAGGACGCGAGGGACAGGAGGGTTCCCCGCCCACATCGCGGCCAGCACCGGGCACGACGGCACATTCAAGCCGCTGCGCCTCATCACACAACTGACGCAACGTCACCGTGCTCAGCACCTCGCTGATGGCGATCGAGAGTCGTTTCCAGAGCAAGTAGGCCACGCAGCGATCAACCCGGCTACAGGCCGGCTCCTCCGGGAGCACACAGCGTACAACGGCAACTGGCCCCTCTACGGCCTGGAGAATGTCCAGCGCAGTGATAGCCTCCGGATCACGGGCAAGCCTGTAGCCACCGCCCGGCCCCTTAGCACTTTTAACCAATCCGGCTTTCTGAAGCGCACTGAACAACTGGGCGACATATTCGGCCGAGATATCCTGACGCCTGGCAATCTCCTGACGCAGTATCGGACCCTCCCCAGCATGCAGGGCCAGGTCAATCATCGCACGAAGTGCGTACCGGCCACGGGTTGAAATACGCAGCATTTTTCACTCCTGGAGGTCTGTCTGGCATATGTCTTGTCAGCAGCCCGCGTCGCCGCGACAGTATTATACAATAATTAAGCATTTTTGTCAACTATCTGGGAGAAGAGGGTGACCGGCGAACCCCGTCCCTGCCTGAACACAGGGAGCAGCTATTGACCAGAAATCTATTTGGCACTATAATGACACTACACTGCAGCCCGGCTGCTATCGGCTGGCGTGATCTCACCAGAGGAACCGCCGTTACGTATGCCGGATAGACATTCTGACACCGGGAAGCCTGGCTTGTACGGTGTGACAATGGAGGAGTAATTAGGGCCACTGTTACCGGCAAGTCTTGCATGAGGTCACATCATGCCACTACCCCAGGTCGTTCCACATCGTTGCCCTCAGTGTGGCGCGCCACTGCCTCGCGATGGCGTGCGCATCACCTGTGCTTACTGTGGCTCTTCTCTCATCTGTCGGGCAACTCCTTCAGCAACCCCCTTCTCAGACAAACCACGGGAAACCCATTTCAAGACCCTGACCTGCGTAGATCACCAGGGAATCGGGATTAAGGCATTTCGTCTCCTGATTCCGGCCCAGTGGGAATTTGAGGGGAGTGTCCACTGGCTGCTGAACAATCCAGGGATGCCCGCTGCCATCGCTTTCCGTGCCCACAATCCCCAGGGTGACGAGTCGTCCGCGGTCCTCTCCCATCTCTCCCGCTACTGGACAGACAGCCCCCGGGTTATCAGCCGGACCAGCGCTCAAATCGGCGAGATGATGATGGAGTCTTACTATCAGCGCCAGGAGACAATGAAGCGCCCGGCCACTCAGCTCAGCCAGGCGATCCGGGGGCGGACAAGTGCTACCATCCATTGGAGGATCGGGGTGTTGAGCTGCCAGGAGAGGAGGCCAAAGTTATTCCCGACATCAGAGCACAGCTTAGCCATGAGCGGATGGAACGGAGGTAGGAGCACCTATGAGAATAGTTGACCTACGCAGTGATACGGTCACCCGCCCCACCACGGCGATGCGCGAGGCGATGTACCGCGCAGAGGTGGGCGATGATGTGTTTGGGGAGGATCCGACCGTCAACCGGCTGGAGGAACTGGCCGCGGAGCGGTTGGGTAAGGAAGCGGCGCTGTTTGTAGCCAGCGGTACGATGGGCAATCTGGTCGCGCTGCTCACCCACTGCGAACGGGGCGATGAGGCTATCATTGGAGACCGCAGCCATATCTATCTTTTCGAGCAGGGCGGGATGGCTGCTCTGGGCGGGATCGTCCCGCACCCTATACCCAATCAGCCCGATGGTACGCTGCAACCAGAGGACATCGAGCAGGCCATCCGGGAAGACAATGTCCACTTCCCCCGCACCCGGCTGCTCTGCCTGGAAAACACGCACAACATCTGCGACGGCATGCCGCTCCCGGTTGAGTATACGCGACAGGTAGCCCATCTGGCCCACAAACGGGGGTTGAGGGTACATTTAGACGGGGCGCGTATTTTCAATGCCGCTGTGGCTCTCAGGGTGGATGTGCGAGAGCTGGTGAAAGACGTGGATTCGGTGATGTTTTGTCTGTCCAAAGGGCTGTGTGCTCCGGTTGGCTCGCTCCTGTGCGGCGACCGCGCTTTCATCGCTGGGGCGAGAAGAGCGCGCAAAGTTGTGGGCGGGGGTATGCGTCAGGCTGGCGTGCTGGCGGCGGCAGGTATCGTCGCCCTTGAGCAGATGACCGAGCGGCTGGAGGAAGACCACGCCCGGGCCCGGCGACTGGCCGAGGGGCTGGCAGATATTCCGGGCGTCAGGGTTGGACCGGTGGCCACGAACATCCTCTACTTCTGGCTGGATGGGCCCGCCGTCAACAAGACCCCGGAAGAAGTGGTGACTGGACTGGCACAGCGTGGCGTATTGGTGCTGGGGCGGGAGCTGGGGCGCTTCCGGGCAGTGACTCATTACTGGGTTAGCGACGAGGATATCGAATACGTCATCGCAGCCGTGCGGGAAGTGCTCCTGTCCTGAGTTTCCGGTCAGCTCCGCTACAGGTCGTTCTAATCTGGACAAGTTTTGAGGATTGAGTTAAACTCTCGGTAGACTACCTGGGAGTGGATACAATCTCATTGACAGGGGGAAGGGGTGACCCAGACCATCGCATTGGCAGGCAAAGGCGGGACAGGAAAGACAACCGTCGCAGCATGCCTCATCCGCTATCTGCTGGAGGAGCGGGGCGGCTCGGTACTGGCCATTGACGCCGACCCGGCGATGAACCTCCCGCTGGTGCTGGGCCTGGAAGTCGAGCAGACCATCGGCGATATCCGTGAGGAGATGCTGCAACTTGTTCAGTCCAGCGGGGCACTGGCCGGCTCGATGCCGGGCGGGTTGAGCAAACAGGAGTACCTGGACTACCAGGTGCAGATGGCTCTGGTAGAAGGCAAGCGAGTGGACTTGCTGGCGATGGGCCGCCCGGAGGGGCCTGGTTGCTACTGTGCGGCCAATCAGATGCTGCGCCTCATTATAGACCGGCTGGGGACTCACTATGACTACGTGGTGATTGACAACGAGGCCGGAATGGAGCACCTCAGCCGCCGTACCACCCGCGACGTGGATGTGCTGTTGCTGGTGACCGACCCCACTCAGCGAGGGATCGCGGCGGCTAAGGAGATGGCACGGATGATTCCCGGGCTGCACATCCGGGTGGGGCGTGTCTATCTGATCGTAAACCGGGCGCGGGATGGGCTGCCACCACCATTAGCGGAGGCTGTCGCCCGGAGTGGCCTGGAGCTGATCGGGACGATTCCCGAGGACCCCGCGATGGCTGAGTTTGAAATCGGTGGACGGCCACTGATCCAGTTACCGCCAGAGACGGCAGTCTATCAGGCGGTGCGAGACATTGCGCAAAAGGTACTGGTCGGGTAGGGCAAAAAGGTAATGGTCACTTTTGGAAGTGACCGTTACCTCCAGCCGAAGCGTAATTCAGTCCTTAAGGGAGGTAGAAATGTATATTATTGCTGAGAACATCCATATTATCTCACCGAAGGTTAAGGAGGCCATCGCCAATCGGGATGCCAAATTTTTCCAGGACCTGGCGGTACGCCTGGTCGAGGCAGGGGCGAACGCGATAGACCTTAACATTGGCCCTCAGAAAAAGGCCGGCCATGAAATCCTGCCCTGGCTGGTGGAGACAATCGAGCAGGTCGTGGACGTGCCGCTGGCTTTTGACACCACCAACCTGGCCGCTATTGAGGCTGCATGCGAGACGGTGACTAAGGCCCAACCGATCATCAACTCCACCGACGCGCGGCCAGAGCGCCTGGAGACGGTGCCGCTGGTAGCTAAGAAGTACAACACCCGCCTGATTGCCCTGACTATGGGCGAGGGGATGATCCCTGTCAGCGCCGACGAGCGAGTCAGTATCGCGCTGGAGAAGCTGATTCCCCGCATGCTGGAAATTGATTTCCCCATCACCGACCTGATCATTGACCCGCTGGTGCTGACCGTCTCCGGCTGCCAGGAATATTGTCCCGAATGCATCGAAGCGGTCCGTACCCTCAAGTATGCCTGGGACCCGCCCCCGCTGACCAACGGGGGACTCTCTAACGTCTCCAATGCCGTGCCTGCCGAGATGCGACCGCTGCTGAACCGTACCTATATGGTCATGTTGATGGGCGCGGGCATTGACATGGTTATCGCTGATCCCCTCGACCGCGAGCTGATGGAGTGGATCCGTGTTGTCGAGCAGCGCGATGACAGCACCGCGCTCAACCGGCTGCTCTTGAAACTGCACGACCGGGTGGCGGCAATGGAGCAGCTCCAGCCTGAGGATGTGGACTTCTCCGACCCACAACAGGCCGATATCTGGAAGACAGTTCAGGTGTTGCTTAACAAAGTGATCTATACGGATTCGTATCTGCGTCTGTAACGGAACACGCAACACGCAACACGCAACACGCAATACGCAATACGCAATACGCATACGCTACGCGTTGCGTGTCGTGTATTCCGTACCCCGTATCTCACAGGAGGTAACGATGACTGCACAAATCATTGACGGTAAGGCCATTGCGGCCCAGATTTACGATGAGATTCGGGC
>JAOAAG010000364.1 GCA_026418995.1 Anaerolineae bacterium
GTCCTGCGCCGCCGTAGAGCAGGTGGGTGGCGAAGGAGTGGCGCAGCATATGGGGCGTGACCTCGCGCTCGATGCCGGCAGCCCTGGCGTATTCCTTGATCAGCGCCCAGAGCCCCTGGCGGGTGAAAGGACGCCCGCGACGGGTTAAGAAGAGGGCTTTCTCGTTCTTATCGCTTACCAGATGTGGGCGGCCTTTTTCGAGATAATTACTCAGTGCTTCACACGCTCGCTTGTACAGCGGCAGGATGCGCTCCTTGTTACCCTTGCCGACGCAACGCACCGTCCCGGCCTTCAGGTCAACTGCGTCAACGGTCAGGCTGATGACCTCGGCCGCACGCATGCCGGTGGCATACATCAATTCAAGCAGCGCGGTATCCCTCAGCGCTCTGGGAGTATGGGACTTGGCTGGCTCTGCCAGCAGGCGGGCTACTTCCTCCCGGCTGAGGGCGCGGGGCAGGGGCCTGGTGACCGGAGGCGACTCCACGGCCGAGGTCGGGTCATCCTCGACCACTTTTTCGACAACCAGGAACTGGAAGAACGACTTGAGCGCAGCAATTTTGCGCGCTACGGTCGAGGGAGCGTACTCCCGATTTTTCAGGTAGCGGATATACTGCTGGATACAGTCCCGATCCACATCCTGCCAGGAGGCAATGCCCTCTTTTGTCAGATATTCCAATAGTTGGGTGAGGTCGTTACGGTAGGCCGCGATGGTATGCTGCGAGTAGCCGTGTCCGGCAGCTTCAAAACGGAGGAACGTTTCTACCTGTTCCTGCATTTGGGAAGACTCTTGATCTACCGTTCTGGAGAGTAACTTGCTCACCTTACACGCCGGAACGATTATAACATGCTTTGTACAAACTCAAAATCGGCTGGGCTTTCTGCATAATGTTGCGCTGCAGCGGAAAGATGCTACAATTCAACGCGCGGCGAAGCAGGGGCACTGCTGTGGGTAACAGGCCGGGTAAGGGATGATGGTGGAGTGGTGGGGAGTGGAATCAGGTCAGAGTTGATGACAGTCAGCGGCCCGGAGGAGCTGTCCTACCTGTGGCCTTATTCTTGTGAGAATTTTGCCGATGAGTGCTCTACCCAGGATAACCGAAGAGAAGATCCGCAAGCGTGCCACCGCTCAATCTTGGGAGCGGGGAGTGGAGTATTTCTACGCAGCGCATGTGGCCAATGTGATCTGGCGGGAAGATACCCTTACCGCTGAGGTGGAGGGCAGCCAGTATGAGCCGTATCTGGTACGGGTAACCTTTGCCCCGAACAGTGACATCCTTGCGGCGCATTGTACCTGTCCATATGATTGGGGCGGCGATTGCAAACATATCGTCGCTACCCTCCTCCATCTGCTTCATCATCCTCATGAGATCGAGGTGCGCCCTCCGCTGTCCAGCCTGCTGAGGGGCCTGAGTCATGAGCGGCTGGTGGAGCTGCTCCTGCAACTGGCTGGAATCCATCCCCAGATCGTGGAGACGGCGGAAGAGCTGCTCCTCGCCTCCACCAGTCCCGCTGACAATGTGCCGTCCCCTTCCTCCGTAGACTTGGCGTTCCTGCAGCGCCAGATCAAGGCTGAGCTGCGAGCCGTTGCCAGGACGTCTTACGATGAGTACTTGGATGAGGGGTATGTGGAGTTCGGCGCCGCTCTGGAACCAGCTCTGGAGAGCGCAGAAGCGTGTCTGGAGGCGGACAATGCCCGGCAGGCGATCGCAGTGCTGGAAGCAGCGACCATGGCCTGGGTGGAGGGATGGCGGAGCCTTGACGAGGAGCTGGCCGATTACATAGAGGAAGACGAGTATCTGAATGACTTCGGCAGGGTGTGGGCTCGCGCTGTGTTGCAGGCTGATCTGAGCCCCCAGGAACGGGCGCACTGGAGCAAAACCTTGGGCCGCTGGGCTGGTAGTATGCCTGGGGGTGAGGCACTGGAGATCGCTGTCACCGCTGCTGAACAGGGATGGGACTACCCGCCCCTGGTCGCTGCGATGCAGGGCCATATCACCGAGAAAGGCGCCTGGGAGGGAGAGGCTCCGGCATTTGCCGATGATCTAGCCGTCATTCGCCTGGACATTCTGGAGCGGCGTGGGCAGTTTGAGGAGTACCTCAATCTTGCCCAGGCCGAGGGGCAGCACTTGCTCTACGTCCAGATGTTGCGCCGCCTGGGGCGTACTGACATGGCGATCAAGGAAGCGTATGAGCTTCTGACCATTCCCCAGGAAGTGCATGTGTTCGCCCGCGAGCTGATCGAGCATAACGAGGTAGAGAGAGGGCTGGAGCTGGCCGAGTATGGCCTGAGCCTTGAGTATCCGGTGGGTAGGGCTGAGCTGGCCGAGTGGTTGCGAGACGAAGCGCAGTCCCGTGGCCGGACGGAGCTGGCCGGCAGGGCAGCCTGGAAAGCGCTGGAGGCAAAGGTGACCTTGGACAATTACAAATGGCTTGCCGAACATACCGGCGCCCACTGGCCCGACCTCCGTCCCCAGGCCCTCCGCATCGTGGAAGCGAGCCGTGATGTTGGGGAGATTGTGGACGTATATTTGTACGAGCGCATGTACCGCCAGGCTATGGACCTTGTGGATCGGACATCCTGGTTCAGTCCCCTTGGAAAGGTCATCGAGGCAGTGCAGGGGGAATATCCCGACTGGGCGTTCCGCAAATGCTGCCAGCAGGCTGAGGCCATAATGGATGCGGGCAAAGCGGACCGTTACGAGACCGCCATAGAGTGGCTCCGCAAGGGGCAGGATATTCTGCTGGCTGCAGGCCGGACAGCGGAATGGCATGCATACCTGGACCACTTGCTGGATAAACATCAGCGCAAGTACAAGCTGGTGCCTATGTTAAAGCGCCTGGCGTAGCGGATAGCTGGCAAGAGGGTATCCGACCGTGTGTGCCTGAAATCGCTGTTGGGGCCGGACTGGATGTACGGATACGCGGGCGGTCTGAAGCGTCGTCAGGCAGGGGCGAAGGTTCAGCCAGGCTTCCCACTGGTCTTCTATGTCTGCTCCACTTTTTCCTGGTTACTTTGCGCATGTTCTAGCTCAAATACGGCCTGGACTTGATTTTTTGGCCGTTTGAGGTAAGATTCTCCCCATCAGGGTTCAGACTGGCGTATCCCGGAGCAACTATGCGCATCCTCGTCACAGGTGGTGCTGGCTTTATCGGCTCTAATCTCGTGGACTACCTGATGGCCCAGGGCCATGAGATCACGGTGATAGACAATCTCTCCGTAGGCAAAGTCAGCAACATCGAGCATCATCTGGGAAGCGAGCGTTTCCACTTTGTCAATGATTCCATCCTCAATCTCGGCACCCTGGAACGGCTGGTGCGTCAGGTGGAACTGATTTATCACCTGGCAGCCGTGGTGGGTGTCAAGTACGTCGTGGACGATCCGCTGGGCGCCATCGTCACCAATGTGCGCGGCACGGAAAACGTGCTCGAAATGGCCTTCAAATACTGGGTGCGTACGGTGATCGCCTCCAGCTCGGAAATCTACGGCAAGTCCACCCAGGTGCCCCTGCGTGAGGACAGCGATCGCGTGCTTGGTCCCACTACTGTAGGTCGCTGGTCCTACTCAGATGCCAAGGCCATTGATGAGTATTTCGCGCTGGCTTATGCCAGGAAGGGGCTGCCGGTCTCGGTGGTGCGTTACTTCAACGCTTATGGGCCCCGACTCGATCCCAAAGGGTATGGCAGCGTCATTGCCAGGTTCATTACTCAGGCCCTCCAGGGCCAGCCTCTAACGGTCTACGATGATGGGAGGCAGACGCGTTGCTTTACTTATGTAGCCGATACGGTGGAGGGGACCGTCCGCGCAGCGACGTTGCGAGAAGCAGCCGGGCAGGTGTTTAACATTGGCTCCGACCGGGAGACAAGCATCCTGGAACTGGCCCGGCTGGTGCGGGAATTAACTGGCAGCAGCTCGGAGATCGTGCATGTGCCCTACGAGCAGGCTTACGGGCCGGCGTTCGAGGAGACTCGCCGGCGCGTGCCCGATGTGACCAGGGCACGGGAAGTGCTGGGCTTCGAGGCCCGCACTACGCTGGAGGAAGGGCTGCGCCGAACGGTGGAGTGGTTTCAGGTGACAGTCACTTCCAAAAGTACCGTCACCTGACACTGGCGAGGGCCGGAGAATGAGTTCAACCAAACTGAGCGCGTTCTGCAGTAAAGTGCTGGAGGTGGGCTGGTTGCTGGCGGTCATCATCACGCCAGTGTTCTTCAACGTCTACTCCAGCCGCGTGTTTGAGCCGGATAAGTTAACCACGTTGCGCACCGTGGCTTTGATTATGGCCGCCGCGTGGGTGACCAAATATATCGAAGACCGGGTCAGCGGTCGGCGTGCCCTTGAACTCACCTGGCGTACCCCGCTGCTCCTCCCCACGCTGTTCACCGTGGTTGTCTACATTCTCAGCACGGTCTTCTCCGTCACCCCAAGGGTCAGCCTGCTCGGCTCCTATCAGCGCCTGCAGGGTACTTACACTACCCTGTCCTATATCGTGATTTTTCTCATCATCCTCCAGGAGATGCGTACGCGGGAGCAGGTGGAGCGGCTGATCACCGTGGTGATCCTCAACAGCCTGCCCATCTCGCTCTACGGCATGCTGCAGCGTAATAGGCTGGATCCGCTGCCCTGGGGCGGCGACGTAACCGCGCGGGTGGCCTCGAATATGGGGAATGCGATTTTCGTCGCCGCTTATCTGATTATGACCACCCCGCCCACGCTCGCCCGCATCCTCAGTTCCTTCCGCTCCATCCTCACCAGTGAGGAAACGGGAGTGGCGGATGTGCTCCGTGCCTCGGCCTATATCTTTATTTTGCTTGTACAACTGATCGCCACCTTTTACACCCAGAGCCGTGGGCCGCTGATGGGCTTGCTGGCCGGGCTGGGGATGTGGGGCTTCCTGGGGCTACTCATGCTCCAGCAGGCGGCACGACGGGAGCGCCCGTTCCGACCACCGGAGCTGGTCAGAGACCTGGTGCGTGGGGTGATTTTTGGGATGGCCAGCCTGGGTGCTGCCGGGTTGATGGCGGTGATTATTTATTTCGGTGGCCGGGAGTTTTTCGGGGAGCAAAGCGACCTGCCGCAGGGACTGGCTGCGTTGGGAGCTGTGGTGACTCTGTTCGGAAGCTGGCTGGCCTTCGTCGTCCGGCGGCAGGGGTGGCGCTGGCTGTGGGCCAGTGTATTGGTGCTATCCATCTGTGCCAGCGCTGGCTTCTTCGCCGTGAACCCGGGGGGGCCGCTCAACGCATGGGCCCGCCAGCAGCCCTCGTTGAGCCGGATAGCGAACGTCCTTAACGCTGAGAGTGGCACAGGCATGGTGCGCAATCTCATCTGGGTGGGAGGGCTGGACCTCTTCCTGCCGCACGAGCCAATCCGTTACCCCCCGACGAGTGCCTATCCTAACGGGCGTGCTGATCCCTTCAACGCTATCCGTGTCCTGGTCGGTTACGGCCCGGAATCCATGTACGTGGCCTATAACCCCTTCTACCCACCGCTGTTGGGCCACTACGAATCACGCACGGCCTCGCCTGACCGTTCTCATAATGAGACGCTGGACTCGCTGATTATCACCGGTGTGCTGGGCTTCGTTGCTTATCTGTGGATGTTCGGGGGTGTGTTCTACTTCGGCCTGCGCTGGCTGGGGCTCCTCCCCTCCGACTGGCGGCGTACGCTCTTCTTCGCTCTGCTCGTCGCTGGGGCCATCGTTGCCATCGCGGTGGTCGTGCCGCGTGTGGGTGTGCATTTCTTCTGCCTGGCCATCCCTATCGGTATCATCGGCGGGATGTTTGTTTACCTTCTCGTTTATGCCTTCTCTGTCTACTGGGATACGGACACTCCCCAGCTCCACCCCTACGCCTTTTTGCTCATCGGCATTCTGTGTGCCGTTGTGGCCCATTTCGTCGAGATCAATTTCGGTATCGCGATTGCCTCAACCCGGACTACGTTCTGGGCCTACGCCGGAGCGTTTGTCGTGGCAGGGGCGGGATTCCTGCGTGAGGCCACTGCCGGGGAAGAGGAAGCGGAGGCTAAGAAGGAGCTGCTCAATAAGCGGCGCCGCCGGAAGCGGGAAGCCGTGCCTGTTCATCCGCCAGCTCCGCCCTCACCGCTGAGGTGGGTATATCCTGTGCTTATCACAGCGCTGGTGGGCGGGTTTGTCCTGGGCACGCTGGCTTTCGATTTCGTCACCAACGCGGAGCGGCTCTCTCAGCCGGTACGCATCATCTGGCGTGCTCTGACCGTTCTCCCGGCGCAGCAGAGCCGCACGTCTTACGGGGCGTTGATGATCTTCCTCATTACCTGGGTGATGGGAGGGATCATCTATATCTCGGAGATGGCCGCCAGCGGCCTGTGTCGGACACGTAAGGGAGATAGTATCCTGGCATTTGTCCTCTATCTGCTGGTCTCGTTCACGGTGGGGTTTAGCTTCGCGCTGGTGCTGGCTGGTAAACAGGCCGCGCTGATGGGTTTCCAGGCTCAATCGCTGCAGGATGTGCTGCGCATCGCGGAACGTGTGGCCGGGTTCCTGACGGCCTACTACTGGTTCATTCTCTTTACCCTGATCGCAGGTGGCCTCGTGCTTTATCTGGAGCTCAGGGAGCGACCCAGGGAAACGGTACAGCCTTGGGGCGCCTTCGCGCTGCTGGTGCTGGTGATCGCGGTGGGCGCTGTGATCTCGGTGAGCAATCTGCAGCCCATCAAAGCCGATATCATCTACAAGCAAGGTGAGCCCTACGACCGGGGCGGCCAGTGGTTGATTGCCATCGAGCATTACAAACGTGCGATTGAGTTGGCGCCTAAAGAGGATTTCTATCATCTGTATCTGGGCCGGGCTTATCTCGAGTATGCTTCGACCATTAACGACCCGGCTGTGCGTGAGGCCCTGATGAGGGAAACGGAACGGGTGCTGATCCAGGCTCGCGAGTTGAATCCGTTGAACACTGATCACAGCGCCAACCTGGCCCGTATGTACCGCCGCTGGGCTGATTTCGCAGCCGATGAGCACACCAAGCGCGCCCTGCTCGAAAAGTCGTCGGAGAATTATGCCCTGGCCACGATGCTCAGCCCGCACAATGCCATCCTGTGGAACGAGTGGGCGATGCTTTATTTCTACGGCCTGGGGGATGTCGAGGGGTACGAGCGTGCGTTGCGTACCTCGCTGGAAGTGGACGCCGAGTTTGACCAAACCTGGCTGGTGTGCGGCGATGTGAACCGTCAGCGCGGGAACATCGAGGAGGCGACCCGGTGCTATGAGGAGGCCCTGCGATTAAAGCCCACCAATGGCGATGTCTGGAGAGCACTGGGCGATACCTACCTGGCAGCACAGCAGTGGGAAAAGGCCATTTTTGCCCTCACCAGGACGCTGGAGCTACAGCCCAATGCCAAAGATGCCTGGAACCTCCTCCAGGTCATTGCCCGGCTGTACAGCCAGCTCGGAAAGCAGGAGCAGGCGTTGCTTTACGCCCAGAGGGCGCTGGAGGTGGCTCCGGAGGAGCAACGCAGTGCGCTGGAAGGGTTGGTAGCCCAGATTCAGCAACTACTGGAAACACCGCAGCCATGAGCGTGTATATCCTCGTCTTTGCCGGGGCACTGGTGCTGGCCATCGGAATGACGCCCGCCGCGCGATGGCTGGCTCCGCGTGTGGGGCTGATGGATCGGCCGGAGGCACGGAAGATTCATCTGAAGCCGGTGCCCCGCATTGGAGGAGTAGCTATTTACCTTGCGGTGCTCGCTGCTGCGCTTGTGCTGGGGGAATGGCGCAATTTTCACGAGTTCGGAGCCATTCTCATCGGGGCGACCGGGATTTCCTTTATGGGCCTGGTGGATGACCGGTGGGGGCTGCGCCCGCTGGTAAAGATGATCGGACAGGCACTGGCTGCTCTGTTGCTCTATGTCAGCGGCATTTATGTCGGCCTGTTCCGTCATCCGCTGTTGAACCTGATCGCGACCGTGTTGTGGGTTGGCTATATTACCAATGCCATCAATTTCCTGGACAACATGGATGGGCTGGCAGGCGGTGTCTCCGCCATCGCCGCCGCGTTTTTTGCGCTGATGTGTTCATTCAGCGGGCAGTACCTGGTCGGAGCGCTTTCGATAGCCGTGCTGGGGGCCTGCCTGGGCTTCTTGTTCTACAATCTCAACCCGGCCAGCATTTTTATGGGGGACTCGGGGGCTCTGTTTCTGGGCTTCACCTTGGCCGCTATCGGCATCAAGCTGCGCTTCCCCGACAATGTGAACTTCGTCACATGGATGGTGCCGGTGCTGGTGATGGGATTGCCGATCTTCGACACCACGCTGGTCATCGTCTCGCGTCTGCGGCGAGGGCTGAACCCAGCCACTACGCCTGGCAAAGACCACATCTCGCATCGGCTGGTGGCGGCGGGCCTGACCGGGCGCGAGGCGGTGCTTACGTTGTATGTCGTCTCCTTTGTCCTGGGGCTGTTGGCGACGTTCGTGACCAGGGCTTCGGTCGTCGAAGGATACGTCGTGGGGGGCCTCACGCTGCTTGCCGGCATCTATGCCCTGTGGCGGGTAGAGCGACCGCCATTTTTCAGGAGGGAGGAGACGGAGTGAAAGGCGTGATCACGATTGCTGGGTACGGAACGCGCTTCCTGCCCGCTTCCAAAGCTATTCCCAAGGAGATTTTTCCGGTA
Organism: Anaerolineae bacterium; assembly: GCA_026418995.1. Classification (GTDB taxonomy): domain Bacteria; phylum Chloroflexota; class Anaerolineae; order B4-G1; family B4-G1; genus JAOAAG01. Next base: position 8,641 of record JAOAAG010000364.1, read on the forward strand.
GCGGGTGTGCCTCTGATTCAACACCATGTGGAGGCATTGGTCTCGGCGGGGATTACGGAGATCATCATCGTGGTACGGGGAGGTAGCGGCGTGATCCAGCGTCACTTCGCGCCGGTGCCGGAGCTGGAGGAGCATCTGGAAAAGGCCGGCAAGTTCGCGCTGCTGGAGGAAGTCCGCCGCATCTCGCGCCTGGCCGATATTGTGTTCGTGCGCCAGTCCGAAACACTGCCCTACGGCAATGCCTCACCCGCGCTGGCCGCTCGCGCGTGGCTGACGCCGGGCGAGCCCTTCTATTACATGTTCGGCGATGACATTGTCCTGGCTGACGTGCCAGTGCCACAGCAGATGTGTCAGGCCTTCGAGCGTCTGCGGCCGGCGGCCCTCGTGGCTGCCTGTCAGGTGCCGGATGAGGAGACCCACCTCTACGGGTGCATCGCACTGAAGCCTGGCTCCTCCAACGAGATGGCATACGTTGTCGAGAAGCCCGCTCCTGGCAGTGCTCCCTCCAATTGGGTCCAGATCGGCCACTTCATCTTCACGCCCGAGCTGTTTGAGGTGCTGGGAACGCTGGAGCCGGGCAAGGGGGGGGAGCTGTGGCTGGCCGACGCGGTGGATCGGCTGGCAGCCCGCTCGCGCGTCGTCATCCAGCCGATCGAGGGGACGTGGATGGCGGCCGGTGACCCGCTCCGCCATCTCAAAGCTAATATCGCGATGGCGCTGCGCCGTGAGGATATGCGGGATGAGCTGATCGCCTTCCTCCGGCCATTGTTAGCCTCACAATGGTAGACTAACCGCAGAGGCACAGAGAACGCAGAGATTTCAGATACCTTTTTCTCTGACTACCCCGTATCTCTGCGGTTAGACGTCAGTCTCACGTTGTCGGGATATTCGCCCCGTCTTCTGCTGCTGTCCCTTGCTTCGTGCTCCTGTCTCTTGCCTCCTTCATTTTCCCAGCCTGATGCCCAGGGGGTTGCGCATATCCACGGGCTTACCGTGCAGGTCCGTGAGTGGCTTGGGCGGGTCTATCTTCTGCGTGAGAAGCGAACCACCGATAAACAACACCACTGAGGCCAGGAATGCGGGCGTCGAGGCGATGTAGACTGCATCCCAGATGGCATCGTCCACGTATCCGCCGCAGGCTTCCAGCGTCGTGGGATAGTAGACGAAGGTGAGGATGATCCACAGCACGGTGCCGCCAATGAGGGAGGCCAGCGCGCCGACGTGGTTACCCTTCTTCCAGTACATGCCGATGAGGTAGGGCGCGACCATGCCGACGAGGATGGTGGTACAGCTCAGTACGGCCAGGCGGTAGATCGTCGCGGCGAAGAGCGCGATGAGCAGGCTGATGATGCCGGTTACCAGCAGGCTGAGGCGCGTCAGCCAGAGCTGAGCCCGGTCAGAGAGGTCCGGCTTGAATACTTTGACGATGTTCTCGGTGAACATCGTCGCTCCGGCCAGCATGGAGCTGTCGGAGGTGCTCATCAGTGCCGAAGCCAGTGCTGCGATGAAGATCGCCACCAGAAGCGGCGGCATATATTTCATCGCCATGGAGACGAGCACAAACTCCGTTTCCTCGATTTCAAGGTCCGGGCCGATGGCGCCGTAGGCCGCCACACCCAGCAGCGGCGGGAGGATGCCGAAGATCAGGTAGAGAACTGCGGCCAGATAGGTGGCCTTGACCGCCGTGGACTCACTCTCTGCTGCGCAGGTGCGTTGCAGGTAATCCTGCGCCGGGATGCTACCCAGGCCGATGGCCATCCAGGCCGCCAGGTAGTAGAACCAGCCCAGGTAGCCAGTGTAGCCCAGGTATCCCTCGTCGCGGATGGGCCACAGCGCGAAGGGCTGCGACACGTCCTGGGAGCCGGCCAGGCCAAGGAATGCGCTTAAGCCACCCACTTTTCCGACGACGATGCCAAAAGTAATCACCAATCCGAAGCAGATGAGGAACATCTGGATAAAGTCAAGGGCGGTATCGGCCCACAGCCCGCCCATCATGGTATAAAAGGTGACCACGGTAGCCACCAGGATCATACCGGCCTGAAGCGGCCAACCCAGGAGCGCATGCAGGATGCTTCCGCCAGCCACGATCTGCGCTGCCGTCCAGCCGAAGTAGGTGATGATCTGGAGCACTGCGCCCAGCACCGACATCGTCTTGCCGAAGCGGCGTTCATAGAAGTCCATCAGCGTCAGGTACTCGGCCCGCCGCGCCAGGCGCACGACCAGGAAGCCGGAGAGGATGAGACACAGCGCTGCGCCAAAGGGGTCGAAGACTACTCCCTGGAAACCGAAGCGGTAGGCACTGGCGCTGGAACCCATCAGCGTCTCGGCGGCGAACCAGGTGGCCATGATGGAGGGACCAGCCATCCAGACCGGCAGGCGTCGGCCTGCCACCACGTAGTCCACGGTGGTCTCCACACGTCGCGAGGCCCAGTAGCCGATGCCCAGCCGAACCAGAAGGATGACTACGATGCCTCCGATAATCAGACCTGCGTATTCGTATTCCATTGCTACCTCCTTTCTTTCGGGATTAGGGATTGGGGGTTAGGGGTTGGGGGTTAGGGGTTGAAGGTCAGGGAAAGTGATTGCCTGAATATCTCTGCCGCCGTCTCGATCTGTTCGGCGGTCACGATGAGAGGTGGCATCCAGCGCACGACGTTATCGTAGGTGCCGCAGGTCAACAGCAGCAACTGCCGCTCCAGGCAGCGCTCGATCACTTGCCGGGCCGTCACAGGGTCCGGCTCGCCGTCGGGGGTGGTAAACTCGGCGCCGACCATCAATCCCAGCCCGCGCACGTCGCCGAGGAGCGGGAATTCGCGTTGCAGCTCGCGCAGCCGGTGCAGCAGGAGCGTTCCCTGACGCTGGGCGTTTTCCAGCAGGCCCTCCTCGCGGATGACGCGTACTGTGGCAACCGCTGCCGCGCAGGCGACGGCGTTGCCTCCGTAGGTGCCTCCGTGCGAGCCGGGCGTCCAGCGTTCCATCAGTTCACGCCGCGCCGCCACGCATGAGAGCGGGAGTCCAGAGGCCAGTCCCTTTGCCATCACCATGATGTCCGGCACAACGCCGGAGTGCTCGACGGCGAACCATTTGCCAGTACGCCCGAAGCCGCATTGAATCTCGTCGGCGATGAGCAGGATGGCGTGCTTGTCGCAGAGGCGGCGTAGCTCCCGCAGGAAGCCCGGCGGTGGCACGACGTAGCCCCCTTCACCAAGCACCGGTTCGACCAGGATGGCCGCCGTTTCCGCAGGCGCGGTCTGTGTCTTGAGCAGGACCTCCAGTTCGCGCAGGCAGAACGCCAGGGTCTGTTCGGCGTCCCAGCCGTAGCGGTAGGCGTAAGGGTACGGCGCGACGAAGATGCCTGCTGGCAAAGGTTGATACCCGGCGCGGTAGATGGTTTTGGAGGTGGTCAGCGCCATCGCCAGTGCGGTGCGGCCGTGGAAGCTGCCCTGGAAGACGATGATGTTGGGCCGACCTGTAGCCTGGCGGGCCAGTTTGACCGCGCCCTCGACTGCCTCTGCGCCGCTGTTGGAAAAGAAGAAACAGTCAATGGGAGGCGGCACGATGGTGCGCAGTTCCTCGACCAGTTCCAGAAGCGGCCGGTGATACACGATGTTGACCTGCCCGTGCAGCAATTTAGCCGCCTGCTCCTGGATGGCTCGCACTACTCGTGGATGGCAGTGGCCGGTGTTGGTCACGGCGATTCCACAGGTGAAGTCAAGGTAGCGCGTGCCGTCTGCGCTGTAAATGTAGGCGCCCTCGGCGCGTTCCGCTACAATGGAGGTGTAGCGTTTCCAGACCGGCGAGACAAAGGATTCTGCATGGTGTGATTCGCGCATGGAGCCTCCTGTTTGCCAGTAGTGACAGTCATTACGGAAATCGGAGTGGTACCCTGAGCCGGTTGCCCGATGTCCTGCTGGAAAGTATGCCTGCCCATACCGCTTGAAACGATTGACGGGGCGAAGTCCAGCGTTGCGGGTGTGCAGGGGGCGGCTCTGTTAGTCAGGTGGTTTCGTAACATCCTGCTACATGCCGTTTGCGTATGGCTCAATTTCTTCCAACGTGGTGGATCGCCGTGGGATTGCGCTCGTCTCCGTGAAACCATATTGCCCATGGGGTAACCGCTTTGTGAGGTTAGCTTGGGTGTATTTTGGCATAAAGGGTGCGATTTGTCAACTTGAGCGCGGTTGTGCTTGCTGGTCGTGTTCAGCGGAATGGGCCTGGCCCTGCGGAGCGGAGGCCGGAGAGTCAAGCGGGTCGGTTCACCTGTCTGCTCCGAACGGCCGTGAGCACACGGCCGGATGGGCGGAGGGAGCAAGCAGGGAAACCGCTGCGCACGGAGCGGGCGGATGCCCTCAATGTACCAGCACTCTGTCGCCTGGTGAGCGCGGGGGTACGCACGGTTGTCCGTGGCAGCGCGGTGTGTTCACCAACGTGGTGTGGGCGGACAGGGCTGGTAAGGTGTACGCTGACCCGCGCGGTCGGGGACAGGAGGCGGGGGGGGAAGCGAGGTCATCCTGCGTTGTGCACCTATATCACGCCAGAGCTTTTGCTGTCGTCCCGGTAGTGGCAGCCCCGGCTGACCCGGTTATGTTGTGCGGCCTCCGCGACGATGATCGCGGCCTGCACACAGTGGCGCAGCCCGATCAGCGCATCGTTCAGGCGCGTGGTGCGGTAGAAGTTCTCGATTTCCTCTTTCAAGTGATATAGATCGCGCAGGGCACGTGCTAACCGCTTCGCCGAGCGCACCAGGCCCACGTAGTGCCACATGGTGTGCTGGATCGTGCGCATATCGCGCCAGATGAGCGCTGGATCCGCCTCTTCTTCAAGCCCTTCCTCTTCCCAGGGTGGGACCGCCTCCGGCTTGACAACGGGCAGTGCTCCCCTGGCAGCGATATCCCGCGCCGCGCGGTCACCCCACACCAGCCCTTCTAAAAGCGAGGTGCTGGCCAGGCGATTGGCCCCATGCACTCCCGTACAGGCCACTTCGCCCGCTGCGTAGAGGTTCTGGATCGTGGTCCTTCCCCACTCGTCCGTCCACACCCCCCCGCACGCATAATGGGCAGCCGGCACCACGGGTATGGGTTGGCGGGTGATGTCAAGCCCCAGCTCCATACAGCGTGCGTAGATCGTGGGGAAACGCTCTTTAATGCGCCAGGCCGGCAGCGCGGAGTGGATGTCCAGCAGCACGTACTGATAGCCGTGCTCGACCATCTCGTGGTGAATGGCGCGGGCGACCACGTCGCGGGGAGCAAGGTCCCCCCATTCAGGCGCATAGTCGGACATGAAGGCCCGGCCATCTGGCGTGATCAGCTTGCCCCCCTCTCCCCTCACGGCTTCAGAGATGAGGAAACTTTCTCCCCCCGGCACGGCCAGCGTGGTGGGGTGGAACTGGACGTACTCGGCGTTGATCACGCGCGCTCCGGCGCGGTAGGCCATCGCCAGCCCATCTCCACGCGCTCCCTCCGGGTTGGTGGTATAGCGATAGATCCGTCCCAGCCCGCCAGTGGCCAGCACTGTTGCACCAGCCAGGTAGCGGCGTACCGTGCGCAGCGAGCGTTCGTAGACGTAGGCCCCATGGCAGGTGATGGGCTCGTAGACGGCGAGGGGATCACGGGCATGGTGGGGGAACGTGATAAGATCCACCGCTGTGGCCATGGTCACGATGCGGACATTGGGGCGCTCGTGCAACGTGTTAACCAGCGCCCGAGCGATAGCCAGCCCCGTGGCATCTCCCACGTGCAGGATGCGCGGCCGCGAGTGAGCGGCCTCCTGGCCGAAGGCGAGTCGCCCGTCGTCTGTTCGGTCGAAAGCGACACCGCATTGTTCGATCAGCACCTCCCGCACCAGTCGTGGCCCCTCCTCAGCCAGAAGGCGTGCCGCCAGCGGCAGGCTGAGGCCGGCGCCGGCGGCGAGAATGTCCCTGACCAGCAGCTCCGCGCTGTCATCCTCTCCCAGGGTCACGATACCCCCCTGGGCATAGCGGCTGTTGCTATCCAGCGGGTCGGCGGCGCGGGTAATGACGGTGACCTCGCGCTGGCGATCCTGTGACAGGCGGAGCGCGGCTGTGGCTCCAGCGATCCCGCAACCGATAATCAGCACATCGGTCTCGACCGGAGTCACGGCCTCACCTCGAACATCCGCGTCAACGCCACGCGCGCCCATTCCGCTACCTCAGGCGGTACGGTGACCTGAGTGATCATCTCGCCTCGTACCAGGCCCTCCAGCGTGCGGGCCAACTTCTCAGGAGTGATCATGTTCATCGTCCGGCAGTAGCTGGGTTCGGGCGAGAGGGAGGCGATAAACTGTTCCGGGTGCTCTTTCTGGAGACGGTTGACCAGGTTGCATTCGGTGCCAATGGCCCAGCGGGCGCCCGGGGGCGACTCCTCGACCCGGCGCACGATGTAGGCGGTGGAGCCAACTTCGTCGGCCAGGTCCACCACCTCCATCATGCACTCTGGGTGGACCATAATGCGGATAGCCGGGTCGCGCTCCCTCCAGGCCAGAATATGCTCAGGCAGAAAGTGCTGGTGCACGTTGCAGAAGCCATGCCACAGGAAAATACGCGCCTGCTGCAGCTTCTGTGAATCGTGCCCCCCATAGGGACGGTCGGGATGCCACACCAACATCTGCTCCAGCGGGATGCCCATACGCTTTGCCGTGTTGCGTCCCAGATGCTGATCGGGGAAAAACAGGACCCGGGGCCGGCGTTCCAGTGCCCAGGCAAGGACGGCCTGGGCGTTGGAGGAGGTGCATACCGTCCCACCATGTCGTCCACAGAAGGCCTTCAGCTCAGCCGAAGAGTTCACGTAAGTGATCGGCGTCACCTCACGCTCGACATCCATGACCTCACCGAGCTGCTCCCAGGCGGCCTCAACGTCTGGGAGAGCGGCCATATCCGCCAGTGGGCACCCGGCTTCCATCTCCGGTAGCAACACCACCTGCCCTGGCTGTGCCAGAATAGCAGCCGTCTCTGCCATGAAGTGGACACCGCAAAAGACGATGTACCTGGCCTGGGTGCAATTGGCCGCGTCCTGGGCCAGCTTGAGTGAATCCCCCCGGAAGTCGGCGAACTGAATGACCTCGTCGCGCTGATAGTGGTGTCCCAGAATGACCAGTTGTTCACCCAAACGGGACTTGATGTGCGAGATGGTGCGGAACGTCGAGGTGTCCCATCTTTCCCTGGTGATTTCCATACTCAGGTCCAGTGCTGGGGCAGAGTGGGTCAACGCACCGACCGAGATGAAATTAACGCCTGTAGCAGCAATAGCCGTCGCACGTTCCAGGCTGACCCCGCCGGAAGCCTCTAACGGCACCTGCCCGCCTGCGAGTGCCACCGCCTGGCGCATCTCGTCAAGTGACATATTGTCAAGCATCACGCGGTCCACGTTCAAAGCCAGCGCTTCCTGTAGCTCATCCAGATTCTTGACCTCGACCTCGAGAGGCAGGTCGGGCCGGGCCTGACGTGCCCGCATCACAGCCGCCGTGAGCGAGCCAGCAGCCTCGATATGGTTGTCTTTCACCAGCAACATATCGTACAGGCCCATGCGGTGATTGCTGCCGCCGCCCATACGCACAGCATACTTTTCCAGTACCCGATAGCCCGGACGGGTTTTACGGGTATCCAGGATGACCGCCCCCGAGCCTGCCACAGCCTCGACGTAGGCACGGGTGAGGGTGGCGATGCCGGAGAGGTGTTGCAGGAAGTTCAGGGCGATGCGTTCGGCAGCAAGCAGCCCTCGTGCCGGTCCACTCACCTCGGCCACTACATCCCCTGGGCGTACCGGCTCCCCATCGTGGATGTAGGACATAAGGCGGATGGCCGGATCCACGCGGGAGAAGACCGCCCTGACCACCGGAATGCCGGCGATGACGCCCTGTTGTTTGGCTATAATATGCCCACGCACAATCAGATCCTCCGGCAGAATGGCCTCGGAGGTGGCATCGCCTGGGCCGATGTCCTCGGCAATGGCTAGCTCAATAAGTGGTATAGCAGCCTGGATAAGATCTGCTGGGTTCATTCTGTATCTCCACCGTCCTCTCAGTTTCGCACAGCGTGATGCCGCGACGACGGGCCATCCCGGTCGTGGTAATAAGGGATGGCACACGTTGCAGTAATGGGGGAGTATACAATGGAAGGGCCGGTTTATCAAGTCCCCGGTCGGCTCAGCCATCGGGGATGCCAGCCACACGGCGTTGAATGGAGAGCGGAGGATGACCTTTAGCACCGCCGTGACCGGCCGGGCATCCAGCAGTGTACGGGGTAGCCAGCACCGGCCCGGGAGTTACCGTGGGGAGCCTGGGCGATCGTCTGAATCACTATGGGTCGGTGCGATCCACTTTCTCCTGCCCGGTCAGTATCCCTGGCACGATGTATGCGACCTCACGGTACAGCTTCACCTGCTCTGCGACCTCGTCTTTTATGATGTGTCCGGAGACGTGCATCAGCGTATCGTTGAAGTCCGGGTCCTTGACCATTCCCGCCAGGCAGGGGTAGTGGTGGTGGAGCATCCCAGCCTGGAACTCCGCCT
>JAOAAG010000078.1 GCA_026418995.1 Anaerolineae bacterium
GTCCAACGGTCAGCTTTCCTTCATCCGCGGCAGAAGAAGCCGCGGGATTACGGGTCTGAGTCGGAGCACCCTCTGTCAAGAAATCGTAGAGGCTGGGATTGCCCCACTCGTCCGGGTCATAGCCAGCGGAGGCGACGGCGATCAGTGCACGCACCGAGGCGCCAATTTTACCGAAGGCGTCGGCGTAACTTCCGTCGCTTTGCTGCTGGGTGCGCATCCACTCCAGCGCCCGGGAGGCGGCGACGTAAACCGGAGCCGCCGGAAGTTTCCCGTCCAGGCCCCAATCCGTGCTGTTCCGGAACGCAATGACATCGCCGTCCTGCACCAGCGGCGGGGGCCAGGTCTGATCGTCCCAGTGGGCTGCGCAACCATCTGCCCACTGCCCCTGGGCCCACCAGTTGGCGGCGCAGAAGCAGGTGCTTGCAGGGCAGCCATCGCCATCTATACGGCACACGACGTCGCTACCATAAGCAGTGATATACTCGACGTTGAAGCCCGCTAGTTGCAGGGCAGCGACGCGGGAGATTCCCCCTCCCGTCCAGGTGATGGGCCGCACGGCAGTCCGTCCGTCGGAGAACTGCACAACGACGTGGGCACTGTTTACCGCGTCCTGAGCCAGGCTCTGTTTACCAGAGAGATGGAGCCCCAGCAAGATCAGAGCCACCAGACCGACAGCAGTGAATGCAGATACCAACCAGCGTGTGAGGTAAGAACAGCGAACCGACATATTGACCCCCTTTCTCAAGATGGATTGGTACATCCAACCGCGAGGCGGAACCAGCGGGGGGGAAACAAAATTCCCCCTTCGAGGCGCTGAGGGGGAATGAAAACCCCCTTGTCGTCCGACAAGGGGGTATGGGACCGGGTTCAATGCAGCCGAACCACAGTTCCATTCCCCTGTCCTCGCAGGTTCCTGGAACGACGGTAAGGCAGGCGACCTGGCTCTCCCGGCCCGGATGCGGCCTCTGGCCCCGGCCTGCTATGCATCCGGAGAGCGGGACTACAGTTGCGGGACAGCGCCGGCCTCTCTGTCCGCAGGGGCCTGCGGACGGATCACCGGACTTCCCCTTTTAAGCCCTCCCTTGCGGTCTGGGCACCTCACCGTGGTTCAATCTCGGTTGTGCCTGTAACTATACCACAAGACGCGGAATCTGGCAAGCTCTCTATCGCATCTACTGCTTCCGAGATACCTCCACCACGACAGCATTGTCCCGCTGGGGCGTGCCATGTGCATCTATGACCGGCAGCCGCTCCAGGGAGGGCCAGCGGTACAGGCCCAGCCCCAGCGTCAGTGCCTCGACATCCACGCCAGCCGGTAGCGACAACCTGAACACATCGGTGATGACCTGGCCGGGTAGCCAGTAAGAGGTCGGAAAGCGCCCGTTCAGCGGCTGGCGGTCGGCCTGGGCCAGGATACGATCGGCCTCCAACAGATGGACAAAGGTTATCGCGTCGTAGGGCACGGGCCGAATAGACTGCCAGGTCAGCGTCAGTGTGATACCTTCTGCCCCGGATAGCGCCTGTACCTGGTTGAGCCCGATAGCGCCGTCAAACACGTAGAGCGGCGGCTGCGCGGGGGGCACCATCTGGGCCGGCGACAGTACGGCTACGCTGCCCACAAATGTCAGTGCCACAGGAGCGCCCTGCGCGTCCCTGGCCTGCAGGCGCTCTCCGGTTACGGCGTCAAAGAGAGTCACTTCAATCGCAGCACCCAGCGGAGTCGGCGTCTCAGGCGAGACCCATACCAGAACAGTATCGCAGAACACGCGCCGGAGTGGCCAACGGTCCGTAGGGCGGCTGCCTAACCCGGGATATGTCTCGCGCCTTCCCCAGACGGGCGGGCCGTGCTCCGCATCAAAGCGGCTAAGGTCCAGAAATTGCACCAGCACAGAATAGGGAACGTCCGTCCGACCAAGCGGCTCCCAGCACAGTTCGAGCGGGAAATAGGTCCCGGGAACAGCGTACCGGGCAAGCAGACTATAGCCGACCAGGCGGGCAATGGAGGCGCCGGTATCGGCCTCCACGTAAGTCATATCCACCCGCTGGGCGATCTGCTCTGCAGGCCGTTCTGAGGCCGGGTGAAACAGCGGATACAGACTGATCCAAGGAAGCCAAACACTGATCACCAGGATCACCGTCGCGCACAGTAGCAGCCCTGGGCGCCGCAGGGTTAGGGGAAGGCCGTAGTACCATCCCCATACGAACAGTACGCATGTTGGCGCCAGCGCCGGAAGCAGCAGACGCCCGAACGGCCATGGTCCATAGCGACCCCAATACGCAAGCAGCAACAGCAAGAACGTGATAGGCCAGAGCAGCAATGTGACTAAAGCGCCTGAATAACGCCGGACCACCCGACCGTTGACCACAAAGCTGAGGAGCAGCAGGCCCAGGCTGATACGCCCCCACCATATCAGCAACCGAACGGGCAGAATGGGGCTGATGAAGGTGCGGGATTGATTAGCCCAGAACGTGTACTCGATGCTGCGCAGGTCGGGCAGCAGTCGGTTCCAGAATCCCCGATCCCCTACATATCCAAACGTGCTGAGCGCCTTGAGCGTCAACGGATCCTGGTAGAGTATCGCATTGCGCGCATACCACCACCCGCCGATCAGCAGAGCGGTTAACAACACAACGAGGCCATCACGTAACAGGGCAGGGCGGAGCCCTTTGTGCACGAGCACCAGTGCCACCCCCACCAGTGGAAAAAAGACCAGGCTGTTCACCTTGGTCAAACTCGCCAGCCCCAGGACAACGCCCAGACACACGTTAGCATACCCCCATCTGCCTCCTCTCAGGCGGTACACCAGTATAGCCACCGCTAAGGCTCCGAAAAAGGTTGCTGCCGCATCATTGTTGATAGCCGTAGCGATGTACAGGAACTGAGGCTGGAAGCCGGTCAGGATTGCCGCAGCAATGGGGGCGCCGGAGCGGCGGGGGAATAGTTGCGCGGCGATGAAGCAGGCAGCTAACATTGTCCCCCAGCCGAAGAGCAGGGAAACCAGCCTGGCGCCCATCACCAGCGGCGTCATGTACGGAGGGTGAAGATAATAATTCCGGTTGTCATTGCGATGGCCGGGTACGGAGGCTGAGATATACGGGTTGGGATCAAGCAGTTCGTACAGGTCGGGGTCATCAGGCAACCAGGCGGTTAACACGGCTGCCGTGACATAGTAAAGAGGCGGCTGCATCGCCTCGTGCATCCATCTTTCGGAGGACAGCAGCGGAGGCAGCGCGCGGTGTTTGCGCAGATAGAGGAGATAGCCGTAATGGTCGTTCTCATCCGGCTTTTCCAGCACCGGCGTGACCCAGGCATAGGTCAGGCCGGTCGCAAGATACAGAATGGAGAGCCAGAGCAAGGGGAGGCGGAAAATCTGCTTCATCGCTCCGGATAAAAACGGTATTTCAGCAAGGTATAGACCGCCTCTACACCATCTATCCACCTGATCTTCTTGCCCTCGTCCTCTGTGCGGGGGTTATAGGAGATCGGCACCTCATAGATGCGGTATCCGGCTAGTAGAAACTTGGCGGTGATTTCCGGTTCGATGTCGAAACCCACACAGCGCAGACGGATGCTCTGAATGGCCTGCCGGGTAAAGACCTTGTAGGCCGTTTCCATGTCCGTCAGATGGCTGCCGTAAAGCAGATTGGTCAGAGCGGTCAGGAAGCGGTTGGCCAGCACCGTGCGCAGAGGGATGTTAGAGGCGCGCCTTAGAAAGCGAGAACCGTACACCACCTGCGCTCCCCGGTAGAGGATGGGTTCCAGCAAACAGGCGTACTCCTGCGGGTTCAGCTCCAGGTCGGCGTCCTGGATGAGTATCACGTCTCCAGTAGCATACTCAAGTCCAAAGCGAATGGCTGCGCCTTTGCCCAGGTTGATAAGCGAGGTATGCACCTTGATGATGAAAGGATGAAGTTCGCGCTGCTGTGCGATAATCTCGGCGGTACCGTCGGTTGATCCGTCATCGGCCACGATAATTTCCTTTTCTATGTCCCCCAGGTCCACCTCGCAAACACGCTCAATGACCTCACCGATAGTCTGTCGTTCATTATACACCGGGATAATAATGGAGAGCTTCATACAGCCCCTCCTCCCATCCTGAAATTGGAGTACCGACCTCGACAATGTGAGATGTGCCTATCGCAGAGCCACTGAGGGAAGCATGCCCCTGCGTGTGCATGGATACCCCAGCCGGGCGACCCGGCCCGTCATCTGCGCGGACCAGAAGTCCGCGCGGACATGCGCGTGTAGCTACCTGGGCCGTGGTCCGGCGGGCTAAATAAGTCAGGCTACCCCATCAGGTACACCTCTCCCACATCAGGGTAGCGATACCAGTGCTACTCCGATCCGATCGCCTGCCAACCGCCCGTCCTGAACGATCACCCACCGCTCCATCGTGTCCAGCCAGTAGGCGCCAGTACACAGGGCATAGCGGCCGGCAGGCAGGCCAGGCGGCAGCGTCAGAGAATGACGTTGCACGATGAGGTCGCCAACCCGCCAGTACTCAATCGGCACGCCCAGTCCATCACCCACGGCCACAGCATGCCCTGCCAGATCCACCAGATGAGCCATCAGCGAAAGCGGACGGCTGGGAACATCGGTCACCACCCAGTATGTCCACCACTCCAGAGCGTCACCCTGGCCCCTCTCCAGGCGGTAACCCCCAAACCGGAGCGGGCCTGAGAGCGAGACCGGCGCGGTCACAACGGTGCCCTCGGCCCAGGCCTGCGCTGGCGTCCACTCGGCCGGGGCCACGACTACCGGCCCGCCGTGGGCGCCTCCCATCGCCTGGGCCACGTGGGTGGGCTGCCATTCGTAGAGGCGGAAAGGCGGCAGACTGCCCGACCGGCGCTGCTCGTAGGCAAGACGGGCCAGAGAGGTATGTGCCCGGATGAAGGGCGTCTCGGTCTCGCTACCCCTGAAAAGAGCATACCATCCTGGCGATTGACCGCCATCGGGGTAGAGCCAGGCCTGCGTGCAGTCGAAATAGGCCAGGCGCAAATCATTGCGTCCGAACCCTTCGGCAATAGCCTGGGGCTGCAATGGCGCTGTGGGCCTTGTGCACTGAGCAAGCCAGCCTGGTGCGGGGTCCTGAGGTGGTACGTGATAGTAGAACAGCACGTGAGCGATGCGGGCGTCCGGTGCACGCTTGCGAAACCAGTCGTACATCTCCGGGTCTGCCAGCGGGATGCCGTCCAAGGTCGTCGCGCTGATCACGTAATCCCCCGGTGGTGGGTTGAAGCGAGCGGGGAAGATCGCCGGGGTATCGCCACGCATCGGCGTCAGCGGTTCGTATTGCACACCATAAAGTGCCGGGTCATAAAAGATGAAGGCCGAGAGGCGCACCGGTCCCAACCCCCGTTCCCGCTGAAAACGCGCCAGCTCTTTGTAACCTTGGCCCCAGTCGGTGTTGGAATCGGCCAGATAGCGCCAACCGCCGTCCGGGCCGCCGGCCAGTTCATTGAAGTAGGCCAGATAATGAGGCGACACGGACAGGGTGCCCAGGACCAGCCAGCTCAAACACACAATACATAATACGAAATACGGAACACATACTGCGTAGTGCGTGTTCCGTGGGGCTCCTGACTGGCCTGCAAGCACGCACAAGGGGGGGAGAATCGGCAGGAGGTGGCGATAGCCGATGTTGAGCGGGCTGAGGAGGCTGACTGCGCCATAGACCAGGGGAAAAACGATGAGCGGCCCCCAGCGACGGATGGTGTGTGGCGTATTGCGTACTGCGGATGTGCAGGCTGGCCAAGTGGCCTGTACGAGAGCGGCACCGAGCAACAGGAGCGTTGGGAGCGGGGTCTTGAGCGCAAACGCCACCGGAAAGTAATACCACCACCCATGGGTACGGTTCTCCCCCATCAGAAAGGCCGCGTGCCCGCCGGCCATATGTTCGCGCAGGCGCAGCCAGGGGATGGCGTGGCTGGGCGCCGGAACGGGAAAGGGAATACCTGGCGCGCGACCTATCTCAAACCCATACAGCCCCCACAGCGTCAGCACAGCGATCACCAGCAGCCACGCTGTGGACGGGAGCCGTCGGCGGGGGAGCGCCAGAGAACAGAGCAGGAGCACCACGGGGAGCAACAGTACCGCTGCGGTCTTGCTGCCGAGGGCCAGCCCCAGGGTAACGCCGGCCAGCAGCAAACGCGGAACGGTGTAACGACGCAGGAAACGGTGCAGACTGAACAGCGCCAGCGTGATAAAGCACGCCGCGCCCAGGTCGGTGCCAGCGACCGAGGCGTGGGCCAGGATATTGGGGTCGAAGGCCAGCAGGAAGAGGGCTAGGAGACCGCCTCCCCACCCCCACAGGTCTCTGGCCCAGCGGCAAACAACCGTGCCCAACAGCACAGCCAGCAACGCCTCCATTGCTCGCGCGGGCAGCACCAGGCGGTCGAGCGGGCGATACGGGTAAATCAGTTGCTGCGCCATATGGAGAAGCGGCAGGCTCTCTGTGGTAGGAGTGGCGGCTTCGGCCCAGGCCGGAAGGGCACGAGGGTCGGGCAGATCGGGGACAGCCAGCAGC
>JAOAAG010000121.1 GCA_026418995.1 Anaerolineae bacterium
GCTGCTGGCCGCAGGGTGGGCCTTGCAGGAGATGCGCGCTGCGGCAGCGTCCCATGCTGTGCTCATGGGTAGCGTGATCCTGGCCACAGTGCTGTGGGAACGGCCCGGTCTCCTCCCGCTTGCCAGCCTGTTTGCGCTCTCGGCGATGATAACGTGGATGTCCACGCTGGGGCTGAACCTGGCGTATTATAGCCTGGGCCTGGCGCTGGTGAGCATTGGGCACTTTATCGCTGCCGTAGCGATACGCTACGCCCCCCGATACACGCCATATCTCTACGGAGCGGGATTTGTCGCAGCGGCCTTAACGCTCATCCCCCCGCTGGGAGCACTCGACCGTCCACGGCTTACCTACGCGTTATTCAACTGGATGGGATTGGCCTGTTGGGGAGCATGGTTAGCCCATACAGGGGACGCCGGGGTACGCCGGTTACTGCGTTGGAACGGCCCTTTTACCAGGAGTATCCTGCACTGGGCTATAGCGCTGCCGCTGCCCATCTGGTTTAGCCTGACCTGGCAGAACAGGTGGCCCGCCAACGCCTGGTTAGGTGTAGGGGTCACGGCGCTATCCTGGGCGATGTTCGGCCTGGGCCGCCTGCTGGCACGCCAGGATAAGGCCTACGGCTTCCCATGGTATGCCACGGCTGTCCTGTGCAGTGTGGTGGGGACCTCCGTCGCCGCAGGCTATGGCGAGCAATTGCCACTCGCCCTCGCGCTGCTTGCCAGTGCTGTGCTCTATTTTCTATACGCTGTTATCTTTCGCCAGCGTTGGTGGCTTGGGGCAGGAGGGCTGGCGTTCCCCTGTGGGTACGTCCTGATGCTCAATCACCTGGGCCTGGCAGCCGAGCCACTGGCGACATCGCTGGCACTGGTATCGGGGGCGTATATCCTGTGCTCGATCTGGCTGGAGAAGCGGCGGGGGGTTGCCGCGCCATTCCTGGAACCGCTGTGGGGCGCGGCGCACCTCGTGGCTATGGCTGCTGTCGTATGGGGGCTCTATCAGGCCTGGGCGGGCGACGATGCCGCCAAACTGTGGGCCGCGGCAGGACAATTGGCGCTGTGTATGGCCTACGGCGTAACAGGGTGGTATATGGAGTATGAAGCCTGGGGCCACATCGCTGCCTGGCTGGGTGTCTGTGCCGGTGGGCTGATCGCCGTCGCCTACAGCCGGGGACAGGGCTCCTCCGCCGCCAAGACCGCGCTGCTGGCGATACTCTACGTAGGCATCGAGCGGATGCTTGCTGCATGGCGCACACGGCAGACGGCCGCCAGGGCATGGTCAATCTACCGCCGTCCGCTGCTGGTGGCGGGCTGGGCCGTCTCCGGCGGCGCAGTGGCGCTGGCCCTGCTGCGCAACCTCTGGCTACTGGGCGGAGGGCCTGTGCGCGAGAACTGGGCCATCGTGGCTCTGCTGATGATCGTGGTTCTCTACACAGCCTCGGCACGGTTGTTCCGGCGCCCGCTGTTCCTGTGGCTTGCAACGTCGCTCCTCATCGCCCCTTGGACGATTTTGACGCACCGGGGCTGGTATCTGTGGCCGGACGCACCCCCGCTGCCGCGCTACGCGCTGGCCTGGATGGTATTAGCCTGGCTGCTGGCGCTTGTCAGCCTCCTGCTTGACCGTCGGATGGCGTCCAGAGCTTACAGCCTTCCCCCGCGCATTGTCGCTCACCTGCTTGTGCCTTTCTCGCTCATCTGGGGCAGCGCCGACCGCCTCGTGTCGAGCATCACCTGGGGGCTGGGGCTGGGCTTCTACATTCTGGCGGCGGTGGTGGATCGGCGCGATGGGCGCAGGGGGATGGCCGGGGCACGCTTTCTCTATCCGGCGGCGATGGCGGGGCCGGTGTGGGCGATTTACCTGCTCGCGTATGTTCAGCCTGACCTGCCGCACATGCACTTCGGCCTGCTGCTCCTGGCGCTGGTGCTGCCGAGCTTTGCTGTCGCACGCTTGTTGCGCCGTGTGGATCCCGCCGACGCCATACCGTTATACATTGCCTGTTATGGCTGCGCGCTCGTTGGCACAATGCTGGTGAGCTACGAGCGCGGGTTGCTCGTGCTGGCGCTCCTGTTCGATGCCGGGTTGGCAGTGCTTTCCGCCTGGAGGATGCGTGAACCCCTCTGGCTCTATCCCGCCACCGTATGCCCTCCGGCGGCGCTCCTCCTGGCGCTGGCCGAATCCGGTTTCGACCCGCACCGGCGCGGCTGGTGGCTGATCGGGTTAGGCGCAGTCTACCTGGTCCAGGCATGGGCTCTGCGCCGACTCGGCCAGGAGAGTTACGCCACACCGCCGATGGCTGCAGCGTACACTATCGTCGCGCTGGGGCTGCCCATGTGCAGCTACGAACAGACCGCTGCCTTCTGGGCCTACGGCGGGGCAGCCTTCATCTACGCCGCCTCCGCAGCATGGTTGCGCCAGCCACTCCTGCTCACGCCGGCGGTAGCGCTCTCGACCGTGCCCTACGCCATTGCTATTGACCGGGCCCACTGGCTTGCCCCCGCCGACCGGGGTCTGGCCTGGTGGCCGGGTATTGCCGTTGCGCTGCTCATCGCCCACCTGCTCGACCGTTTGCTGGGCGCACCGCGCGACTTTCCGTGGGAACGTCCTGACCAATGGCCTACTGAGGCTGCGCGCCGCTGGGTCGGCTGGTGGGGACTGCCATTCTATGTCGGTGGATACTTAGGCGCGCTGGCAAGTGCGGCACTCTCGTATGGCTATCCGGGGCGGCTGACGCTGGCGCTGGCAGCGGCTACCCTTGCTTACAGCCTGGCAACCTACCGCTTTCGGCGGCGTGGCTGGCTGCTCATCACTGCCGCGACCGCCCAGGCGACCTGGCTGGCCGCCATCAATATGGCCGCCCAACCGGATTTCGGTCTGCCGCCACTATGGAGCGCACGGCTGGGAACTGTACCCTGGCGGGCTCTGGCGTTCCTGCCCGCCACCCTCGTCACTGCGGCCATCGGCCTGTGGATCGAACGTGTGCGTGGCGAGGGCGCGCCGTTCACCAGCCTGCGCGCACTATGGAGCGGCTGGTCGCGCCCGCTTTACGTGCTGCTAGCGCTTAACCTGATTGTCGGACAGCCAGTCTCGCTCAAGGATGCACAACCAGGCACATGGGTCAGCCTGGTACACACGCTACTCCTGTTCGCGCTGGCCATCCTCTGGGAGCAGCGATGGTTGCCGTATGTCGCTGCTGCGCTTGGGTTTGTCACAGTTATCGAGCGGCTGGCATGGGTGATGGCCCCGCCTACCGACGTGCCTGTGACCTTTGCCCTCCTGGCGCTGGGGTACGGGCTGGTAGGGTATGGTTTGGAATACGCGCGGTCGCGTGGACAACCTCGTGAGGGCGGGGTTCGCTCCCGCCTGCGGATATTGGAACGGCCGTTAGAACAGGCGGGGCTATTGCTCTCGCTTCTGGCCGTGGCGATGGTGCTGAAATGGTCCGCCTCGTTGCTTGACTGGCTAATCTTAGCGCTGGTATGGCGTCCCAGGCTGACACCAGCCGATGTTGCGGTGGTACAGATGACCGTCGCGGTGCTGGCCCTGACCGGGCTGCTGTACCTGGGAGCGGCGCTGGTACGGCGCTGGTACTGGCGCGGATATGGAGCGGTCGCGCTACTCCTGTGCGCCTGGAGCCTGGAATGGTTTCTGGTATGGGGCCTGCGTGAGGTGCAGTGGTATGCGCTGCCGGCGGGCCTGTACATGCTTGGAGTGGGCTACCTGGAATGGCGAGAGGGACGCAGGGGGCTGGCGCGCTGGATTGACCGCGCGGCGCTGCTTTTGCTCTACGGCACCTCGTTTTACCAATCGCTGGCCGAGGAGAATGGCTGGCCCTACGCGCTCCTGTTGATCGCCGAGGGCCTGATGTTGATCTGGTGGGGGAGTGCGCGGCGACAGCGTCGCCTGCTCCTCTTCGGTGTCCTGGGTGTGGTGCTGGCAGTGAGCGGGCAATTGCTCAGACAACTGTTCTCCATCACCAACGCCTGGATCGCCTTCGGCACTGTGGGGCTTTTCGTCCTCCTGGTGGCGATCCTGGTCGAGCGCAGTCTGGAGAGGGTCAAGCAGATGTCAGAGGAGTGGCGGGAGCGGCTGGAGCGATGGGAATGAGCAATGAACTGGAGCGCACGGAAGGATCGCCACCTCCGGCAGGGCGGTGGGTAAAGATACTGGTTACACTTTGGGGTGGAGCGCTCCTCCTGCCGGCGATACCACTGTTCCTGGGTTTCTGCTGCCTCCTGGAACCGTTGGGAGACACAGATGCCCTCAACCTGGGCCTAGCGGCATTGGTGGCCGTAGGGCTGTACTGCGGCGGGACGATGTTGCTGGCCGGGAGCAGCGCGCTGGCCCACAGGCCCCCGCGCCCGTTGCGCATGGCGCCGCTGTGGGGGCTGATGGGTGGCTTCGTGCTCTCCCTGGCGATCGGGCTGGGGCTATGGCAGATCGAGGGCGGTGTGCCGGTGTTATCGCCCTGGTTCATCGTCCTTGCTGCCGCGTTTCCACCCCTCGCCGCTGTGACGTGGGCAGCAGATCGCCAGCCAGGGCAGCTAACCCGGCGGCGGGCAGGCGTCGCCTTCGCGGCTGGGGCTACCGTCTCCGTGCCACTTGCAGTTGTGCTGGAGCTCCTGATTCCCTACACCATCGTCTGGCTGCTGCTGGAGCTTGGCGAACCAGTGCGCGAGACGCTGGAAGGACTGGTGTCCCTGCTGGCGGGTGGCGAGGTGGCGCGGGCAGTCACCTCACCTGGCTTTTTACTGGCGCTGTTCGCGCTGGCGCTGGTCGCGCCGCTGGTCGAGGAGTTTGTCAAACCGGTGGTTGTGCTGCCGCTTCTGAAGGGACTGGGTTCACAACGCGAGGCATTTCTGCTGGGGACACTGGCCGGGGCAGGGTTTGCCGCGCTCGAGAATATTGTCTACGCGCTCTTCGGTGGGGACTACTGGGCCGGGATAGCCGCGCTGCGCGCACTGGGCGCGGCGGTGCATCCGTTGGGCGCAGGGTTGACCACGCTGGGCTGGCACGCGCTGCTTAACCGCCAGCCCGGCGCGGGGCGCAGATGGCTGCTTTACTACGCAGTAGCGGTATGGCAACACGCGTTGTGGAACGGCGGTCAGGTAGTGTGGCTCGCCCTGGCTAGCGCGATGTTCTTTGGCCCTCAACCGCCGGAAACGGATGTGTTGGGCATCAACATCGCGGTGGGCTTGCTGGCGCTCCTGGCACTGGAGGGAGCGGCACTCTGGGTAGGCCTGCGCACACTGACCGGGCGCCTGGAATCGGAACGTGCCCCTGCTCTTCCTGAGATAGTTATGAGCGATCGTACCGTTGCGCTATGGGCTGTGATATGTCTGGCGACGCTATTGCCGGTGGGACTGGGGTTACTGCACGGGTTGTGGAGGTAGATTCAGATGGCGGCCACTTCCGAAGTGACCGCCGCCTGCGCACTCTCAGCCTGATGTTTGCGCTGGTGCTGCTCGTGGCGAACGGGCTGGCCTGGGCCGGGGCATTCGAGCCGGTAGGGCCGACCTACCCCGTCGAGCCAGTGCTGGAGTCGGGCCTGGCCGAGCTACGCGACAAGTTGCGCGCGGGCGGCCACGGTGGCGAGCGTTTTGAGCTGCACATTACCGACCAGGAAGCGGCCAACAGCATCGCCTGGTTCCTCAGCAACCACCCCGAGATCCCCTTCCGTGAGCCGCGCATTGCTTTCCATCCCAACGAGGTCGAAGCCTGGGGCGTGACGACGGTGCTGGGCCTGCGCCTCTCCATCCACGGGCGGGCGACGATGACGCTGGAACACGGCATCCCCATCGTCCGGCTCACCGATCTGGGAGTGGCCGGCGCGCCTGTGCCCAGTTTCATTCTAGAAACGATCCAGGACGAGTTTTACCGACAGGTGGATCTCTCCGACCGCCAGATGCCGATCGTGTTCGAGACGATGGAGCTGCGCGAGGGAGAGGCCATCGCCACTGGAACGATCCTCCCTTCCCCCTGACAGCGGCCCACCATCACAGCCGGAACGTCAGTGCTGCGACAGAGAGCGGTGGTCATCGCACCATCGCCCGTCTATCTTTGAACTACACCTCTATTCCTTTTGTTTAGCCACCCCGGCAGGGGGACGCCGACCACCGTATCAGGGCAGGGAGAGGAGGTACAACGAGAGCGACCGGGCAGGCAAAGTCACCTGATCACCGCTCGCCAGCGCTCGTCCCTCCGCGACCTTTTCAGCCGCATGCGCCTCATCAAACAGCCAGACCTCGGCCTTAGTCGGCTGTCCGATACCCTCCAGATATAACGGTTTGGCGCGTTCCTCTGGGCCGAGATTAACCATCATCAATGCCAGCTTTCCATCGTCGCGCAACGCGGCGTAGATGGAAACGTCGGGGTCATCTGATGAAGCGTACACCAGTTCCGTGCCGAAGTGCTTGAACATCTGGTAGGTGTAATAAGTCGGGCGCACCTCGGAACTTGCCAGCAGTCCCCATCCGCCGCTCCCCACGCGGGTCTGCAAAGCAAAATGGGCCACGATCTCCACCCGCTGTCGGATAAGGCGCCCCAGCACATCCCCCCACCAGATAGCATTATAGAATGAATCAGGTGTGGCCTCTCCGCCCGTGACACTGCTCCAATGGGAATTGACCTCGGTGACGGCAACCGGCAGGTCGCGCCCGGTCGTCTCGCGGATCGCCGCCCGCAGGCTAGGGATAATCGTATCCCACTCGCGGCTGTTGGCACGCAACTCGTCAATCGTCGCAGGTGGGCCGGTCTTGCTGGAGGGGAAGGGATAGCGGTGAATGGCGACGATATCCACCATATCACCGTTCGCCAGCAGAAACTCGCGCAACCACTCGCGTCCGGCGGCATCTTTGGGATCGGTGGCCGGATTGCCTGTATATTGGTGGATATCTGGGCCGATCAACAAAATCCCGGGGTCAATGGCCTCCATCGCCTGCGCTATGGCACGCCACTCGGTGTTGTAGCGCACCGTGTCATAATCGGAGTAGAGGCTGGGTTCGTTGCCGATACTCCAGTAACGGACGCCATAGCCTTTTACGACATTGGCATACCGCACTAGCTCCGCGGCCTTTTCGGGCGTACCCCCACGCAGGCGAACGCAGATATTGGGCTCGGCCCCCATACGTCGGGCGAGGGAGATGAACTGATCAATCTGGGACTTGCGCAGGTCGTTCTGATCGCCCCAGTTCCCGCCGGGGAAACGGAGATAAGTGATGCCAGCAGCCTCAGCCTGAGGGAGCAACTCGTAGGGAACGACCATCCAGGGCCCGTAGTTGGTCCCGTAAACCAGGGGGCTGATACGGCCCAGACGCCGGCCCACGTCCACATACAACACCCCCGGCACGGGCGTAGGCGGCGAGGTTAGGGCCGTTGGGGAAGGAGAGGGGCGAGCACACGCCGCGCTACAAACCAGGAACAAGACCACGGCTTGTAACACAGCTCCCCACGGGAGCAACACCGCGCTGCGGACACAGGCACACTTTTTCATCGCCACCCGCAGGGAGCCGTACTGTGGATCACTTCTCGACGCCGGTGATCACCACGCCCCGCATCAGGGCACGCTGAGCGAGGAAGAAGATGAACACTGGCAGTGCCAGCCCCATCAGAGCGGTCGCCTGAACCATAAACGTCTGGAAGGTATACTGCTGATTATATAGCTGGATGGCGACCGACATGGGCTGCAAATCCCGGCGGGTGCTGAGATAGATCAGTGGGCCAAAGTAATCGTTCCACGCCCACAGAAAGTGAAACAGCGCAACGGTCACCACGGCCGGTACCGCCTGAGGGAGGATCACAGAGATCAGGGTGCGGAAGGGTCCGGCACCATCCATCATAGCCGCCTCGTCCATCTCAAGGGGGATGGTCATGAAAAATTGGCGGAGCAGGAAGACATTATAAGCGTTGGCGAAAAAGTGAGGGACGACCAACGGCAGGAACGTCCCCACCCAGCCGATACGTGCGAAGAAAGCGTAAGTGGGTATCAAAGTGACCTGGCTGGGCAACAAAATCGTACTGATCAAAATGATGAAGAGAATGTTCTTGCCCGGGATTCGGAAACGTGAGAACCCATAAGCTACCAGAATACACGAAATAAGGGTACCAATATCACCTCCGACCGCAATGATCAAGGTGTTACGTATTACACGGGGGAACTTGAGTTCGTTCCAGGCCCGCGCGAAGTTGTCTAACTGCGGGTTGAGTCGGTACACAGGCTGTAACGTCCGCCACTCACCCTGCCACTCGATCAGGCCAGCGTCGGTGTTACGCGGGTCGAGAAAGAAACTCACGCCGCGGCGCTTGACCACCAGCGCCCATCTATGGCTGGAACCGTCCTCGGTTGGCACCTGGTAGACATCGAACGTATCCCCCGGTTTGAGCGTGACCTCTTCCTGACGTCCTTGGAAGGTATAGGTATAGGTCACCTCGTCACCCTGATAGGAATAGCGCGCCGGGCTCACCGGCAGCAGCGGCTGCTTAGGGTCGGTAATCTGAGAGATATCCTTGAATGCTGTGACAGACATATAGGAAAAGGGACTCAGATAGACTGTCAGCAAGATCAGGGCGAACAGGCTCACACTGGAATAGGCCAAGAAGCGGCGCAGATGTCGAGTAGCCATATTATTTCTCCGCAGTGTAATAGACCCAGTATTTGGCTGTCCCAAACAGGACCAACGTTACACTTAATGCCAGAGCGAGCAAAATCCAGGCTAAGGTGGATGCGTACCCCATATTTGAGTAGACGAACGCCTGTTTATAAAGGTACACGTTGTAGAAAAGGGTTGCCTCGTTAGGGTTGCTGGTCGGGCCTCCCAGGATCCAGGCCAGTGCAAAGTACTGGAAGAGACCGACGACCAATAGAATCAGATTATAAAAAATCATCGGCGAAATCATAGGCAGCGTGATGTGCCAGAAGGTATACCAGGCACTGGCACCATCCACCCGTGCCGCTTCATAATACTCCGTCGGCACGGTTTGCATACCGCCCAGCAGACGCAGCATCGAGTCGCCGACCCCCCAGAGGCCGACGAGGATCAAGGCAACGTAGATCCACTGCACCGAGTTCAGCCAGTTCGGACAATTCGAGCTACAGATCCCCAGCGTCTGCAGCGCACGGTTCATCCAGCCCGTCTCAGTGTTCAAAAATCCCTGCCAGATATAGGCTACCGAGACTACCGGCACGATATAGGGAAGGTAATATAACGTGCGGAAGAATTGCTTGGCCCACAACGACCTGGCGTTCAGTAGCACAGCCAGAAATAGTGGCCACACCACCCCTATCGGCGCTGCGATGAACATAAAACGCAGGGTGATACCTAAGGATTTGCGTACTTGAGGGTCGCGGAAGAGCTGAGCATAATTGGCCAGGCCGATAAAGCGTGGCCCACCCGGCCGCGTGATATCGAAATCAGTGAAGGAAAACACCAGGGAGGCAACCATAGGCACTAAATAGAAGACCAGGAAGCCGACGATCCACGGGGAAAGAAAGACTAATCCCCAGTGAGCCTCACGGCGGGCCAGTCTCCCCATTCTTTCGCGACCAGCCCCCCTGGCCTTCCAGGCCGACGACATCTCTGAAAGCATGCTCATCGAACACCCACCTCTGCGCTTAAGACTACATAGGGCCAGTCCGACTCCGAACTGGCCCCATGCATATCCACTGTTGTTGCAAGCTTGACCGTGAACGCGTACCTGACAGAACGCCGGGCCAGACTATGCGGCCTTGAAGATCGCTTGCAGGTCGGAGACCAGTTTGTCAATCTCGGCGTCCACGTCGAGATCAGGTGTATCGTTCAACGCGGAGGTGAAGGCCTTGACCCGGTCATCTGCCTGCGAGAAGTTAGGCATATAGTCCTCGTGGTTGGGCACATCCACGTAATTCAGTCCGGCCATAATGGTGTCCCAGTTCACGCCCTGCTTGAACTGTTTGTTCTTCTCGATGAAGAACCCGGCCTGCAGGCCGATGACCGAGGGGAAGGCACCCCAGACGCCGATCAACTGAGGCGCGGTGACGATCTCATAGATCACCCGCGTGGCCTTCTCAGGATTCTTGGTGGTCTTCAGCGCGCTGATAACGTCGGCATGCAGTTTCGCTGTCACCTTCCCCTTGTAGGAGGGGATGATGCCATAGTCCCAATTCGGGACATCGCCGACGCAGCAGGTGTACCAGAGATGGCAGTGCGCCATGGCCACCTTGCCGGAGTTGAAGCAGTTGCCGCTGGCCAGCAACTCGCTGTTCTGGTACGGGCCGTTGGGCGCGAAGTACTGCTTCCACATCCCGTCATAGTACCAGTGGAATGCCTCGCGCCAGTGATCGGGGCAGACGGCTGTTTTGCCATCCTCGGCCACGAAGTTGCCGGCGCCGAACATAGTAGCCCAACCGCGCGCATCCGTCCACTGATGGTGGTAACCGAACTGGACGATGTTCTCGGGATCGAACTTCGGGCTGGTGGCATCGTTACCGTTGGCGTCCACCGTCAGCTTCAGGGCGACCTCGGTCATCTTCTCGATGGTCCACTCCTCACCCTCATACTTGTCGCCGTATTTCTGCGGTGGATAGGGGAGGCCAGCCTCGTCGAACAGGTCACGGTTGATGTAGAGCGCCGAGGGGAAGACACCGAAGGGCATACCGATCAGGCCTTGTTCAGGATCCCGCCACCCGGCGATGGCGCCCTCGCTGAGGATGCTCAGATCATAGATTTTCAGGTACGGATCCAGGTCCAGCCAGGAGCCTCTGAACTCATTCGCGCCACGCCGACCCGTGGGCCCGACGATGTCCGGCGGGTCGCCAGCGGCGATCTGGGTCTTTAATGTATCAAATGCAACATCGTTGGGGACGACCTCGTGCACCAGCTCGATCTCGTCCTGCTGCGCGTTGAAGCGCTCGACCCATTCGTCCTGCACCGGCACCTGCTCCGGGTTCGTGCCCGTGCCCAGGCCGATGAACCAGCGAATCACGGTCGCCTCCGGGGCTACAGGCACAGTCGCCAAAACCTGCACCTCCTTGGTAACCTCCACTTCCTTGACCTGCTCGACCACACGCGTGACCTCGACTGTGACTGTCTGCGGAGTGGGCGCCGCGCAGCCGGCCAGAGCCGCACCCGCTGCGGTCAGAGCACCTGCGCGCAAGAAATCACGACGACTTAACTTCTTGCCTGTCATTTTCCTTCCTCCTTTAGCATCAGATAAGCGTTACTTACTTGCACGTACAGACGACCTCAGGATAAACAGCATTACCAATCCCTTGCTACATCACCTCCTTCTCACCACTAGCGGGTCATTTACTCATATATGAAGCAGAGTATCCCATCGGCCCATAGCGAGCCGGGTGGATTTTATGTGCGTTACTAAATATAGCACATTCTCAGCACCGACTCCAGCCCTTTTGTGCCACAATTTTGCCAATTTTTCCCACCCAAGGACGTAAGCGCAGCAGCGAGCAAGCGCTGGACGGAGTACTACGTGGGCACAGCATACCAAGGTGGGGGGCAAAGAGCGCACTGGGCTAGCTATGTAGTCACGCCCCGCCGGCAAAAGCCAGCCAAGGGTATAAAATCGAACACGGACTCGCACGGCAACGCTGAGTTGTCCGTGGAGCCCGTGTCCGAAAGAAAGGAGGAGGGTCAGTACACTCGCGTGTGTTTCAGAGCGCTACATAGCGGAACAGGCTGCTTCACTGGCCATAGACCTGGGTGTAGCGCTGGTGAAGTTGCTTGATGGCCTCCGGGTCCAGCTCTTCCACCTCTCCCATCTGCAGCGCCAGCCAGACCGTCCTGGCCACGTCCTCTACCATCACCGCCGCCT
>JAOAAG010000144.1 GCA_026418995.1 Anaerolineae bacterium
CCTGCTACTGATCCTTGCCGTCGCCGCCCATTCCGCCTGGTCACGGGCTATGCAACGGGCGGTGCTTGAGCGGGCAGGTGCTCCTACTTCCCAGGAGGAATAGCACGAGCATCAGCGGGTCTCGCGCGACAGTTCGCGCCATAGGAGGTCGTTTCCGCATGTCCGGCAAGCACATAAGTGCCGTGGGATGCCTGGCTGTCGTTTTGGTGTTGAGTGCTTCTGGCTGCGCGCGAAAGCCGCAGACGACGCCAAGCGTGCAGCAGCCCGCGCCGGTAGCGACGGCGCCCCAGATTACCGTAGCCATGATTCCCAAGATTGAGGGCATTGACTATTTCAATGCGTGCCAGAGGGGCGCAGAGGAAGCTGCAGGCGAGCTGGGCGTGAAGCTGATCTACCGCGGCCCCACTGAGAACAAGGTCGAGCGGCAAATCGAGATAGTAGACGGCTTCATTGCTCAGCACGTGGACGTGATCGCTATCTCACCCAACGACCCGGTAGCCATCGCCCCGGTCCTGCGCAAGGCGGCCAAGGCTGGCGTTAAGGTGATCACCTGGGACGCTGATGCAGAACCCGACGCACGAGAGTTTTTCGTCAACCAGGCCACGTCGCAAAGCGTTGGGTACGCTTTGGTGGACGAAATGGTGGCGCAGGTTGGACCAGAAGCGAAGGTGGCCATTGTCACCGGCTCTCTCACAGCGGCCAACCAGAACGAATGGATAAAGCACATGAAGACCCGCATCGCTGAGAAATATCCCAAGCTCAAAATAGTCGCCACCAAGCCCAGTGAGGAAGACCAGCAGCTTGCCTTCACGGTGACGCAGGACCTGTTGAAGGCGTATCCGGACCTCAAGGGCGTTTTCGCAATCACCTCGGTGGCATTTCCGGGAGCGGCCGATGCTGTCGAGCAGTCCGGCAAGAAGGGCAAGGTCGCGGTCGTTGGTCTGGCCACGCCGAAGGGAATGAGGCCGTGGGTCGAGAGCGGTACCGTGAAAACAGTAATCCTGTGGAATCCTGTTGACCTGGGCTATCTTGCGATCCACGTGGCCAAGGCGGTTAAGGAAGGCAAGCTGACGCCTGGCGCTACCGAGTTTCAGGCAGGTCGGCTGGGCACAGTAAAGGTACAGGGCCGCGAAGTGATTCTCGGCGAACCCTTCAAGTTCACCGCAGAAAATATTGCGCAGTTCGACTTCTAATACCGTGCGCAGGGCACAGCAGCGAGCGACCTGTGTGGGAGCGGCGCGAGAAAGTTTGGGAAGGTGGTCTGGGGGATAGCCCTTTTACAACGGTTTCCCCCAGGTCAAAAGTTATTGCGGCAGATTCCCTCGCATCATCCTGGCGGTTGAATTGATGTGCGGAGGCATCTGACCAGTTATCAGCGGCTCCGTCACCGTACAAGTCCTAAACAGGGAGACCGGCTGGTGTGATGATGGCCCTGATTACCTGCCTGGTCTTGGCCCAGCATCAGGCATCGCTGGCGGAAGCCAGGATTTTCGGCATGTGCCAGCCGCCAGAGCGCCCTGGTGACATTGAAGCGCTGGCACAGATGGGCGTTGACGTAGTTGTTCGTGGTATCTCCTGTGCCTGGGATGCCGACCCGGCCCAGGCAAGGGCGCGCATGGAATCCGTATCAGAGCTGGCTCGGCTCGCGCGTGAACGTGGCATTACCTTCTGTACGATGATTACCTCATCGGCGATCTACCCGAACATCGTGCCGCCAGGGAAGTTAGAAGAGTGGGCTTCGCGGGATGCGGCAGGGCACGTCATACCGACGGCCTCTTGGAACCAGGGCTGCCTG
>JAOAAG010000235.1 GCA_026418995.1 Anaerolineae bacterium
CCCATAACCAGGGCAGGTAGCAACGGCCGTCCCAGCACCCCACCCCACCCTACCGGACCCAGTTGTCTGTGGAGATCAGAGCAGAATAGCCACATGAGTAACAATTCCCCCGCCACAAGGATCCACGCTGAGGCCAGGTAGCTAAAACGGCCCACGAAAAGCAGGTTCGCGGCCACGGCAAATATCACACGTATTCCCGATGCTACCAGCACATACTGCTGCCGATTCAGGGCAATGAGCACGTAGTTAGTCAGGCTGTTGATCCACCCTCCCAGGATAGACCAGCTCAGAATGCGCAGCGCGACCGCCCCATGCGGCAGAAACTCCCGCCCGCTGAGCAGCCCCACCAGAGGCGTGGCTAACAACGTTGTGCAGATAGCCAGCGGCAGCGAGACGATCATCAGCAATTTTGCCGCAAGACGATAGGAGCGGAGCAGCCCGGCCCGGTCATCGGCGGCCAGGCGCGAGACCACTGGAAAGACGGCCACGGTAAAGAAAGCCGGGATAATGTTGAAGGCGTCTATCCACTTGCGCCCAGCATCGTACCAGCCGACCGCAGCATCCCCCTGGTACGGTTTGAGCAGAAGCACATTGATGCCCGGAAACAATGCCTGCAGGAGCAGTGAGACCATCAGCGGCCAGCTCGCAGCCAGCATGGGGCGCAGTGCCGGCCAGGTGATGTTTATCCTCACCTCGTGAGCTGGCAGGCCTGGCCAGACAAACTTACGCGCGAGGACGGTCAGACACACCAGCGTAGCGCCATTGGTAAGAACTGAGGCTCCGGCGACACCAGCGATGCCCATACCGCCTACCAGCGCTAACACCCCCAACGTGACTTTAATAATAGTAGTCACTGTCTGGATGGCGGCAGGATATTCGTGCTTCTCGCAGGCACGGAAGAGGGCAGCTACGCCGTTGGCCACGCTGCCCGGCAGTAGGCCCAGGTAGAGCAGGAGGAGAGCCCACTTTGTTTCCGCCGCCAGCGGCAAGTTCAACACCTGCCAGCCCAGGATGAAGAGCATCAGCGCCGGGGCCACGAAAACGAACAGGAGTACACGCAGAGCCGTTGTGTGGAGGAAAAACTCGCGTCCTCGTTCCCGCTCTCGCGCCGCCTCGCGCATCAGGTACATATCCAGCCCGAAGTTGGCCACGATGTCGAACCAGAGGTAGACGCTGACCGCCCACGCGTAGCGGCCCGTGCCGACCGGGCCAAGGATACGGGCCATCAGCGCTGCAAAGGCAAAGTCAATCGCCCGATTAAACAGGTTCAGGACAATGGGTGCGAGCGAGTTTTTCGCCACCCGGCGCACGGTACTTGCCTCATCCTCCTCACGGTAGAAGAAGCGCCACAGGTAGAGGCCGCTCAGAAACAGCAGCACCATCCCACCGAGGAAGGTGATGAAGGCACCGATCTTGACACTGTCGGGGCTGTACTTAAAGCGGATGGTGTATGCGCCCGGTTCTTTCAGCAGAACCCCGCGAAAGATGCCGTTGACGCGGTACAACGCCACCTGTTGCCAGGCCTCCTCCCCAGCTCCCAGCGGGCGTACAAAAGCCTTCCATCCGGGAAAGAAAGCATCGGCCAGGACAAGCCAGCTTGCCACATCCACCTCTGCCTCCACCTCCACCTCATTCAACGTATAGCGGGTCACGCGCTGAGGGGTAGCCGTAGCTGGATAGCTGGCCGAGACAAAGCGCAATTCCCGGGGTGCATCAACTGCGTCGAGGATCACATAATTGCGCGGATCGTGACTCTGCACCGTCCTGCCAAAGTCATCCGTCAGCAGCGCTGCCAGCTTAGGCAGTGTATAAGCACGGGGCATCACACCGAGGTTCTCGTAGAGATACACGGCCTCGTCGCGATAGACCAGTCTGTACTTGGGATTGGGGATTTCCACCTCGGTGATGATGTACTTGACGTTCAGCAGATCAGTGAGGGGGCTGTCGAGGCTTGACCACTCGCGGAACGATGCGATACGGTTGTATTGCAACTCATCCTGCGGCTCGATGAGCTTCATATAATCGGCATACTGTCGGCTGAACAGTGAGTCGTAGCCTGCTACGCACTGGAGGTCATAGAACATTCCCACGTTAGCATTCATTGTCTTGGTGGTGCCGGGCGGTGTGAAGCTGGCGTAGCGCCAGAGCGAACCGTCTTGCCGCAGGAACGTGACCACAGGAGGAAGATGATCCAGCAGCGCCGGGTCCACGGCGGGGCCGAAACCACCTGCGAACGAGAGCAGGTCCAACACCAGAAACGCGGGAGCCAGCCACTCCCACACCGGGCGGCGCAGGATGAAAATCGGGCAGCAGCTCACTCGCAGCACGATGCCGCTGCCCATCAGCAACAGGCCGAACAGTGCTGTCCAGCGAAACTCATAGGAGTAAAAAGCCCGATGATCGGGGAAAGCCTCGGGGGCCTTCGCCAGCGAGAGAAATACCTGCTCAATGAGGGGCTCGATGGTAGTGAAGAAGAGACGGCTGAGTAACAATGCGACCAGCACTGCCGCCCCGCCCCAGAAACTCAGCCCGCCAAGCCAGGTGACAAGCGAAGGGGAGCCGTCCAGCAGCCATAGCCGCACGAAAGCCCTGCGCACCTTTCTTGCGCTCTCCGGAGCAGACAGGCCGCCTATCTGCACAGCCTCGGCTCCGAAGCCAGCCAACATCGCCACAGCGAGTGAGAGGGGGAACACCCAGCGGAAGGGAGAGTGGGACTGTTCCAGCCCAGGCAGCGCGTAGATCAGGGCATAGAGCGGCGTGCCAAAGATACAGCCGAGCGAGAACAATGCCAGCGCTATGAAGAAGGCTACCCGCCCGGCCATCCTTCTATTTCGCCGCACCGTCGCCACCGCAGCCACGGTAAGCAACCAGGGCAACAGGCCCAGATAAGCCGCTCCCTCGACATAATTTTTGATCCCCCAGTCAAGGTACTGCCCGTCCGCGAATACAGGCGCAGGCACCCAGCGCCAGAGAAAGAGGTCAAAATACTCGTGCTGGGTTGGGCCGCCGAAGAAATTGGGGATGGCGAAAGCAATGAGATGTCGGGGAGGATAGGCCCATCCCAGCACCTGCTCCAGCGTCGCGGCGGCCTCCCCGCTGCGGAAGCTTCCCGCGACCACTTCGAGGTACGGGATGAGCTGCACGGCGCCCAGCGCCAGTCCCAGGAACGCCATCAGTGCCAGCCATAGCACGGGGCGGCGCACCTCTTTCAGCCAACCGACGATGGCCCCACGCCGACACCCTCGCTCCTCAAGGCAGCGCCTCACTAACCCTCCCGCCAGACGCCACACTATATAGGCACCCGCCACCAGCACCACAAAGTAGGTGTTCTCACCGTGGCCAGCCAGTATCTGGCAGCCAATGCCTGCAGCTCCCAGCAAAGCCCAGGGCAAGGTCGCCGGATGCCGCCCCAGTGCGGGCTGTTGACGAATCACCAGCTCAGCCATAGCCAGGATGAACGGCAGCCACGAGGCGCCGGCCACAATCATCGGATGGGGCACTGAGGAGATGGCCATAAAGCCACTAAACTGGAACGTGATACCGCCGATCAGCCCCCCCAGGCGCCCCATACCCAGCACTCTGGCGAACAAATAGGCGAATATCCCCGCCAGACCTAACTGCAACCAGGCGAAGACCCCATAAGCTCGCCACAGTGGCAGGATGTAGAACAGCAAGCTCAGCGGATAAAGCGCCGAGTGCTGTCCGTTGGCGAGGAATGGGTGACCAGCGAAGAGGTAAGGGTCCCAGAGCGGGAGTTCACGCCTGCTAATAGCCTCGACAATAAAACGTTTCCAGGCGTAATTTTCCAGGATCAGGTCGGAGACCAGATGATTGTGAGGGAACTCCACACCCAGTGCGGAAGCGGCGGCCCGGTACGGCTGAAACAGGAAGAGGGCGTCTACCGGCAACAGCGTCCTGTTTCCCAGCGCTACAGGGGCGAACAATAGCAGGGGTAACAGAAGGAGCAACAAGCAGATGCCCAGTTCGGGCAGGAACGGACGGACCCGCCGCTGGCTCATCTCAAACGGTCACTCGGACGCAGGTGACGATGCCTCCGGCGCACTTCCCACACGCGTAGCGCCGCCTCGATCTTGACCGACATCGTCATCTTGGAGCAGCCAATGCGCCGATCTTCAAAGTAAATGGGAATTTCCAGGATGCGATATCCTAGCCGCTCGGCAACATAGGCCATCTCCACCTGGAACACGTAGCCCTGAGAGCGAATGCGGCTGAGATCAATGCCCTCCAAGGCTGACCTGCGCCAGCATTTGAAGCCGGCCGTTACATCTTTGACGCGGCATCCCAGGATGAGGCGCGTGTAGACGCTATTGGCCCACCAGGAGAGCAACCAGCGGCCCCATCCCCAGCGCTCATCCGTCCTGCCCCCGGCGACGTAGCGCGAGCCAACGACGACGTCATACTCCTTGATGTGTTCCAGGAACTGGGGGATATAGGCAGGGGAATGGGAAAAGTCACAGTCCATCTGGATAATGGGATCGGCGTCGTGGTCCAACGCCCAGCGGAAGCCCTCTACGTAAGCCCGCCCCAGCCCACGTGGACCTGTGCGATGAAGCACGTGAAACCGCCCTTTGTACCGGGGGGCCAGCGCATCGGCAATGCGTCCCGTGCCATCGGGGGACTCGTCATCCACGATCAGCACCTGTAGCTCGGGGATACCCAGAGCAAACAACGCCTCGCTGATGGGCGTGATGTTATCAGCCTCGTTATAGGTGGGGATGACAACGAGCGGATACACCGGCTAGCGCGCCCCCAAAGTTACTTCCTGCGCATCCACAATAGCCTTCTTGAAGCTTTCCAGGGTAGGAAGAGGCTGGGGGGGCGGGTTAAACACGCCTATGGTCACCGTCATACGCGGGATATGTACCTCAGGATTCGTCCTGCTGGCTTCCCAATCCGCGCGGGGATAGAAAAAGGCGATTGCCTCGTCTAACCTGACCATCAGCGCTTTACGAACGGCCGCCATTTTGGCCGGGTCGAGGATAACAAAGAAGTTAGCATCATCCAGATGCCCCACAAAAGCTTCCGGGTCACCGCTCTCGCTGGCAATGTGACTCAGCATCAATCCCACGGCACGTACCACATCATCACGGGCCACGAACCCGTAAGTCTCAGCAAACTCTTTCAACCCATGCAGACCGACCGAGAGGATGGCCCAGTCAGCGGTATGCATCAGTTCATGCAGGCGTTCATCAACCAGTGAGGAAGTCGGCAGCCCGGTGATCGGATGGGAGAGACGCTCCATACTAGAGCGACGCAATACGTTGCGCACGCGCAGACGCAGCTCCTGAACATCGAATGGTTTGGTGATGTAGTCTACGGCGCCCAGCCCCAACCCGGCCAGTTTGTCCCCCCGCTCACGCCTTTCGGTGAGAAAAATAATCGGGATATGCTCCGTGCGCCGATGAGCGCGCAGGCGACGGCATACCTCATAGCCGTCAATATCCGGCAGGCGTATGTCGAGCATAATGAGGTCAGGGATTTGTTTTTCAACAAAGGAGAGCGCATCACTCCCCCACCCCACCGTAGTCACCTCGTAACCCTGGGCCTCAAAATACGAGGTGAGCATCTCTGCAGTATTCGCCTGATCCTCCACGATAAGAATGTGAGGAACTGCAGTCACGGCCTTACCCTCCTCCCATCCTAAACGCTACCCTATCGGCTCCTTGTAGATGGCCAGCACACAGGCATCGTCCCCCATCGCCACGCACTTGATCTCTTCGACACGGAATTTCAGCCCGCCACTGACCCAGTGAAGAGCTTCCTCGGTCAACCCCTTGGCTGCGTAGCAGATAGGATATTCGGCAGTGCGACCCCAACAGACCGGACAGGGTTTCATCGTGTAAGTATAGTATTCTCCCTCATCTGAAACTGTGCTCTTCTGATCGCTGAACTGAGTGAAGACCATCGCCATAGCCGGCAGGCCGATCTTCAGCTTAGCACTCAGAGGAAGCATACGGAAAGCGAGGTCGCCGACGCCCACCATTGCGCCCATTTTCTGACCGCCCTTGGCGAACCCGACCCGTCCAGCACGCAACTGCAGGCCACGCCCACCGCGCGGCCCATACATCTCTTCCAGCGCTCCGCAGAGGGCCGAAAAGTCAGCAAAGTCGAATTCTTTGTTCAGATTGGTCGGTGGGTAATTGTCAATTAAGTGAGGAAGGCCCGCCAGGTTCAGAATAGCGTTCAGCCCGTTTTTCCCCATGATCTCTTCCATCGCTTCCAGCATGTAATGGACGATCACATTGGGGTAATAATATCCGCTGGGAGCAATCCGGGGCATCAGCTCTCTCTCAACATCTCTATCCTATGGGCTCTTTGTAAATCGCGTAGGTGCAGGTCTCCCCTCCCATAGCCACGCACTCGATCTCTTCCACCCGAAACTTCTGCCCTCCGCTGACCCAGTGCAGGCCCTCCTCCAGCAGCCCCTTGCCGGCAAAACAGATGGGACGGTCGGCAGTACGGCCCCAACAGACCGGGCAGGGCTTCATCGTGTAGGTGTAATATTCTCCCTCATCCGCGACGGTGCTCTTCTGGTCGCTAAACTGGGTGAAGACCTTAGCCATAGCAGGCAAGCCGATCTTCAGCTTAGCGCTCAGCGGGAGCACACGGAACGCCAGGTCACTCATACCGACCATTGGCCCCATCAGACGGACGCCCTGGGCAAAGGAAGCCCGTCCAGCGCGCAATTGCAGGCCGCGCCCGCCCCGCGGCCCGTACATCTCCTCCAGCGCCCCGTTGAGGGCCGAGTAATCGGCAAAATCAAACTCCTTGTTCAGGTTTGCCGGCGGGTAGTTGTCAATCAGATGGGAAAGGCCCGCCAGGTTCAGGATGGCGTTCAGCCCGTTCTTGCCCATAATCTCTTCCATCGCCTCGATGTAAATCCGGGCGATCAGGTTAGGATAATAGTACCCGCTAGGTTCTATCCGTGGCATCTGCAGCCTCCATTTGATCTTCGTCCGCTATGCCCCCAGGATAGCCGCCAGGTCTTCAGACGCGCGACGCATATCCAGAAAGAGCAATCCCAGCTTTGTCTGCTGTCGAGCCAGCACGGTCAGGACAGCCTCCTCGCCGACGGCACGAAGGACTACGTACCCGTTCTCCCCCTTGACATACACTTCGTCCAGCATGCCGCGCCCCAGCTCCCCGGCGATACGTTCGCCCAGCGAAAGCATCGCTGCCGACATCGCGGAAACCCGGTCTTCCTCTACTCCCGCTGGGAGGGACGAGGCGATGGTCAGGCCGTCTACGCTCACGATCGCTGTCGCCTCCACATCCGGCGTGTTCATCTGCAGTTCCTGTAAACGCCTCACCAGGCGCTCAGTGCGGGACCTCTCCACCATATGCACTGCCTCCTTAGTGTTTCCTTGGTGACATGCTTTACACCGGCTGATTTTACATCACAATATTCTATTGCGCAAATCGGGATGCTTTGGACTGGGGAAATAGATTCGCACTTTCCGAGGACCCCAAGAACGGTCTGCTACGTCCAGCGCGAGGTACCAGAAGAACGCCAGGGAAAGAAGCAGCAAGAAGAAACAGGGGAACAGAGGCAAAAGAACAGAAGAGCGGGGACAGAACAGAGGGCCCGGCTGGTATAGAGCGGGCGAACCAAAGTAAAGTGCCTGAGATGCGGCTGGATGCCTTGCCCGTGCTCCGCAATCCCGAGCTTTGAAGCCTTATACGGGCCGGGCCACAACCAGCAATCCGCCCCCTTTCGCCCCTTCTGGCACCTCCATCTCGTAGTACGGCCGCCAGCGCCACCCGAGCACCCGTACAGTGGTGTACTTGAGCAATGCCTGGTAGCCCAGTGAGCGCAGGCGTGGCGAGGCCAGCAATCTCCAGGCTGAATAGTGTCTGGCAAGCCCGAACCACCCATTCATTCGATCCCACAGTCGCACGGCTGGTGCGGGCATGTAATAGCGTGCCCGAAGCCGCTCCAGACCCGCCGCGCGCAGCAGGACATCCCACTCCTCCGGCGCGTAATAGTGATGATGCTCCAGCCAGGCATCTACGTAAGCCGCGTAGCGCTCCGCACCCTCTCTGTCTCCACGCGTCAGCCGTCGCTGGTAGCCGTCCAGCATGGTCCGGAATGTCTCGGAAGGTACGGTGAAAATGAAACGTCCTTCCGTTTTCAGCACGCGCCTCACCTCGCGTAACACGGGCTGCACATCCGGGATATGTTCGAGCACTGAGTTGCAAAAGACCGTGGCAAACGTCGCGTCGGGATAGGGCAGATGGCTCCCCTCTGCGATATCTACATGGCGATACATCCCGCTCCGGGCAGCTTTACGCAACTGTGAGGACCATGGATCACATCCAACGTCCACCGGGGCAGCCATATTCCCGGCACATACACCAAAGAGCAGTTGCGCCACCAGCCCATCGCCGCACCCGAGATCAAGCAGGGGAAATGCGTAGTGCTCGCGAGCGGCCGTGCGCAACTCGACCGCTCGCCACAGCGCCACTGGCGGGGCAAACCAATACGCCTTGAGCGTCTCTATGAAGCAATCGCCCGGTTGGGCCATTGTGCACATCATTAATGGGTGTCTCTTGGGGCGACAGCAGTGCCGGTTG
Source organism: Anaerolineae bacterium (assembly GCA_026418995.1). GTDB lineage: Bacteria > Chloroflexota > Anaerolineae > B4-G1 > B4-G1 > JAOAAG01. The sequence continues at coordinate 8,596 of JAOAAG010000235.1, forward strand.
GGCGACGGCAGTGCCGTCGCCCACCCCTCGCCCGGGCCACCAACCCTGGAGAACAACCTGATAAGTTTCCGCCAAGCCGCTACACCAGGTGCTCCAGATGTTAAATTACGGGAATATATTGCCACAAAATTGAAATTTCGCCAAGTGCGCTCGCTGTTCAGTTTTCTAAAGTGCGGAGACGGGCCTGGCCGGATTAACCGGACACTTCCCCACTCGCAGCAACCTTGCGTTTTCGGCCTCTCTCGATCAGGCTCATGATGAGATGTTGGAGGGCATATATGAGAGTGTATAACGCGGCGGTACTCTCCATAATAATCAGCATAGACCCATGACCCCAATCCGGCTGGACAATCGGAGCCATGATGGATAGTGGCAGCGCATAGGGCATTCCAAAGAATATTCCCGCGACTACTTCAAATACAAATGGTAGTTGCAGCCCATGACAGCATTCCGCGTCCAGAAGGTTCAGCGGCACTGTCAGCAGGTATACTTGTGCTGCCAGCAATCCCTGTAGAACAGCCACTACGGGCCAGGGCCACCGACGGCGGCGCACGAACCAGTGCCAGCCCGACCAACCAACAAAGATGTACCAGAACCAAATGATCAACCCATATATGAGCGCCATGATGGGACTCATGTAGAAGCTTTGCATCTCTATCGTTGGCACAAAGCTGGTCTCGCCAATAAAGAACGGGCCAACGGGGCTCAGGCTTTCCATTCCCTAATCCTCCCAATCTGCTATGCAGTCTGACAGCCTGCGTTCACACAGCCACACAGGCATAGCTTCCCAAGCGCAGGCCATAACGGACTGCCTACGGCCGCTCGCCCTGCATCAGCCGCTGCTCGATGCGCGCCAGTGCAAGCGGCAGGTCCCAGATACCATCTATCACCTCGTGCGCACCTGCGCGATACAGTTGCTCGGCGATACGTCCCCGCGCAGCCTGGCGCTCTGCTGGTGTGAGCGCGTCTACCTCGTCGCGGCGCAAACCGAGCAAGTTACCGGTCAGAGCGACGCCCACGCTCCACATCCCGGCGTTCAGCCCTTCTTCAATGTCCGGTAGCGTGTCGCCCACTTTGACAATCGCCTCGTTGGGATACACGCCAAGTTGTATCGCGTTCTGGTAGCACATCCAGGGGTAGGGCCGACCCGCCGGCACCTGATCCGGGCAGACGATACAATCGGGCGTGTAGCCGCGCCGCGCTGCCTCCGGGGCAAGCACAGCCATCATATCACTGAAGTAGCCAGTTGTCGAGCCGATCCTGATCCCGCGCCCGCGCAATTCCTTGAGCACGTCCAGCAGGCCCGGAATGGGGTCAGCATAGTAGGCCAGCACTGGGGTCTGCTGCGCCACGAAATATGTAAACAGTTCCTCCACATCCGCATCGGTTGGAGGCGCACCATAAACGGTCTGCCAGGCCTCGGCCACAGCAGGACGCGCCAGGATTGCACGCAGGTGATCCTTCTTCGTCAGCCCCATGCCCACACGGGCATCCTCAACGGTAATCGTGATGCCCCGTCTCGCGAACAGACGCAAAAAGACCGCCGTCGGCGCAAAGGAGCCGTAATCCACCGTGGTTCCGGCCCAATCCAGGATGACCGCCTGTACACGACCCCGATACGAACGCCGAAACACGAACTCCATTGTCGTACTCCTTGTGGGCTGCTGTCAGATTGGGATGAACTGCGGGATAGCGACTGTTCTGGTGGGGAGACGACTACGCGCTGTGCTCCAACCCGGTCCAACCTGAGCGTCATAACGGGCCACCCACTCAGCCAGTATCCTTAGCTATAAGTAGCGGAGCGGCAAACAGGCGAGAACCGCCCATCCCCACACGGCGTTGGCCTGGGGATTTTCCTCCCTGGTCAGCAACCTCGTGGTGATAGTGCCAGTAGCATCAGTCACCATGCTGACCTTAGTGTCGGGATTACTAGGTGCCGAGTGGAGGGAAGCAGGCCGCGACCCGGTTGTCTCCCAACGCTACGTAGACCTGATCAGATGGATTTACTAATGGCAGAAGTCTATTCAACCTTCCGAGTATGCTGAATCGCGCTACAGGTCCCAAGGGGCTTTAACTGGCGTGAATAGACATGACCTGACTTCGACAAAACCAGAGCACAGCATACAAGCAACCTATTAAAGCCAGATTAACAGACTGTAAAGGTGTGTTTAATTCGCGCACCTTCTGGATAGTTCACGTGCCAGGACCAGGAATGCAGCCGTTTGACAAGTAGCAGTAGTGATGTATCATAAAGCAGTTAAAACTCGAGGCGACGCCGCCAATGCACCAATTACGCAAGTCCGACCATATTCGCATCAGCCTCCAGGAGGATGTAAACTCCAAACGCGTTTCCACAGGCTTCGAGCGCTACCGTTTTGAGCACTGTGCCCTGCCGGAGTTCGATCTGGAGGACGTAGATGTTGCAACTGTGCTGCTGGGCAAGCGGTTGAGCGCGCCCCTCATTATCTCTGCGATGACAGGCGGGACACCGGAGGCCAGGGTGATCAACGAGCGGCTGGCAGAAGCGGCCCAGGCAGCCGGGATCGGAATGGGCGTGGGTTCGCAGCGGGCCGCCATCGAGGACCCGGCGCTGGAATACACCTACCAGGTGCGGCATGTGGCCCCTGATATTTTGCTGCTGGCTAATCTGGGGGCAGTGCAATTGAATCTGGGCTATGGGCTGGCCGAGTGTCACCGCGCGGTCGAGATGGTGGAGGCGGATGCGCTTGTTCTCCATCTGAACCCCCTCCAAGAGGCGCTCCAGCCAGACGGCGATACCCGTTTTTCCGGCCTGTTGTCGAGGATAGAAGCGATATGCCGTGCACTTCCGGTGCCGGTGGTAGTCAAAGAAGTGGGATGGGGCATCTCGGAACAGATAGCTAGGCAATTGATGAGCGCTGGCGTAGCCGCGATAGATGTGGCCGGCGCCGGTGGCAGCTCATGGAGCCAGGTCGAGATGCACCGCGCCACGAGCCGGTGGGCACGCGAGGTAGCCGCCGCTTTTGCCGGTTGGGGCATCCCCACCGCCGAGAGCCTGGTAATGGCGCGCCGGGGAGCCCCCGGAATCCCTATCATCGCCAGCGGAGGGATCCGCGATGGCATCCAGATGGCTAAAGCCATCGCGCTGGGCGCGACCGCATGTGGCGTGGCAGCCCCCTTCCTGCATGCCGCTACGCGTTCTGCATCCGCCGTAGCGGAACTGATCACGGTTCTTGTGACCCAACTGCGCATCGCGATGTTCGCTGCGGGAGCTCGGGATATCGGGGCTCTCGCCCGGACTCCTCTTGTGCCTGCGTACAGTTGCGCTTCGGAACATGCTCCCGGTTGAGCGAGCGTAAGCGGCATCCCAGCAGATAACCGCTGCCAGCGTGGCTCTTGGCGCAGGCCAGAGCGACCCCGATGTTGACAACAAGAGGTGCTCTATGGACGCTGTGGATGACCTGGCCTGCATTCCCTTTGCACAACGCGTGCTGCTACTTCCGCACTGTCTGCGCCCCAGTCAGGAGTGTATCGGTAAGATGGGCAAAGCGGGCCTCGAATGTGGGGAATGTGCAATCATTGACTGCGCTATCTACAAGTTGCGCGCGGCTGCTACCAGCGTGGGTTACGGAGGCATATGTATCGCCCCCGGCGGCCGTCTGGCTGTCCGCTTTCTGGCCGAGAAACAGCCAGCCGGTGTGGTCGCCATCGCCTGTCACAAGGAATTGCAGGAAGGCCAGGAGACAGTTGAGGGTATGAGCTGGAGCAACGGCCGACCCGTCCTGGTCGCGATACCGCTGACACAAGATGGATGTGTGGATACCCTGGTGGATGTCGAGCTGGCTATCCGGATCATTACTGCTTCTAACGGCCATCCTGGCGACGACTCTGAGTCCCGTAAGGATTAGCGACGATGGTACTGGAAGTATTTTGCGAACGTTATCTGCCGGCCATTGAGGCAGAGATGAGTGCTCTGCTCTATGCCCCCGATCCTCTCTATAGCGGGCTGTTCGGTATGTTGGGCTATCACCTGGGGTGGAGTGATGAACGTTTCCAGCCGTGTAAGTTGCAGACGGGCAAACGCATTCGCCCGGTACTCTGTCTGCTGAGCTGCGAGGCCTGCGGCGGCGACTGGGAGCAGGCACTGCCGGCTGGCGCAGCGGTGGAATTGATGCATAACTTTACCCTCATCCACGATGACATTGAGGACGGGGACAGGATGCGCCGGGGCCGGCCAACCGTCTGGTCCATATGGGGGGAAGCACAGGGCATTAACGCTGGTGATGCCTTGTTTGCCATTTCTCAACTGGCTATGGCGCAGTTGCCCAAACGGGGCGTGGACGCGGCCACGGCCGTGGCTGCCCTTGAGCTGTTCAACCGGACCTGCCTGGACATCACCTGTGGTCAGTACCTGGATATCGGCTTCGAGTCCCGCGACGATGTCTCCATCGCCGAGTATCTGGCGATGATCCAGGGAAAAACAGCGCAGTTGATGTCCTGTGCCTGTCTGCTGGGTGCCCTCGTCGCGGCCGCTCCACGGGAGCAGCAGGAACAGATACGGTTATTCGGCCTCCATATCGGGCTGGCTTTCCAGATGTATGACGATATCCTGGGCATTTGGGGCGATCCGGCGGTTACCGGTAAGCCGGTCGGAGCCGATATTGCCAAGGGCAAAAAGTCGCTGCCCATTCTGTACGGCCTGGCACGCAGTGAAGAGCTGGGAACGTTGATCGCGAAAGGAGCGCTCTCTCCGGCTGAAGTCTCGCGGGCCACAGAGTTGATCCAGGAAGCAGGTGGCCGCGAATACACGGAGCAGTTGGCGCTGGAACATCATGCTCTCGCCATCGCAGCGCTCGACAAGGCCAATTTAAGAGAGCCGGCTACTACTGCGCTGCGAGAGCTGGCCCACACGCTCATCGGCCGTAAAAAGTAGCCGCTGTCTGGGCCTTGAACTTGGTGTCCTGTGCTCAGGGCAGGCAAGGAAATCCTGTCAAAGTGTGCCCTCGTGACAACACTACTTGGGTGAGGCCATGGCGGAGATACAGATGATTATTAACGTACAACATCTGACGAAAAGGTATGGCGACATCGTGGCCGTAGATGATCTCTCTTTCGCTGTCGAGCAGGGTGAGTTATTCGGCCTGCTGGGACCGAACGGAGCGGGCAAGACGACCACCATCCGCATCGCGATGGATATCCTGCACCCGGATGCAGGCGAGATCACCATACTGGGGCAGCCACCCGACAGGGCCAAGCGTTATGTCGGCTACCTGCCAGAAGAGCGCGGACTGTACCGTAACCTCAAAGTGCTCGACACCCTCGTGTACCTGGCCGAGCTGAAGGGCATGTCCACCACCACTGCCCGGGGGCGGGCAAAGTATTTGCTGGAACGCGTTCACCTGGAGGAATGGGCCCACCGCAAGGTCCGAGAGTTGAGCCAGGGTATGCAACAGCGGCTTCAATTTGTCGCCAGTTTCGTACATGATCCGGAAGTGCTCTTCCTGGACGAGCCGTTCAAAGGACTGGACCCGCTTAATGTCGAGCGGGTCAAGGAGCTCATCGCCGAGCTTCGTCAGCAGGGCAAGACCGTCGTGTTAAGCTCGCACCAGATGAATCTGGTGGAGGTACTGTGTGACCGCATTTTGCTTATCAACCGGGGGCGGCAGGTGCTATACGGCCCTCTGGCGGAGATCAAACGACAGTACGCTCCTAACACCATCCGTGTGCGCGCTCCCCATCTCCCCGCTACGCTGCCTGGCGTGGCAAACGTGGAGCACGACGATGGTGCGTTCAATCTGACCTTGGCCGAGGGAAGCGACCCCCAGGAGGTGCTGCGGGGGCTGGTCGCACTCGGCGTGGAGATACAGAGCTTCGAGGTGGCCCCCGTGCCTCTGGAGGAGATATTTGTGGCCGCAGTCAGGGAAGAGGAGGCGCGCTATGGACTGGCGTAAAGTCTGGGTGATTGCCCGCCACGAGTATCTGGTCAACGTCAGACGCACCGGCTTCATCGTTATGACGGCCATCGTGCCGGTCCTGGGCATCCTGGCACTCCTGTTCGCGGCCCTTTTTTCGGGAGAAGCGCGCAAGCTGGGGGAGTCTGTGGAGAAGATGTTCGATCCCAGCGCCGGCGTCATTGGAGTGGTGGACCGCTCTGGCCGTTTCTCACCTATCCTGCCGGAATATCAGGACAGGTTCCGGCTCTATCAGAGCGAGGCCGAAGCAGAGCAGGCGGTGCTGGACGAGGACGTGACTTTAGCGCTGGTCATAGGAGAAGACTATCTGGAGACCGGCACAGTCGTGGTGGTGAGTAAGGGCAGCGGCTTCGGTTCAGCAGCGGTGAGCGACTCGCTGAGTGTGCGCAAATTCTTCGTGGATCACCTGCTGGCGGGCCGGGTGGAACCAATCTTGCAAAAGCGGGCGGTTGAGCCGCTGAAAGTCCAATCGCGGGTGCTCTCCTCCAGCGGCCAGAGGCAGAGCGAGGGGCCATGGAGCATCGTTTTCACGTTTATCGTACCGTATTTTATGGCGATCTTCCTGGTCATGACCATTTTCGTATCCTCGGGCTATCTGCTCCAGAGTGTGGCCGAGGAGAAGGAGAGCCGCATCATAGAGATTATCGTCTCGTCGGTGCGCCCTGTGGAGTTGATGACCGGTAAGATAGCCGGGTTAGGTGCGCTGGGCCTGACCCAGGTGCTGGTCTGGGTGCTCAGCGTGGCCAGTCTCAGCGGTGGCGCTGTGGCGCTCCTGGCTATTGCAGGGGCTTCGCTCATCCCTGCGCGCGTGCTGACCTTGGAAGTGGTTTACTATGTGCTGGGGTTCATCCTCTACGCTACACTGATGGCAGGGGTGGGGGTGCTGGGCACAACAACACAGGAAAGCCAGCAGTTGGCCGGTCTGTTCTCTCTCTTCGCGGCGCTCCCGTATATGGTCCTCGGCTTTATCTTCGCCAATCCGAACGTGCTTATTGCGCGAGTATTGAGCTTCTTCCCACTCACTGCTCCCACCATGATGATGATACGACTGCCGCTGGCCGAAGTGCCATGGGTGGACGTGGCGGGCAGTATCGCCGCTCTGCTGCTTTCCATTCCTGGAGCATTATGGTTAGGGGCCAGGCTCTTCCGCGTGGGCGTGCTCATCTACGGCAAACGCCCCACGCTGAAAGAAATCTGGCTGATCGTGCGCCGGGGGAGTTGAAGGAATAAGGCCCAGGAAGCAGGATACAGGAGGCACAAGAGCAGGAACAGGGAGCAGGACCTTAACTCCCTGCTCCCTGGAATCAGTGGATATCAGGGCAGAGCCATGACAAAGGGTTGCCCCTCGCCCAGCACCGCGTGGATCACAGGCATCCACTCGCTGATGGGGATGGCCTGAGGGCATTTGGTTTCGCACGCGCCGCACTGGATGCATTGTGCCGCGCGGACATCGCGGTCGAGTATACCCTGGACTTCGTAGGCGTATTTGAGCCAGGCGTAATGCCCACGTGCCGCCTCCGGCTTGTCGAACATGACGGCGTCATTATAGGTGGCGAAGTTTCCCGGAATATCAACGCCCTGAGGACATGGCATACAGTACCCACACCGGGTACACGGGATGGCGGTTAACTCCCGGTATTGCGCCCTGACCCGCTCATAGAGCGCCAGCTCTTCCTCTGTCAGCATACCGATGCTCGAGGCGTCGGCGAGCGCAACGTTCTCCTCTACCTGCCCCATCGTGCTCATACCGCTGAGGACAACCGAGACTTCCGGCTGGTTCCACAGCCAGTAGAACGCCCAGGCAGCCGGCGTGCGCCTGGTGGCAGCACTATCCCAGATGGCCTGCACTGGCGCAGGCGGGCCGACGAGTTTCCCGCCCAGCAGGGGTTCCATAACCACCACCGCCAATCCCTTCGCCGCCGCGTAGCGCAGCCCTTTGACGCCCGCCTGGTTCTCCACGTCCATGTAGTTGTACTGAATCTGGCACATCGGCCAATCATACTGGTCCACGATCTGCTTGAAGGTCTCATAGTCATCGTGGAAAGAGAAGCCCAGGTAACGGAAGCGGCCGCTAGCGATAGCCTTCTCAGCCCACTCACGCACGCCCAGGTCACGTAGCCTGGGCCAGCGCTCTTTGTTCAGAGCATGTAGCAGGTAGAAGTCAATATAGTCCACCTGCAGCCGTTCGAGCTGCATATCCAGATATCTGTCAAAGTCGGCGGCGGTCTTTACCTCCCAACTGGGGAGCTTGGTCGCCAGCATAATCTTCTCACGATATCCCCCCTTAAGCACCCGGCCCAGGAATGGTTCGCTTTGCCCTCTGTGATAAGGGTACGCGGTGTCCACGTAGTTCACGCCATGGTCAATGGCGTAGTGGAGCATACGCGTGGCTTCAGCTTCATCTATCTCACCATCCTCCCTGGTAGGCAGGCGCATCGCGCCGAACCCTAGAGCAGAGACCTGAAAGTCCAGTCTTCCGAAGTTTCTGTATTGCATAGCTCCTCTCTCGTGTTTCAGATGCCAGAGGCGGAATGAGACGAGCGGCTTGCTTCCCGCCACCCGCCTTTTCCCTACCTCTGTCGAAGCGTATCTACCGCAACGGATAGTGCGGTGCTAATTCCTCAACCAGCCTCACATGTTCCACTAACTGCTCGCGCCTGGTGATGCCGATGACAATGGAGTGAACGACACCCAGGCTCAGCACATACTTTATCGCAGCACGGGCCTCTCTGGCAAGTTGTCCGCAGCCCAGGACCTTCATCCCGTACACGGCCTTTCCCGCAGCATACAGCTTTTCGATGACGGGTACTACTTTCACCGGGGAGGCGTCCATATGCACGCCAGCCCTGTTGATCCGCGCCAGCACCACCTCCACCCAATCCGTCACCGCAGCCGCCTCCAACGCCTCCAGGCTGTGACAGGAGACCCCCAGGGCGCGCACCTTGCCCTGTTCCTTGGCCCGTAAAAGCGCCTCCGCTGCCCCAGCGTAGTGGCGCGGCCAATCGGACCGTGTCATACAGTGCAGCAACACCACGTCGAGCACGTCCGTGCCCAGCTCGCGCAGGAAGCGCTCAACATCCCGCGCGGCCTGCTCGGCTCGC
>JAOAAG010000276.1 GCA_026418995.1 Anaerolineae bacterium
TCTGCTGCCTCTCGCAAAGTTGCCTGGCGTGCACAGCCACTCTGGAACTGGCTCGGTCTGCTTCCTTTCTTCGCGTTTATTCTGTTTTTTCTTATCATTCCTTCTCTCAATCTGTTTAGCGGTGCATTCGTCAACCGCAGAGGCGAGTTCACGCTCGAAAATGTGGCCGTTTTCCGCAATCCGAACGTCATCAGGGCTTATCTCACCAGTCTGCAGGTGAGTGTTCTGACCGCTGTCGTTGGCGGGGTGTTTGGCTTTTTTGTGGCTTACGCGGTGACGATTGGCAACGGTCCGCGCTGGATGCGCAACATTATCATGACCTTTTCGGGACTGGCAGCTAACTTTGGCGGTGTGCCGCTGGCCTTCGCCTTCATCGCCACCTTGGGACGTACCGGATTCCTCACCGCCCTGCTTAAAAGCATGTGCTTTCCCGGCGCCGGCGGTGAGTTGATTTGTCCGTTCAACCCGTACGATTACGGGTTTACCCTGTACAGCCTGGGCGGCCTGGTACTGGCCTACACCTATTTCCAGTTTCCGCTGATGGTGCTGACCATCACCCCTGCACTGGAAGGGCTGAAAAGAGAGTGGCGCGAAGCCTCGGCCAATCTGGGGGCTTCCCCCTGGCAATATTGGCGCGACATTGCCCTGCCCGTGCTGACCCCTTCCATTTTAGGCACGGCCCTGCTCCTGTTTAGCAACGCTTTTGGGGCCTACGCTACCGCCCAGGCGCTAACCGGCGGCAGCATTCCTCTGGTGACCATCTTCATTGGTCAGCAAATTCGCGGTGACGTGCTGGGGAACCCGCACGAGGGCTACGCCCTGGCGCTGGGTATGGTCGTCATCATGGCGCTGACCATCCTGGCCTATAGCGCGCTGCAGCGCCAGACTTCCCGCTGGATGAAGTCATGAACACGAAACGGGTCAACTGGTGGGCCATCTTCTGGGGGATATTGGCCATCCTCTATTTCTTTCTGCCCATGTATGGCACGCTCGATTTCTCCCTGCGCATGAAGCGTGGCGAAATCAGCCTGATGGCCTACGAAATCGTCTTCAGTGACCCGCGCTTTTGGGAGGGCTTCCGCTACTCGACCATAATGGCGCTGATCACCATTGCCGTAAGTGCCCTCATCTTCGTACCGACCGTCTACTGGATGCATCTCAAAGTACCGCAGGCTCGCCCGCTGGTCGAACTTGTTACCATTCTGCCTTTCATCATTCCACCCATTGTCTACGTCTTCGGGTTGATCCGCACCTTCTCGCGCCCGCCCCTGCAACTTACCCGTACCCCCTTCACCACCGATATCCTGATCGTGACCGGCTATGTCGTTATCTCGATGCCCTACATGTTCCGCGCAGTGGATGCGGGTATGCGTGCGATTGATGTACGTTCCCTGACCGAGGCGGCCCAGAGCCTCGGCTCTAACTGGTTCCAGGTGCTGGCGTATGTGATTATCCCCAACCTGAGGATTGCGATTTTGAGCGGCGCGCTGATCTGCTTTGCCACTGTGATGGGTGAACTGATCCTGGCGAGTTTCCTGGTGCGTCCCGCCCTGGGGCCGTACATGGCTTTGCTTGGTCTGACCAAAGCCTACGAACCCGCCGCTCTGGCCATCATCAGTTATGCTCTGACCTGGTTCAGCCTGGGCCTCATTCAACTTGTCAGCCGTGGTGGTACGGCTCAGCAATTGACCGGAAGATAGGTTGATTGGTGCGTGTCAAGTCGCTATGACCCATCTCGAATTGATCCATATACACAAATCCTTTGGTAGCACTGTAGCGGTCGAAGATTTCAATCTCTCGGTACGGCAGGGCGAGTTCGTCTCCTTCCTGGGCCCCAGCGGATGCGGAAAAACAACGACCTTGCGCATGATTGCCGGATTCGAGCTCCCCTCCTCCGGCACAATTATGCTGGACGGCAAAGACCTGACCTATACGCCGCCTAATAAACGCAACGTGGGCATGGTTTTCCAATCCTATGCATTGTTCCCCCATATGACCGTTGCCCAAAACGTGGGCTATGGCTTGAAAATCGCAGGCCAGAGCAAATCCCAGATCGCAGCCCGGGTCGAGGAAATGCTCTCGCTGATCCAGATGGAAGCGTTCGCCAACCGTTACCCCCACCAGCTCTCCGGCGGACAGCAGCAGCGGGTAGCGCTGGCACGTGCGCTTGCCATTCGCCCCAAAGTGTTGCTGCTCGACGAGCCGCTTTCTGCGCTCGACGCCAAAATCCGCCTGGAACTGCGCCAGGAGATTCGTCGTATTCAACAGCAGTTGGGCATCACCACCGTTTACGTCACCCACGACCAGGAGGAAGCCCTCTCGCTTTCGGACCGGATTGTGGTGATGAACCAGGGCAAAATCGAACAAATCGGCACGCCGACCGAAATCTATAACGAACCAGCCACCGAGTTCGTGGCTCAGTTCGTTGGCTACATCAACTTGCTGCCGGTGAAAGTGGTCACGCCATCCGAAGGCGTGGTGCGGCTGGGAAACCAGCTCATCCGTGCCGGACGATTCGGCCATCTCAACGACAAACCGGTACGGCTGGCGGTGCGTCCTGAGGAGTTGAAGTCTGGCTTCGCAGAGGGGGCAAACAATCTAAGCGGGCGTGTAGAGTCGGTTACCTATCTCGGCTCGATTATTCGCATCCGTATGGAAGTAGAAGGCCACCTGCTCACGCTGGATATGTTCAACGAGCGGCGCTTCACAGTCCCAAAGGCGGGCGAGTCTCTCTCCGTGCATTTTCCCATCGAAGCCTGCTGGCTGTTGTAACGAGCGTACTCTTGGCCGCTGTCGGCATCCTTAGCGGCGACTGGGCAGACTATGTGATCGCGTAGCCCACTCCTCGCACCGTGCGCAGCACATCGGTGCGGCCACTAGCCTCCTTGATCCGCTGCCGGATCCGATAAATGTGCTGGCGGATGATCTCGCTTGCTTCCCACTGATCGCTCTCGTAGCCCTGGACCTCGCGGATCAGCTCCTGCGGCGAGACGACCTGCGGAGCCCTGCGGACCAGGTAGGCCAGGATTTCGAACTCAGTCGGGCTGAGGTCCAGCAGGTGACCATCTACTGTCACCACGCGGCTAAGCAGGTCTATGATCACTCCGCCCCGCTGTAGAAAACGCTGTTGCGCCCCCAGTGCCGGCCGGCCATAGGCCTGGCTCAACAATGCCGTACGGATATCCTCCAGGTTACTGGCTATCTGGTCAATCTGGCGCAACAAATCCTGTCGCTGTTGCTCCTGCCTGCCAAGCAACCCCCTGCGGATGCTCTCGCGCAGCTCAGATGGTTTGCACGGCTTAAACAGATAATCATGCGCCCCCTGCCGCAGGGCAGCAACGGCCGTCTCAAGGGAGGCGTGAGCTGTGAGCACAATAGCAATGGTCTGGGGCGACTTCTGACGCAATGCGGTCAGCACCTCGATACCCCCGATGCCTCCCAGCTTCAGATCAATCAGCGCCAGGTCGAAGGCGTAGGCATCAATAAGCTTTAACGCCACCTCCCCACTCTCGGCAACGAACACCTCGTAGCCGTCGCGCGTGAGCAGCTCCTTCAGTGAGGTACGGATGTGCTCCTCATCGTCTATGACTAAGATCCTGGCGGCTCTGAGCTCGGCCATCGTGACTATCCCCCGGTGCGACTCGCTCTGGTTCGGTATTGCGTGTGGCGTGTTCCGTGTTGCGTGTTCTGATTGGTAGGCGTTCAACTGCTATGGGGTTGCTCCAGCGGTAGCAGGATAGTGTAGGTCGTTCCCTCACCGGGTTGGCTGTGCACCGTGATCCTGCCGTTGTGAGCCTGGATGATGTCATAACTGATGGATAGCCCCAAACCTGTGCCCTGCTCCTTGGTCGTGAAAAAGGGCTCAAACAGGTGCGCCAGCACTTCAGGTGGCATACCGGCACCGGTGTCGCTGAACTCTACCCGCACAGCAGGAAAGGATTGGATGCGGTCGGTGGCGGTGGTGATACGCAGTACCCCACCTTGCGGCATCGCATCAATTGCGTTGAGGACCAAGTTAAGGAAGACTTGTTTGAGATGGTCGGGATTGGCCTGAATCTCCGGCAGAAACTCTGCCCACTTCCGTTCCACACTGATGTGCGCATGCTGCAACTGCCTCTGGGTGAGGTCGAGGACGCTTTCCAATACAGCGTGCAGATACGTGGGTTTCATCCCTTCGCGCGCAGGGCGGTAAAAGTCACGCAGCCGACCGACGATGTGCGAAATGCGCTCGATCTCACTGCCTACAATCGAGAGGTAACGGCTGAGGTTCCCCCATTGCGGCGCCCCCACCAGTTCCTCCTCAGCCAGGGCAAGATAGGTCTGTACCGCTTGCAGTGGGTTATTGATCTCATGGGTGATGGAAGCGGCCAGCCGGCCCAGAGCGGTCATCTTCTCGGCGTGAAAGAGTTGGGCCTGGATGTGCTCTCGCTCACGGAGTAGCCGCCTCAGCTCTTCGTACAGGCTGGCGTTTTCCAGGGCTACGGCCAGCGTGGACGCGATCGCTTGCAGGGTATCCAGGTCTTCCTTGGCGTAGATACCAGGTTCGTCCGCGATCACCTCGATGGCTCCGACGACATGCTCACGCGTGACCAGCGGGACGGCCATCGCGCTGCGGGCCTGGATTTCGAGGTAGCGGTAGATGCGGTCCACAAAGCGAGGTTCACGCTGTACATCCTCGATCAGCACCGGTTGACGGTGCTGTATGGCCCACCCACCGATGATTTCTCCGGCCTCCAGGCGTATCGGTATGCTCACCTCCTTCCCCCGGCTTAATGCTCTGATGAAACGTAGTTCACCTGTCGAGTCGGGCTGAAGCAGGGCAACCAGTTCTGCCGAGAAGCGGCGCTGGATCTGAGAGAGGGCCACATACGCGACAGCCGTGAAGTCGAGGGTGGAGGTGAGCGCCAGCCCCACCTCATTCAGCAGGGCCAGTTCTGCCGCATGGGCTTTGGTTCTCATGTACAGGCGCGCATTCTCCAGCGCCGCCGCGATGATGGAGGACGCTGCTTCCAGCAGGCTTAAGTCGCTGGTGGTAAAGTCACCTTGACGCTTATTGATGACTTCGATCACTCCGATGATCTGCTCGTGGTGCTTGAGCGGCGCGCAGAGCAGTGAGCGTGTCTGGAAACCCACGATGGCATCCACGCCCTCATACCAGCGTGGATCGGCGCGCACGTCGTTCACGCACACCGGCTGGCCATGTTGGGCCACCCAGCCCGCGATGCCTTGCCCTGGGGAGAGACGGCAGCCCCGCAGCGACGCCAGCGCCGGGGTCAGGCTGAGCGCGAACACTAATCCTTTACCTTCCGGGTCGTTGATCAGGATCGAGGCGGCCTCCGCATTCAGCCCCTGGGCAATCAGCGCCAGGATCTGACGTAACACTGTGTCTAGCTCGAGCGAGGAAACGGCGGCACTACTGATCGCGTTCAAAGTGGCCAGGCGCATCGAGTGGGCCAGGCTAGCATGGTAGAGGCTAGCGCTCTGAATGGCCAGCGCGATGCGACCCGCCGCAGCCTGCAGCAACACCTGGTCCTCGTCTGTGAAAGGTCGGGCCTGAGGCCGCCCCAAAATTAACAGGCCCACGTTCGTGTCCTTACCCTCAACCCGGATGGGGACAAGCAGATTATGCTCGCCCCATCTTTCTCCCACCAGCTCTGCCAGCTCCGCAGCGGTGATAGGGAGCGCGCTGTGACATTCCCGCAACCTGGTGAAGAGCGCTGAGAATTGGGATGCCCTATCCTCCAATTCCACCCACCCATGGTGCAACGTGAACACGTCATTACGGTGTTCTTCCGTTGCGGGAGGGAGTACGATCATCCCGGCAGATATGTCCAGGGCTGACGCCAGGTGACGTAACGCAAGCTCGGCTACTTTTCTGACATCCAGTGTGGCGGCCAGCGCCCGGTCCAGTTCGTTGAGCACACGCAAGCGATCCACCTGCCGGGCCTCCCGGTAAAGCTGGGCGTTGCGCAACGCCAGCCCCACCTGCTGCCCGATGGTCATCAGCAACAGCATAAGCTCTTGCTCCGAGTATAGAGGAAGCTGCCGCCACAGTACCTCCATCACTCCCAGTACTTCGTTACCTGTGCATAGCGGAATCGCGACATGACTTGCCGCGCCCGGGGCCGGGCGTATCGCCGGGGGTAAACGCGGGCAGGCCTTGACCAGTGCTGGTGCCGGAGGAGCCGCACCCCGGGCGAAGATGGCAGTGCAGATCGGACAACTGGAAAGCGGGATCGTGCTCTCCAAGGCTACAAAATCCGGGGGCAGATTACGCCAGGCGGCAATACGGGGAGGTGCGTTCAGGTCGGGGTCGGGGAGCATGACCCAGCCGATCTCTGAGTGCAGCACGGATAGCACGGCATCCAGCGCTGCGGAAAGCACGGCATCAGGGTCCAATACTCTCGTGGTAGCCGAGGCCACGGTGTAGAGCGCTGCCTGCTCCTCAGCGTAGCGGCGGAGCGCTTCCTCAGCCCGCTTCCGCAAGGTGATCTCGCGTATGGTGACCTGAGCGGCCGGCTTCCCTTCCCAGATGAAGGGCACCGCTCTTACTTCGGCGGGCAAGCGACCTTCAGGGGTATCCCTGCAGGTCAACCAGACCTCTAACGGTGAGGGCACGGACTCTCCGGCGATGGCCTGCAGCACACACGCGGAGCAGCTTGCCGCATACCCCGGCTCCACAAAAGAGAAAAAATTCTGCCCGACAAGCTCCTCACTCGCGCCCAGGAGACGATGCATCGCCGGGTTAGCTAGCCTGATCACCCCTTCGCTGTCCACGATAGCGATCCCGTCAGGCAGGGACTGAATCAATTGCTCAAACCGGGCGCGTTCGCGGAGCAGTCGGAAGCGATTCAGGTGGATGATGGTCTGCACGCGGGCCTTTAGCTCGGCAGCGTCAAACGGCTTCGAGATGAAATCGTCCGCGCCAGCCTCGACGCCGCGTAGACGGGAGTCACGATCGGCCAGGGCGGTGACCATAATAATGGGCACCTGTGCCGTGAGCGGATTGGAACGCAGATGGCGGCATACCTCGAAACCATCCATGTGGGGCATCATCACGTCGAGCAAGACCAGGTCCGGCATCAGCTCCGATACTTTTTCCAGCGCCTCCGCACCGCTTTCGGCAAAGGCCAGTTCAAATCCCTCTCTGGCGAGGAGGGCCTTCATCACCAGCCTGGCGGCAGGGTCATCATCAACGATGAGGATCGTGCTCCCGGAAGCCATCCGCTTATCTGACACAGCACCTGCCTCTCAGGCGACAGCCACGTGTAGTGACCGTCACCTGGGAAGCTCTCTGTTTACCTGATGTACAGCACCAGCACTACGCTCAGTCCCCATAGCAGGAACGAGATTTGCAGCGGGCGGTCGGACAGGGCGATTTCCTCAGGCGCGCCCCCCATCCCTTTTACGTGCACCAGGTAGAGATAACGAAAGATGCCATAGAGCACAAACGGGATAGTCAGCATCATCGTGTGGTTAGCGGGAAGATTGGGGGCGGAGAAGGTGTAGAAAGCATATGAGACGATGGTAGATGCGGTGACGATGCTGATCACATGGTCAAGCAAAGGGACGTTGTACTCCTCCAGGCTCTTGCGGTGCGTGTTAGCATTCTCCTCGAGCAAGACCAGCTCGTGGCGCCGCTTGCCAAAGCCGATGAGAAGCGCCAGCAGCATCATGCAGATATACAACCAGGGCGAGAAGCGCTCCGCTTCCACCAGCGGCACCCCTGCTGCCACGCGGAGCAGGAAGCCAGTCGCAATCGCCATCACGTCAATGATCACGATGTGCTTGAGCCAAAGGGAATAGGCCAGATGGAGCAGGAAATACGCGCTCAGAATCGCCCCGAAAAGGGGATGGAGCAAAAATCCACCCGCCAGCGCGATCACGATAATAAGCGCCGCCGCAGCGATGGCCACGCCGACACTCAGCTCGCCGCTGGCGAGCGGTCGCCGTCGCTTCACCGGATGGCGGCGGTCGTTTTCGATATCGGCTACATCGTTGATCAGATACACCGCGCCTGAGATAAGGCACAACAGCACAAAGCCGGCTACCGTCGGTATGAGATAGCGTGGCTGCAGCAACTTGACGTCGAAGACCAGTGGAGCAAAGATGACGAGGTTTTTGATCCACTGCTTGGGGCGCATCGTTTTCAGCAATGGTAAGATCACGAATCACCTCCACAAGAGAGTGGTTTGCGCAGTTGCAGAAGGGCCAACCTGACCGCGCTATCCTAACAGCATTTACGATGATACCAGAAGTATGTGTTTTGAGCAAACAGTGTTAGATGAAGCGCAGGAACACCTGATTGCCCAGTAACCTGCCGCGCGGCGTCAACCGCGCGACGCGCCCATCCCATTCCAGCAGCCCCACCTCGCACAGCTCGGCCAGCTCCCCCCCAAAAACGGCTTCCAGTTCGACGCCAAACCGCTCCCGGAAACGGAGGGCATCGGCTCCCTCTGCCAGCCGCAGCCATAGCATCATGGTCTCCCCCATTTCCGTCGCCAGCTCGATGCGCTCATGCTCAGCTACAGGCATCTCGCCACGTTCGAGTGCCCTGATATAGTCCTCAGGGTGAGATAGATTGGCCCACCGTCTCCCATCCAGCCAGGAGTGAGCGCCGGCCCCCACCCCTAACCAGGGTTCGTTGTGCCAGTAGGTGAGGTTATGCCTGCAGGCATATCCCTCCCGTGCCCAGTTGGAGATTTCGTAGTGAGAATATCCCGCCGCAGCCAGCCTTTCCTCTGCGTACTCATACATCCCGGCAGCCAGGTCATCGTCCGGTGCGGGGAGAAGGTGCTGCTCAATTTGCTCCCACAGCGGTGTCCCTTCCTCAACGGTGAGCGCATACAACGAGAGATGCTCCGGGGCCAGGCCCAGTGCCGCTTCCAGCGTCTCCTGCCAGCGTTCGAGCGTCTGGCCGGGCAGGCCAAAGATGAAGTCCAGGCTCAGGTTCGCGAAGCCGGCCTCCCGCGCTTCTTGGACTGTTGCCACCACCTCACCCCACGTGTGTATGCGGCCCAGCAGGCGTAGTTCCGCGTCGTGGGCAGATTGAGCCCCCAGGCTGAGCCGGTTGACGCCCAGGCTACGTAGCTGGCGCAGCTTATGGCCGTCCACTGTGCCAGGGTTAGCCTCCAGTGTGATCTCTACATCCGGCGGCATACAGAATGCAAGCGAGAGGGCATTCAGAACCCTCTCCACCATCTCCGGCGTCATCAGAGATGGTGTCCCCCCGCCGAAGTAGACGGTCGCCAGAGAGAAATCTCCCCACCGGTTGCCGGCTAACTCGACCTCCCGGCATAGCGCTGCCACGTACCTTGGTAACAGCGACTCTAACCCGGCATAGGTATTGAAGTCACAGTACGCGCACCTGGCACGGCAGAAAGGAATATGGACATACACGGAAAGCGATGAGAGACGAGTGTGCATCTGCGACCATCTCTTTACCCGTGGAACGTACCCGGTCAGGCTGACCGGGTCGCATCATGCTCAAGGATACCACAAAATCTCATTTTCCGCTTGTTTGAAAGCGCAGGATGAATCAAGGCCCGTCTCTGATCGCTGTGTGAACCCGGCTGCACAGGGAATGGGAGTTTGCAGTTGCCCCGTTTCAGGGTAAAATACCTGTCCACCATTGTGAAGACCCGGAGTCAAGCTGAGCACGATGCACTCTTCTGAGCTATCCACGGAACCATGCAGAGTGATGGTCATCGTCGCGCACCCGGATGATGCGGAGTTTGGGTGTGCGGGTACCGTGGTCAAGTGGGCCCAGAGCGGTCGCAGGATCACCTACGTGCTGCTGACCAGCGGCGACAAGGGTAGCCACGACCCCGACCTGCGGCCGGGACGGTTGGCCGCGTTGCGTGAGGAAGAGCAGCGGGCTGCGGCCAGGGAATTGGGCGTGGAGGAGATTCTCTTCCTGCGCTACCCCGATGGGTTGCTGGAAAATACGCTGGAACTGCGCCGCCAGTTGGCCAACCTGATCCGACTGCACAGGCCGCACATTGTGATGACGATTGATCCTTGGCGGCATTACCAGCTCCATCCTGACCACCGGGCCGCTGGTCAGGCAGCCTTGGACGCGATTTATGCAGCACGGGAATGGTACATCTTCCCCGAACAGCTTGTGGGCGATACCGAGCCCTGGCGGGTACGTGAGGTCTACCTGTTCTGGACCGATAACGCCGATTACTGGGAGGACATCTCGGCCTGCATCGAGAAACGTATCTCGGCCCTGGCACGCCATGCCAGCCAGGTAGGCCTTGATATGGATAGGCTGGCCGAGCGCATCCGTCAGCA
This sequence comes from Anaerolineae bacterium, assembly GCA_026418995.1. GTDB lineage: Bacteria > Chloroflexota > Anaerolineae > B4-G1 > B4-G1 > JAOAAG01. The sequence continues at coordinate 10,297 of JAOAAG010000276.1, forward strand.
AAGTCGCCAGGCCGGCCTGCAAGCTGGCTATGAGTACGCAGAAGGATTCAAGCACTTCAAGTTCTGAGCGCTGGGGAAGATCATGATACTCAAAACCGTCCAGGTAGGCATCACGCAAACGAATTGCTATATCGTCGGCTGCGAGGAGACGGGGGATGGAGTGGTGATTGACCCCGGCGGACATCCTGAGCGTATCCTCAAAGCGCTTGGGGAAAGCAAGCTTGCCATCCGCTACGTCCTCAATACCCATTGCCATTTTGACCATATGGGAGCTAACGCCGACATCGTCGCGGCGACCGGCGCCACGCTGGCCCTGCACCCGGCCGAACTGCCCCTGCTTCAGGCACGAGGCGGGGCCGCCCTGTTCGGCGTGTTTGTCAAAGAGAGCCCCCCGCCAGGCCTGGAACTGGAAGCGGGGCAGGTACTGGACGTCGGAAAGCTGCGCTTCCAGGCCCTTCATACCCCTGGTCATTCCCCCGGTGGCCTGACCTTCTACCTGGAGCAGGAGGGTGTAGCTTTCGATGGGGACGTGCTGTTTGCGGATGGAGTGGGGCGTACCGACCTGCCCGGCGGCGACTGGGAGACCCTGATGCGCTCGATTCGGGAGATACTTTTCGCGCTGCCGGACGACACGGTGCTGTATCCAGGTCACGGCCCCCGGACGACGGTAGGGCGTGAAAAGAGGTACAATCCCTGGATATGACCGGAGGGGCTGGCCTTGATTACTCACGATCCTCTGTACACTTTTTTCTACCCGCGCGGCGTTGCGGTCTTAGGGGCCAGCGGCGACCCCGCCAAATTGGGCTATGGGGTGCTCCATAACCTGATTGACCACGGCTACCGGGGGCCGGTGTATCCGGTCAATCCCCGAGGGGGCAAGATACTGGGACTGCCTGTCTACACCTCGGTGGCCGAGGTGCCCGACCCTGTGGAGCTGGCGGTCATTATCCTGGCCGCCGACCACACAGCGGAGGCACTGGAAGCCTGTGGCAGGCGCGGTATCCGGGCGGCCGTGCTTATCGCCTCCGGCTTTGGCGAGCTGGGAGAGGCGGGAGAGGAGCGGGAAGCCCGGTTGCAGGAGATCGCGCGCCGCTATGGGATGCGCTTTATAGGCCCCAATTGTGTCGGCGTGATAGACACTTACGCTCCAATGGATACGACTTTCTTGCGTGCCATGCCGATGCAGGGAGCCATTGGCTTTGTTTCCCATTCCGGCGCCGTATGCGGCGGCACGGTGGACTGGGCCAATACGGTCGGTGTTGGCTTCTCCAGGATCATCAGTCTGGGCAATCAGGCCGATGTGGAGATGGCCGAGGCGCTTGAATCGCTGGCTGCCGATCCCCACACCAGGGTCGTGGCGGCTTACGTGGAGGGCCTGCCTGATGGCCGCCGCTTCGTAGAAACGGCCAGACAGCTCACGCCTCACAAGCCCCTGGTCGTGCTGAAGGCAGGGCACACCCAGGCCGGCAGCCAGGCGGTGAGCTCTCACACCGGGGCCCTGGCCGGCAGTAAGGAGGCTTTCCAGGCCGCCTGTCTCCGCGCCGGCGCTATACAGGTGGAGCATCTGGAAGCGCTGGTGGACGCTTCCCTTGCGCTGGTCTGCAGGAAACCGCCTGCCGGGCCACGCGTGGCGATACTGACCAATGCCGGCGGGCCTGCTGCCCTGGCCGCCGACGCCCTCGAACGCAACGGGCTATGTCTGGCCCAGTTTTCCCCCGCCACCCAGCAGCGCTTGCAGGAGGCCGCGCCACCGGGGGCGATGACGGGGAACCCTGTGGATATGCTGGGCGGCGCGCAGCCGGCTCATTACACCGCGAGCCTCAAGGTATTGCTGGCAGCCCCCGAAGTGGACGGGATAGTGGTGATATTTGTGCCGCATGCCATTGTCTCGCCGCACGAGGTGGCGTTGACGATAGCAGAGGCCGCAGGTGAAGCAGAAAAACCGGTGGTGTGCTGCATCCCCGGTGGGGGCGGCATACGCGCCGCGGCGCGTGCCCTCCATGCACGGGATGTGCCACATTACATCACTCCTGAGCGGGCCGTCTTTGGCATAGGAACATTGTACCGGTACGGCCTGATCCGCTCACATCTGGCTGCAGAGCCGATAGTCTTGCCCGAGGCAGAGAGGATGCCCCCGGTGGACATCCCCAGAAACCAGCAGGCTGGCACGACCCTTGATCCACACACGGGCGCGGAGCTGGCACGCCAGTACGGCATACCTGTACCGCCTGCCGGGCTCGCGTCAGACGTCGAGGCTGCTGTAGCACTTGCGGAGCACATCGGCTACCCGGTGGCCCTGAAGCGGGTTGCTCCCGGCATCGTCCATAAGTCAGACGTGGGCGGCGTGGCTCTGGGCCTCAGGGACGCCAGGGCAGTGCGTCGGGCTTTCGCGCGATTAATCGGACGGGGAGAGCAGGCATTCATCCAGAAAATGGCTCCCCAGGGCCTGGAGGTGATCGCAGGGGCACACAGGGATGCACAATTTGGGCCGCTGGTGATGTTCGGGCTCGGTGGAATCTACGTTGAGGTACTGCGAGATGTGAGCTTCCGGCTGGCCCCGTTGACCATCACCGAGGCGCGGGAGATGATCGCGGAGACGGCAGCCGGCCGATTGCTGGCCGGCGTGCGTGGCCAGCCGCCCTACGACATGGAGGCCGTCGTCGCAACGTTGTGCCGGATAGCCCAGCTCATCGCCGATCTGCCCAAAATAGCCAGTGTGGAACTGAATCCGCTGATCGTCGGTAAGATCGGGGAGGGAGCCTGGGCTGTGGATGTGCGGGTTGTGCTGGCATAGGGGATGCAGTTATGTTCGCCTGCCTCACAATGGAAAAGTGAGCGCCTTGGCCTGAAAGTCTACTCCCGGCAGCCCGAAATTCTGACAGCACAACCTGGAGCGGTCGAAGAACCATGCTATGGGCAATGGGAAGAAACTACGAGGTCATCATCTTCGATCTGGATGACACCATCTACCCCCGCCACAGTGGCTTGATGCAGGAGGTAGGGCGCCGGATACGGGAGTGGGTGGTCAATCACTTGGGTTTGAACGCAGAGGAAGCCGCCACTGTCCAGCACGACTACTACGTGCGCTACGGCACCACACTGGCCGGATTGCTGGCCGAACACTCCATTGACCCGCGTTCGTATCTCTCTTTCGTGCACGATGTTCCAATAGAGAAATTCCTGGCCGAGGATAAAGCCCTTGCCGCGCTGTTGCAGAGTATTCCGTTGCGTAAGGTAATCTATACCAACGGGACCGCAGATTACGCCTGGCGTGTCCTCAGAGCGCTGGGGGTGGCCGACTATTTTGAGCAGGTGATCGGAATCGAGGAGGTCGGCCTGCGTAACAAGCTCCATCGCGAGGCACACGAGCAGGTGCTCGCGCGGCTGGGAGTGCCGGCCTCGGCCTGCATTATGGTGGAGGACTCGGCACGCAATCTCGGGCCGGCCAGGGAATTGGGCATGACGACCATACTGGTCGGCGCTGAGCCGGAATCGGACGACGGCGCGGACTTTGTTGTGCGTGACGTGATGGAGCTCGAGGGGATAGTGCGCCGATTGCTGGAAAGTGGATGCAGGCCGGCCTCGTTGAACACGGTACGTGCCGACGAGGCCGGCCCTGCCGATGCTACGCGCTCTCCTGACTCTGTACCGGCCTGAACAACCTGCCGTTGGCACGGCTGCGCAGGATCCAGTCCACATCCTCAAGAGAAATGGGCTTCTGGTCGGCCAGCGCCTTGATCTGAGCCGTGATCTCCTTAATTTCCTCCTCATCCAGCAAGAGCCCCAGTTGCTCAGCCCGATTCTTGATTGCGTTCCAGCCGGTCAGCCGGTGTGCGATGCTGACGTAGCGGGTCAGGCCGAAGTCGTGAGGGTTGAGAATCTCGTAGGTCGTCGGGTCGTTCAGGATCGCCTTGGCATGGATGCCCGCTTTGTGAGTGAAAGCGGTGATGCCGGTGATGTAATTGTTGAAAGGTATCTCTACCCCCACCATCCGTGCCACGGTAGAATCCAGTTTGCCCAGCAGTGGGAGATTGTATTTCTTCACCAGCGCCGGGTCCGTGGCGTATAAACGCGCGATGAGCCCCCCCAGCGGCGTGATACCGTTCCGTTCCCCGATGCCCAGCACACTGGTGTCCACGTGGGTGGCCCCGGCACGCAGCGCTTCGTAAGCGTTGGCAATAGCGCAGCCGGAATCGTTATGGCCGTGGAACTCGATGTCACATTTCACGCGCGCACGCAACTGGCTCACTATCTCATAGACCTGGTGCGGGGCTGCGACGCCGACGGTGTCGGCAATGCCTACCCGGTTCACCCCGATGCTGTCCACTGCCTCGTACACGCGGAACAGGTCCTCCCGCTCGCTGCGGAAAGAGTCCTCGGTGCTAAAGCGTACCTCCACCCCCTGACTGCGCACGTATGAGACGACCTCAAGGGCCATATCTATGATCTCATCTATGGACTTGCCGTGGCTGAACTGGCGCAGCTTGGACGAGGTGCCAATCACAATGTCCACCCCGTCTACACCGGTATCTATGGCGCGGGCGGCGTCTTCGATCCGACAGCGTATGTGGGTCAGCACCTTGCACTTGAGCCCCAGGCCGGCGATGATTTTAGCATCCTCGAAGCTCTGGGGGGACGCCAGCGGTGAGGTCAGCTCAATACACTCGACTCCGAAGGCGTCCAACAACCTGGCGATCTCAATCTTTTGCTCTGTGGTGAAATTAGCCCCTACAAACTGTTCTCCCTCCCGTAACGTGGATTCGATGATAGAAAAATTTTCGAGCGGCATGTGGTCCTCCCATTCCAGGTTTTGTCAAAAAAAGCGGCTTCCAGTTCGGAATCCCCCGAATCTGGAAGCCGCTTCTACTCGACATGCAGGCGTAAGCGCACCTAACCAGACCCGGAGGTCGGTTGGTGGTCGCGCTTAAGCAACTTGATGAGTAGACAAGGCCTCAGGTGATACATGTCATAGCAGCTCTGCTTCCCGCTAAAGGCTCAGGTGTGGTATTGCACTCACGTGCGTAAACCCAACAGTACGGCACCAAACACAAAAGCCACATATAGTGACATCAAGCCCAGCCCCACCCAGCGGGGAGTCCGACGACGCCACACGATGATGAGCAGGATGAGCCAGCTCACAGCTACAGCGGGCACAAAATACGCCAGGGCCATTTTGTCCACCTGCAGTGGACGGATCAGGGCACAAATGCCCACAGTAAAGAGCAACTGAAAATAGGAGCTCCCGGTCACGTTGCCAATCACCACTTCGGGATGGCCCTGCCTGGCAGGGATAATGGCTTCCACCACCTCTACCGAATTGGCAGCGATGGCGAGCAGCGTTAAACCCAGGACCGTCTCCTCAATGCCTGACCAGTGAAGCACTGCTTTAGTCCCCTCAATCACCAGCAGTGCACCAATGACCAGACCAGCCAGTCCGCCCACAAATATGAGCGGAAAGTACCAGGTAGGCTTTTTAACGATTTTCTCGACCTCTTCCTCGGCTTCTTGAATTTCTTTTCGCGCGCCACGGGTGCGCCGCATATCGCGTATCAGGTAGATAAGGAAGGCGATGTATGCTGCAAGCGTGATCAGGCCATCCGTACGGCTGACCGTACCATCCAGTGAAAGGACAGCGACCAGCAGAAGCGCCCCACCCAGGAGCCAGATATACTTGATGGGAAAGTCGGGATGTTTTATAGGAAAAAGAAAAGCGGCCGAACCAAGCGCCAGCAAAATCAGGAAAATCACCGTCCCCAGGATACTGCCGTAAGAAAGTGCGGTCAGGTGCTGGTATGAGCCGATGACGGCAGGCGCGAATTCCTCGAGATCAATGCTGATAAGCAGCATAGCCAGAATGAATGGCTGCACAGTCAGCCGCGCGGCTATGCCAATGAGACCTTCCACCAGGTATTTGGCTGCAAAAATGAGAAGGATAACGCCTGCGACCAGCGCAGCGATGTCAATAACGGTCATGATGCCCCTAACTTGTCAACACAGAGAGGGTTGGTGCCCTCTGGCTGGCGCATGTGCCGTAACCAACGTCGTAATATAGCCGATTTACCAGATTTGTCAAGGCACGCCAGCGACAAGGTGCGTATGCCGTCTCCCAGCGCACTATACCACCTCCGTCGCCTGCCAGGCGCGGAGCAGGGCCTCGATAGGGCACTCGATCACAACCTCGCCACGTAGCCCACGGATGCGGAGGAGACCCCCTCCCCCTCCCTCCCCCCGAGAGGGGGGACCCCCCCCCCCCCCCCCCCCCCGGGGGGGGGGGCCCCCCCCCCCCCCCCCCCCCCCGGCCCCCCCCGGGGCCCCCCGCCCCGCCTCGTCACCCCCCGCCACGATCATAATCCCAAGCCCCTCTCGGGGCACTCCAGGCTGAAGCGGCCCAGCTTGCCGGAGGAGAAGGCCTCAAGAAAAGCCCTGGCGGCCCCCTCCAGGTCCAACGCGCCCCCCTTAGCCCTCTTGCCCAGCCTCTCCGCCACGGCCTCCATGGCGGCCATGGGGTCCGAAAGCCCAAGGTCCAGCCCCCACTTGGAGGCCACGGAGCCCCACAGGCCAAGGGAGATGAGGCACCCAACGCAGTCCAACGCCAGGTCCAGCGGGGAGGCTACGACCGTTCCCTTTACGGCGTTAAGCCAGGAAAGACGCCGCTGAACCACCGCCCCCGAACGGGGGTCCAGCACCCCAGGGGAGTCCACCACCATGACCCCATCCCCCCGGAAAAAGGAAAGCCCCCTGGTGACCCCCGGCATGGCCCCCACCTTGGCGGAGCTTCGGCCTATCACGTGGTTTAGGAGCGCCGACTTACCCACGTTAGGGACCCCCACCACCGCCACCCGAAGGTCCCTGTGGGAGGGCTTAAGGGACTTCATGGCCTTCCTCATGGATGCGGGTATCTGCTTCCTGGAGTCCAGGGCCCAACAGGGGATTCCAAGGTCCTTGAAGTGGGCCACCCAGCGGTCCGTGACCTCCGGGTCCGCCAGGTCCGCCTTGGAGAGCACGACCCAGCGGTTCAGCCCCCGAAGTGACTCCATGAAGGGCGACGAGGTGAGCAAAGGCGCCCTGGCGTCCCTCACCTCCAGCCATAGGTCCAACGACTCCAGCAGGGCCTCCAGCTGGCGCCTGCCCTTTGCCATGTGGCCGGGATACCATACGGTACGGCCCATCTAATGGAGCACCCCCACCCGGCTCAAGGGCCAGTAGCGGAAAACCGCGGGACCCTTTATCAGCTTAGCCGGCACGAAACCCCAGTACCGGCTGTCCTGAGAGTTGGGCCTGTTGTCCCCCATGCAGAAGTAGTTGCCCTTTGGCACCTCCACGGGGGGCATGTCGAACTCGTCGTGGTTCACCACGTAGGGCTCCGAGAGGCTTATTCCGTTGACGTAGACTACTCCCCGGCGCATCTCCACCACGTCCCCGGGAAGGCCCACTATGCGCTTCACGAAGTCCCGCCTGGGATCCACTGGATACTTGAACACCACTATGTCGCCCCTCTTGGGGGACGTGTTCGGAAGGTGGTACCAGAACTTAAGCACCAAAACTCGATCCCCGGGCTCCAGGGTGGGTATCATGGATCCGCTGGGTATCCAGAAGGCCTGGATGACAAAGGTCCTAAGGATGAGGGCGAGCACCAGCGCCCAGAACAGCGTCTCAAAGCCCTCTCTCCACCACGGTTTGGCCATACATATACCTCCTAAACAATTTTAGAACTTGAAAGGCACAACGCCTTCTGTTTATAATGCCCCATCCGCTTGATTTCAAGCGCCAAGCGCCAAAGCGCGCCTTAAGCTCCCCAAAACCCCGCGGCGAGGCAGGGGCTTATGCTCATCCGATCATCCAGGCCGTTTTTTCTTTTTGGAGGTGGTCCGTTGAAAAGGATCCTTGGAGCCGCGATCCTTGTGTTCTCCATCTTCTCCATGGGCTACGGGGTGAGGGACGCGGTTGGATTCAAAGGCTACGCCCCAAGGAACGCAATGGATCCTGGAAGGCTCAAGATACTTTTCCTGAGCCTTGAGGACGGATACTGCGACACCTGTAAGCTCATGAGGGAGAGGCTCAAGCTTTCCATGGGGGGCCCCCTGGGGGACGTGCTCCTCAAGGGGGAAGCGGAGGTCATCCAGGTGGACCTTGGCAGGGATGGGAACTACGGGCTCCTCAAAAGGTACGGCGCCACAGGGACGGGAATAGTCCTCATCCGCAGGGCAGAGGCGGGGGAAGAAAGCCTTTTCCTGAAGGAAGCCCCCCTTCACCTGTCGTCCCAAGGGGACTTCGACCGGTACTTGCTCGGGCAGGTTAAGAGCATGCTCCGCAGGGGGGATTCGTCAAGGTGACACAGCAAGTTCTGCTCCTCCAGGATCTACGGTGGCTAGCCTGGCTCCAACCCGCATTGACGGGTCTTTCCCTTGGGATCCTCTCTTCGATCCTGCCCTGTTCCGGGGTCTACCAGGTGGCGGTGGCGTTCTCCCTGATGGGATCCCCAAGGGGGCAAAGACTGCCGATGGGGTTGAGCTACTGCACCGCCAGGGGGATAGCCCACGGGGCCCTGGGGGTTCTGATCTTAACGGGGATCAGCCGCTGGGCCGGTACGGGGGCCGCCGCGGGAAGCGTCATCCTGAAGCTCTCGGGGCCGGTGCTTATGGCATGCTCGGTCTTCATGCTGAACTTGATCGAGGCCCCCGGCACGCTTCGGAGCATAAGGGACAGGGGTTTCTCCCTGTCCCAGCTGGGAGCTCCTGGGGCCTTCGCCGCCGGGGTGGTACTATCCCTGGCCCCCTGCCCCGAGGGGGCCGCCCTCTTCTTCGGCCTTCTGGTGCCCGGGCTATCTGCCAAAGGCCCCATCGGAACCGTCATAGGGGCTTCCGCCTTCGGGGCTGGAAGCGCGCTGCCCCCTCTTTTGCTCGCCCTGGCGTCCTCCCTGGCCGCTGCGCCTGGCGGGACGGTGCTTAAGAACCAGGAGCGGATACGCAAGCTGGGGGCCATGGGCCTCATGGGGGCAGGTCTTTACATGACCCTGGCCCATGTGTATCATCTGTTTTAGATTGCAGGCATCTTACGAAGATCGTTTTAGAACCTTCACAGTTTACGGGGGAGCTCCTGATCCGGGGCTGAGAGTGCGGGAGGACCCGCAGACCCTTCGAACCTGAGCGCGTATTCGCGCTGTCGCGCCAGCGGCGCGGCACCGGTTAACACCGGCGCAGGGAGGCCCTTCCAAGGACAAGGGGCTGGAGTCTTCGGCGATTTCAACCGATGGTTGGTAGCCGGGGGGCCGGGCCGCCTTCCGTTCAGCGGGGGGCGGTTCGGCCCCCTGTTTTTACTACCAACCATCCAAGCGGGAGACAACGCCGCCTTCCAGGCCCCCCTGGGCCGTCAAAAAGGAAGGGAGAGGATTCAAGGTGGAGTTGGACGAAAGGCGCGTATCTAAGGTCATCGTGGAGCGGTTCATGGAGAAGCTTTTGGACTCCATAGACCTGGACGTGGCCATAGTAGGGGGCGGCCCGGCGGGGCTGGTGGCCGGCAGGGACCTTGCCATGCGGGGGGTCAAGGTGGCCATGTTCGAGCGCAAGCTCTCCCTGGGGGGCGGCATGTGGGGGGGCGGCATGATGTTCAACGAGATCGTGGTCCAAGAGGAGGCCAGGGGCATCCTGGAGGAGGTGGGGGTCAAGACCGTGCCCCAGGGGGACGGCTACTTCTCCGCCGACTCGGTGGAGGCGGTGAGCACCCTCATATCCGCCGCGGCCAGGGCGGGGCTTAGGGTTTTCAACTGCGTAACCGCCGAGGACGTGGTGATGAGGGAGGACCGGGTCATAGGGCTGGTCATAACCTGGACCCCGGTGGAGATGTCGGGGCTCCACGTGGACCCACTGGCGGTGAGGAGCCGATTCGTAATAGACGCCACCGGGCACGACATAAACGTGGTGCGGGTGGTTGAGAGGAAGGTGCCCGGCAAGCTTTTGACTCCCACCGGCAAGGCGGAGGGGGAGAAGTCCCTGTGGTGCCACCGGGCGGAGCAGCTCACTTTGGAGAACACCAGGGAGGTCTTCCCCGGGCTCTACGTGGCGGGCATGTCCGCCAACGCCACCTTCGGCGGTCCCAGGATGGGCCCCATCTTCGGCGGCATGCTGCTGTCCGGGCGCAAGGCGGCGGACATGATATGGAACGCCCTAAGGGAGGGCCGCTGAGATGAGCCGCACCCTCATGGAGATGGCGTCCCTGGGGGAGGTCTGCCGGGAGGTTGAGATCGTATCAAGGGACGAGGAGATGGCGGCGGAAGATCTCATGGAGCTTGTGGCCCAGGGTCTTTGCGTCATACCCCGCAGCCTCATTAAACCCAAGAAGAGGCCCATAGGCATAGGCAAGGGGCTTAGGACCAAGGTTAACGCCAACATAGGCACCTCCAAGGGCATGAGCTCCGTGGAGGAGGAGATTGAGAAGCTTGAAGGGGCGGTATCAGCCGGGGCCCACACGGTGATGGACCTCAGCACCGGCGACGACGCCCCGGAGGTCCTTGAGGCGGTGCTTGAGAGGTCCCAGGTGCCGGTGGGCACCGTACCTCTGTACTTCGCCGCGGTGCGGTGCCGGCTTCAGGGCCGCCGGGTGGTGGATATGAGCAAGGACGAGATGTTCGAGGCGGTGGAGCTTCACGGCCGCATGGGGGTGGACTTCGTCACGGTCCACACGGGCCTTACCAGGAACGCGCTGCGCCACCTCACGTCCCAGGGGAGGACCACCGACATCGTAAGCCGCGGCGGCTCCATCCTGGCCGCCTGGATGATGCACAACGACCGTGAGAACCCCTTTGCGGAGGACTTCGATAGGCTTTTGGAGATAGCCAGGAGGTGGGATATGACGTTAAGCCTGGGGGACGGGCTGCGGCCCGGGTCCGGAGCTGACGCCACCGACAGGGCCCAGATAGCGGAGCTGCTGGAGCTTGGCAGGCAGGTTAAGATGTGCCGGGAGGCCAAGGTCCAGGCCATGGTGGAAGGGCCGGGGCACGTGCCCTTGGGGCAGATCAGGACCAACGTGGAGCTTCAGAAGCGCCTCTGCCAGGGGGCCCCCTTCTACGTTCTGGGGCCCTTGGTCACGGACGCCGCGCCGGGCATGGACCACCTGGTGGGGGCCATAGGAGGCACGGAGGCCGCCGCCGCTGGGGCGGACTTCCTGTGCTACGTAACGCCAAAGGAGCACCTGGGCTTCCCCTCCCTTGGGGACGTGGTGGAGGGGGTAAGGGCGTCCTTGGTGGCGGCCCACGTTGGGGACCTGGAGAAGGGGATACGCTCCGCCCTCAACCGGGACCGGATGATATCGGAAGCCAGGTCGGCAATGGACTGGGAGGCCCAACGGGAGTGGGCCCTCACCCCCTGGGCCTTCGATCAGGATCCCCGCCGCTCCTCCGAGGGATGCGCCATGTGCGGGCCCCTTTGCGCCATGCGGATGGCCCGGGAGGCGCTGACCTCTTGGAAAAAGGTCTGACCAATATTATAATTGGCTCCGTAAGCGGCGTGCCCGCCGCATCCGTCGGGGGTCTTGCGACCCGGCCAAAACAACCCTTGATCGACGAGGAGGTGTCTTGGAGGTGCGTCGTTTTCGCTGCGTGAGCTGCAAACACGAGTTCCAGGTGGAGGGCAAGGAACCGGTCACCCGGTGTCCCAAGTGCTTCGACAAGTTCCTCCAGCTCCTGGAGGGGGATCCCATAAAGGGCAAGCCCTGGGGCAGCAAGAGCTACAGCGTGAAGCGCTAGCCCCCAAGGGCCGCGGATCCTGCGTCGAGCCGCCGCAATCGGCAGATGAGGGCCATGTTGCCTCTCTTAAGAATCTAAACGAACGAGACGGGTTGCCTCATGTAAAAATCTAAACGAAGGCAGGGATCTTTTTGGGGGATCCCTGTTTTCTTTTCTCTGCCCCGCATTTTCCCAGCTCCTCCAATGCCGC
>JAOAAG010000280.1 GCA_026418995.1 Anaerolineae bacterium
AGAATGCGGATGACCAGGCGGGCATCCTTACGGCCCTTTTTCTTGGCTTGCCGCAGCTCTTGTTTCTCTTTGCCGCTGAGTGTGATCCGGTATTTGGAGGGTGTGCGTCCCACGGGGCCTCCTTGCTCTGGTTTGGCCCCAATTATACCCTAAAAACTTTTGGAAAGGTGCTCTAGTTGGGCAATTGACGAGTGGACATCGGAGGGGCGTGATGAGCAGCGAGCGGAGAGTGCGCGATATCTACCACAAGGGCGTGATCCTGTGCCGGCCGGACTCGCCGCTGCAGGAAGTGGTGCGGGTCATGGCCGACACGGGAGTGCATGCGGTGATGGTCACCGAGCGCGAGGGGGAGTTCCCTCTGGGGGTGGTCACCCATACCGATGTAATTGCTCACTATGGAGAGGACCTGACGGCCATCCAGGCGCGGGATGTGATGACCTCTGGCGTGATCAGTATCTCTGAAAATGCTACGGTGGCCGAAGCGGCCAGGAAGCTGGTGGAGAGCAACATCCATCGCCTGCTGGTGGTCAACGACGAAGGCAAACCCCTAGGCATTCTCTCGACCACCGATATTATTCGGGAGATACGCGGCACACGGTGGGTCTGGTACCTTGACTGACTGGGTCAGGTGACGGTCACGTCCGGGTGGTCGTCACCTTGGTAATACATCCATAAGCGAGGGACGAAGGATGATAGACATAAGTACCGAAGAACTCACGATGGCCTCCCTGGAAAGCAAGCGACTCCAGGAATTGCGTGAGCTGGCCAAGGAATGGGAAATCTCTGGCTACAGCCGGATGAAGAAGGAGGACCTCATTCTCCGCCTGTTACGTGCCAAGGCGGAACGGGAAAATCTGATGTTCGGCGGTGGCGTGCTGGACATCGTGGATGAGAGCAAGGGGTACTTGCGCTGCAACCGCTACAAGCCTGGTCCAGACGACGTGTATGTCTCTCAGTCACAGATCCGCCGCTTCGGGCTCCGCTCGGGTGACCTGGTGGTGGGACAGGTGCGCCCTCCCAAGGAGAACGAGAAGTACTACAGCCTCCTGCGGGTAGAAGCGGTGAACGGGATGGACCCGGAGATCGCCAAGCAGCGCCCCAGTTTTGAGTCGCGTACCCCGATCTTCCCCAACGAAAGGTTCATCCTCGAGACCAGCCCGAGCAATCTGACGACACGGTTATTAAGCCTCATCGCACCGATCGGCAAGGGTCAGCGTGGCCTCATTGTCTCGCCCCCCAAGGCGGGCAAGACCACCGTCCTGAAGCACATCGCCAACGGCATCTCGGCCAATCACCCGGAGGTCTACCTGATGGTCGTGCTCATCGGCGAGCGGCCGGAGGAAGTGACGGATATGGATCGCTCGGTGGATGCGGAGGTGATCAGCTCGACTTTCGACGAGCCGGTGCAGAGCCACGCCAGCGTCGCGGAACTGGCCCTGGCCAGGGCCAAGCGGCTTGTGGAAGGGAAAAAGGACGTGGTCATCCTGCTCGACAGTATCACCCGCCTCTCCAGGGCCTATAACCTGGTGGTGCAGCCGAGCGGTCGCACTCTTTCGGGTGGCCTTGACCCGGCCGCGCTCTACCCGCCCAAGTACTTCTTCGGCGCGGCCCGTAATATCGAGGAGGGAGGCAGCCTCACGATTATCGCCACCTGCCTGGTTGATACCGGAAGCCGGATGGATGATATGATCTACGAAGAGTTCAAAGGGACTGGTAACATGGAGCTGCACCTGAGCCGCAGGCTCCAGGAGCGCCATATCTTCCCGGCCTTCGACATCGAGCGTTCCGGCACGCGCAGGGAGGAGCTGCTGCTCGACGAGGAGACTTTGCAAAAGGTGTGGCTGATGCGCCAGCGTTTCCTGGAATCCATTGCCTCCGGCTACTCATTAGACCAGGCGATGCAGGAGTTGCTCCGTCTGCTCAAGCAGACCCGCACCAACGACGAGTTTCTCGAGCTGTTCGCCAGGATGGCCGAGCTGGAGGGACGGTAGGCTGTTACTGGTGCATTGGGTTGGGAATGGCGAGATGTCCCTGAATCCCAGGATCGCACAGTTGCGCGCGATGCGCGAGCAGGCCCGCATGGGCGGCGGCAGGGAACGGATCGAGCGCCAGCACGAAAAAGGCAAGCTGACCGCCCGTGAGCGCATTGAGAAGCTGGTGGACGCGGGCTCGTTCCGCGAGCTGGATATGTTCGTCACCCATCGCGCCACCGGCTTCGGTGTGGAGAAGCAAAAATATCTGGGAGATTCCGTCGTCACTGGCTGGGGTTATATTGACGGGCGGCTGGTATACCTCTTCTCCCAGGATTTCACCGTCTTCGGCGGCAGCCTCTCCGAGGTGCATGCGGAGAAGATTTGCAAGATTATGGACCTGGCGATGAAGAACGGCGCGCCAATCATCGGGCTGAACGACTCCGGTGGCGCCCGTATCCAGGAAGGCGTGGTCTCCCTGGCCGGCTATGCTTATATTTTCTTGCGCAACGTGCTTGCCTCCGGGGTGGTGCCGCAAATCTCGGCGATTATGGGGCCGTGCGCTGGAGGGGCGGTCTATTCGCCGGCGATAACCGATTTCATCCTGATGACGAAGGGCAGCAGCCATATGTTTATCACCGGCCCAGAGGTGATTAAAGCCGCTACCCATGAGGAGGTGACCTTCGAGGAGCTGGGCGGGGCGATGACCCATGCCTCAAAAAGCGGCGTGGCCCATTTCGCGGCGGAGAACGAGGAGCATTGCCTTTCTCTGATTCGTCGGCTGCTCAGCTATATCCCGCAGAACAACACGGAGGACCCGCCCTTTGTCCCCACTGCCGATCCGGAAGACCGCATGGACGAGGCGTTGAAAACCATCATTCCCGACAGCCCTACCAAACCCTATGATATGAAGGAGGTGATCCGGCGCGTAGTGGACAACGGGGAGTTCCTGGAGGTCCATGAACACTGGGCGCAGAACATTATCGTCGGCTTTGCCAGGCTGGGGGGCTTCTCCGTCGGTATCGTGGCTCAGCAACCGCTGGTGCTGGCAGGGGTGCTGGACATTGATTCCTCCCGCAAAGGGGCGCGCTTCGTGCGCTTCTGCGACGCGTTCAACATCCCCATTGTGACCTTTGTGGATGTGCCCGGCTTCCTGCCGGGGGTGGACCAGGAACACCGGGGCATTATCGTCAACGGGGCCAAGTTGCTGTATGCCTACTGTGAGGCGACGGTGCCCAAACTTACGGTCATCACCCGCAAGGCCTACGGCGGGGCCTATGATGTGATGAGTTCCAAGCACATCCGTGGCGATATCTCCTATGCCTGGCCCACTGCCGAGATCGCCGTGATGGGGCCGGAGGGGGCCGTCAACATTGTGTTCCGCAAGGAGATCGCCGAGGCCGACGACCCGGAGGCGGTGCGTGAACGGCTGGTAGCCGAATATCGCGCCCAGTTTGCCAATCCCTACGTCGCCGCAGCGCGAGGCTATATTGACGACGTGATCGAGCCGCAGGAGACCCGGCCACGCCTGATCGAAGCGCTCAGGATGTTGCGAAACAAACGGGACGCCAATCCCCCGAAGAAGCACGGTAACATTCCCCTGTAGTGCTGGCTGCGGTGGTACCCAGACCTCCTCGCAGGCGGCTGCTGCGCGCAAGTGGCGCAGCGGTGAACACAGGTCAATCCGCACGATGGGTCACAATCGGTTTGCACTTAAAAACCGCAAAGAGCGCGAAGAACGCAAGGGTTTTCCATCATCTTTGCGCGCCTTGTGCCCTTTGCGGTGTTTCCCCAAACGTTCCCATCCCCGCGCCGCACTGCGTAACCGCATAGATGGCTGTTTTTCGGGCCTGCGGGGTTTTTCCCAGCATTTGAACCATCCCAGGTAGCCCCCTTGCCAGATGTGATGACTCATCGGGGCAATCCAGGGTTGGGAATGGGATGAAAATGCGGCGTTGTACGGGGGGCGGTGGTCAGGGATGAAAAAAGGTGATACTGTGTCGGACAGGTGACGGTCACTTCCAGAAGTGACCGTCACCTGTTGCCCGTGCGTGGGCTGTATCCGCGCACAGGCTGCGCTGCTACTCTGCGGTGAAACTACAGCGTCATGATCAGGACACGATGACCGGGCTAAGCGTTATCATCGTCAGTTGGAATGTGCGCGAGTTGCTGGAATCCTGCTTGCGTTCCCTCCTGGCCGATCTCGCGCTTGCGCGTGTAGAGGCCGAGGTGTGGGTGGTGGATAATGCCTCCACCGACGGCACGCCAGAGATGGTCAGGCGGATGTTCCCTGAGGTGAAATTGCTCGCCAGCAGCGACAACCTGGGCTTTGTAAGAGGGAACAATCTTGCCCTGCGCGAGATACTGGCTGCGCCTGCTCCCCCTCGCTACCTGTGGCTGCTGAACCCGGATACGGAAGTGCAGCCGGGCGCGACCGGCGCGCTGATTGCTGTGCTGGAGGACCACCCCGAGGCCGGCGCCGTGGGGCCGGCGCTCCTGTACGCCGATGGTTCCCTGCAGCATGCGGCCTTTCGCTTTCCGGGGCTGGTGCACCTGGCCTTCGACCTCTTTCCCCTTCCGGCCCGCCTCTACGACACTCCGCTCAACGGCCGCTACCCGCGCCGCCTGTATGAGGCCGGTAAGCCTTTCCCCGTTGATCACCCGCTGGGGGCCGCGCTGATGGTGCGCACGCAAACCGTTGCCGAGGTGGGGCTGCTGGACGAGGGCTTCTGGATGTACTGCGAGGAGGTGGACTGGTGCTGGCGCATGCACAAGGCGGGCTGGCGTATCTACTGTGTGCCGCAGGCGCGCGTCATCCACCATGCCGGCCGCTCCAGTGGACAGGTACGCCTCTCCTCTTTCGTGAATTTATGGACCAGCCGTGCCCGGCTCTATGCTCTTCATCATGGCCCGTGCAAGCGTGCGTTGGCACGCCTGCTGGTGCGCCTGGGCATGCAGCAGCGCATCCGGGGCGCTGCTCCCGAACTCAGCGCTGCCTGTCAGTACATTATCCGTGCCTGGGAGGATAACCGGTGCACGTAACCGCTATCATACCCGCGCGTGACGAGGAACACCATATCCTGGCCTGTCTGGAAACTCTGGCCTGGGCGGACCGCCGGGTGGTCTTTCTGGATTCCCGCACCGTTGACCGCACAGCCGAGCTGGCCAGGGGTGCCGGGGCGGACGTGATTTGTCACCCCTTCGAGCATTTCGCCCAGTTCCACAACGCCGCGATGGAACGGGTGGAGGCGGAGTGGATCCTCTTCGTAGATGCGGATGAACGGGTGACCCCTGAGCTGGCAGCGGAGATACGAACGGTCACCGCGAGTAAGCCCCAGGAAGTGCTGTGGTGGGTGCCGCGTTACAACTACATCTTCGGGCGACTGACCTTGGGCGCGGGCTGGTACCCGGATTACCAGGCCCGCCTGTTGCGACGGGGGTATGCCCGTTGGGAGCGTCCCGTCCACGAAGTGGCCGTCGCGGACGGCCCGGTAGGCTATCTGCGTAACCATCTCCTGCACTACAATTATGACAACCTGGCCGAATTCACCGCCCGTCAGGAGCGCTACACTGACTTCGACGCTGCTATCCTGTTCCGCGAAGGGGTCCGCCCGCGCTTCTACACTCCTTACTCCCAGGCGGTACGTCATTTCTGGTGGCGTTTTGTGACGCTGCGGGGACTGCGTGACGGCCTGCATGGGCTGCGCCTGAGCCTGTTAATGGCTTACTACGAAGCGGTCAAGTACCGCAAGCTGGCGCGGTTGTGGACTTCCTCTGACTGACCCGTGGCCGACATTGTTATCCGCGACCTCCGCTATGCCTATCCCCCATTGACGCCTGCCGGTGACCCTATCCAGGTACTGCGCGGCGTGAACCTGGAGGTTGAAAAAGGCACGTTCATCGCCATCATGGGGCCCACCGGCGCGGGCAAGACCACCCTGTGTATGGCCCTCAACGGCCTCATTCCCCACTCCGTTGGAGGTATCTTTGAGGGGGAGGTGATGGTCTGCGGGATGAACACCCGGGAACATCCCGTGCCCCGGCTGGCCTCGCGGGTAGGGGTGGTGTTCCAGGACGCCGATAGCCAGTTCTTCAACACCACGGTCGAGGACGAGGTGGCCTTCGGGCCGGAGACGCTTGGGCTGCCGCCCGCCGAGATCGAGGCGCGTATTACCTGGGCGTTGGATGTGGTCGGCATGTCGGGTTTACGGACACGCTCTCCTTTTCAGCTCTCTGGCGGGCAGAAGCAACGGGTAGCTATCGCGGCTATCCTGGCTATGAGGCCTGATATTCTCGTGCTGGACGAGCCGACCTCGGGACTGGATCCGATTGGAAAGCAGGAGGTTTTCCGCGCTATCGAGAGTCTACGCCAGCGCGAGCACATCACCATTGTGCTGGTGGAACAGGAGGCGGAGCAGATCGCTCGCTTCGCCGATCAGGTGGCCGTGCTGTACGAGGGGCGTATTGTCCTGACCGATGTCCCGGAAAAGGTCTTCGCTCAGGTCGAGCTGATGCACGAGTTGGGCGTGAGTGTGCCCCAGGTCGCCGAGCTGGCGGTCCGGCTCAACGCCAGGCACAACACCCGCTCCGTCTTCGTCCGCCTGGAGGATGCCTGGCGAGCGTTAAGCCAGTTAGTGCCGCGCCAGACCTGCACCCCAGTTTGCCCGCTCAGCAGGCGGCCGGTCGGAACCAGCAGACCTGGGAAACGAGAGGCCATTATCCAGGTGCGTGATTTGTGGTATCATTATACGCCGGAGATCACAGCTTTGCAGGGTATCACGCTGGACATTGAGGAAGGCGATTTTGTGGCCATCATCGGGCAAAACGGCTCCGGCAAGACGACGCTGGCCAAGCATTTCAACGGCCTGCTCAAGCCAAGCGCGGGGAGGGTGCTCGTAGAGGGAAGGGATACGCGAGGACTCCAGGTGCGGGAATTGGCCCGCAGTGTGGGCTACGTGTTCCAGAACCCCGATCACCAGATTTTCTGCGCTACCACGTGGGAGGAGGTCGCGTTTGGGCCGCGCAATCTGGGGCTCGAGGGGCGGGAACTGGAGGAGCGGGTGGAGGAGGCATTGGTCCGCTTCGGTCTGCTCGATTATGCGAGCGTCCCGCCGGCGATTCTGGGTTTCGGCCTGCGTCGCAAGATCGGCGTCGCCTCCATCTACGCGATGCGTCCCCGCATCGTCGTCCTCGATGAGCCGACGGCCGGCCTGGATCGGCGCAGTGTGCTGGAGCTGATGGGAACCATTCAAGAGCTGAACCGGGCGGGACACACCATCATCCTGATTACGCATGACATGCGCCTGGTGTGTGAGTTCGCCCGCCGTACCATCCTGTTGAGCGAGGGGCGCGTGCTGGCCTACGACGAGACGAGAGCCGTTTTCCGCGACCTCGAGATGCTGCGGGCGGCCTGTATCGAGCCGCCCCAGATCACCCAGTTAGCCATCAAGATGGCCCATCCGGCTATTCCCCCGGATGTGTTGACGGTAGATGAGTTCTGTCACTCCATTCGACAATGGACCATTGGACGGTAGCATGCCGATCGTGGCTTACCGCATCCATATCAGCGGTGTTGTTCAGGGGGTGGGGTTCCGCCCCTTTGTCTATAACCTGGCGACCAGGCTGGGGCTTTCCGGGTGGGTATTGAACAGTTCCTCCGGCGTGGAGATCGAGGCCAGCGGCCCGCCGGCCGTACTGGAGGAATTCATCACCCGCCTGCGCACAGACGCTCCCCCGCTGGCTCGCATTGAGCAGGTCACCGTAACCCCGGTCGTTCCTCCTGCGCCGTCCGGGGCGTTTGTCATCCGCCATTCCGAGGCCCAGCCGGACCGCTTCCAACCCCTCTCGCCAGACATCGCCATATGCGAGGATTGCCTGCGGGAGCTGTTCGATGAACGAGACCGCCGTTACCGCTATCCCTTCATCAACTGTACCAACTGTGGCCCGCGCTTCACCATCATCCGCGACATCCCCTACGACCGGCCGAACACGACTATGGCCCCTTTCAGGATGTGCGCTGACTGCCAGGCCGAGTACGATGACCCGACTAACCGGCGTTTCCACGCTCAGCCCAACGCCTGCCCGGTGTGCGGTCCCCATATATGGTTCAGGGGAGCGGGGGTGGAGCTCACAGGCGAGGCGGCGCTCCAGGCAGCGCGAAGGATGCTGAGAGAAGGCGGGGTGGTCGCGGTGAAGGGCCTGGGGGGATTCCACCTCGCCTGTGACGCGACCAGCGACCAGGCGGTCGCCCGGCTGCGCGAGCGCAAGGGAAGGGTGGGCAAGCCGTTTGCCATAATGTCCTTCGACCTGGCCACGGTGGCACGATATTGTGAGCTGAACGATGCGGAGCGTGAACTGGTGACCTCACGCCAGCGCCCGATTGTACTGCTGCGCCGGCGGGCAGGGGCCCCTATCTCCCCCCTGGTGGCTCCCGGCAACCGCTATCTGGGCGTGATGCTGCCCTATACCCCGCTCCACTATCTGCTGCTTGAGCCAGCCGATGATTTCCCCCTCGCGCTGGTGATGACCTCCGGCAACTACTCTGAGGAACCCATCGCCGTTGCCAACGAGGAGGCATTGGAGCGGCTCGCCAGGTTGGCGGATGGTTTTCTCCTGCACAACCGGGACATCCACGCCCGTTGCGATGACAGCGTCACGCGCATCCTCCTCCGTACCGGCATGGAGCTACCGGTGCGTCGCTCCAGGGGGTACGCTCCCTACCCGGTGCACCTCCCCTTTCAGATGCCGCAGATACTGGCCGTGGGGGCGGAGCTGAAAAACACCTTCTGCCTCACCCGCGAGAAATACGCCTTTCTCAGCCAGCACATCGGCGACGTGGAGAACTACGAGACGCTGCGTTTCTTCGAGCAGATGGTCGAGCAACTGGCGCGTACCTTTCGGGTGACGCCTGCGATCATCGCCTGTGATCTGCACCCTGCTTACCTAACCGGCCGGTACGCCAGGGAACATGCGGAGCTCACCTCCCGTCCCCTGGTCCAGGTGCAGCATCACCATGCGCACATCGCGGCCTGCATGGCTGAGCATGGCCTGACGGGTGAACGGCCCGTCATCGGGGTGGCTTGCGACGGAACGGGCTACGGTAGCGACGGCGCTATCTGGGGCGGGGAGTTCATCATAGCGGACTACCGCTCCTTTCGGCGGGTGGCGCATTTGAAGTACATACCCCTTCCGGGAGGGGATGCTGCCATCCGCCGCCCTCGCCGCACTGCACTGGCCTATCTCTGGGCAGCGGGTATTCCCTGGGAGGAGGATTTGCCCCCTGTGGAGGCCACGCCAGCCTCGGAGCGCATGGTGCTGGCACGCCAGTTGGAGCGGGGTATTAACACCGTGCCTACCTCAAGCATGGGGCGCCTCTTCGACGCCGTCTCGGCGCTGGCGGGAGGGCGGCAAGAGATCACTTACGAGGCTCAGGCAGCTATCGAGCTGGAGATGGCCGTGGAGGAGGCGGTGGAGGAAGCGTATCCCTTTGAGCCGGGCGAGGTGATTGACACGGCGCCGTGTCTCCGGGCCGTCGTTGCCGATGTGCGGGCAGGGGCCCCGGCGGGCGTCATCGCCGCGAAGCTGCATAACGGCCTGGCATTGATGATCAGCGCGGTCTGTAGGCGGCTGAGAGAGCAGTTCGGGCTGAACGAGGTGGCCCTTTCGGGCGGGGTATTCCAGAATGTGACGTTGACGGGAAAGGCGATGGCGTTGCTTGAGGAAGCCGGTTTCACCGTCTACGTCCACCGCCTGGTGCCGCCCAACGACGCCTGTATCGCGCTGGGGCAGGCGGTCATAGCGGGCAGTCTACACCCTCCCGCAGGTTGATCAGCCACTGTTGCACCTGCGGGAGGGTGGATGGCACGGGCCCTATGTCTGCATCCCCTCCAGGGCGGTCAGAATCTCGTTGATGTCCGGCACCTCCCGGATCGGATAGACCTTGCGGAAGCGGATGATCCCCTCCTGGTCCACGATGAAAACGGCGCGCTCGCTGAAGCCGTTCCGCTCCCGGAAGATGCCGTATGCCTGCGCCACACCGCCATGAGGCCAGAAATCGGCCAGCAGGGGGGTCTCCTGCACCCCGATCGCCTCAGCCCACGCCTTTTTGCATGGGACGCTATCCACGCTCAACCCCAGGGCCACCGCGCCCAGTCGCTCGAAGTCCGCTCTGTGTTTTTCCAGGTCCTGCATCTGTATCCTGCACACCTCGGTCCAGGCCAGGGGGTGGAATGAGAGCACCACTCTCTTCCCACGCAGGGCACTGAGCGATACCTCTTTGTCATACTGGTCTTTCAACGTGAAGTCAGGTGCTCGTTCTCCCTCGTTCATGTTCGCCTCCCGAATGTCATTCTACTTTCCATAAGTCTCCGTCAGGTATTTGACCACCGCTTCCTGCTCCTCCGCATTTAGCTTGGCTCCTTTTCGGACCATCCGGGTCACTATCTCCCGCCACTCCTCCCCGGTTCGGGAGGTCTGCCGGATCGGCGACAGGCTGTGGCAGGTGGAGCACCGCTCCGCTACCAGCGCCTCGCCGTCCAGGGAAGCAGGTTGCCCCTGGGGTGTGGCTTGCTGTTGCTCCGTAGCGGGGGCGGTCGTTGTCTGCTCTGTCTCCCCCTTGCAGGCCATCAGTAGCGATCCCGTCAGCAGCGTCAGCGCGGTGAACACAATCAAGAACTTGGTATAGGGCTTCATCCCAGCATACCTCCCACGTCTCTACCAGGTCTATCAGATGGGCTTACAGGTAGTACCACACCACACCAGCAGCGAACGTAACGAGGATCAGCACTCCCGCGATACCTCCCAGAGCTTTGTTGAAGCGCAAGAGGTGGCGAGCGCGGCGGGTGATCACGACCTTTGTCAGGAGCACAGCTATCGCCAGTGAGCCTGCGACGGCATGGATGCCGACGCGCAGGGGGTAGAAGCGGAGCCCCTCTCCGAACACGCAGGCCGCCGCGATGAGGAACATCAGCAGCAGCGCGACTATTCCCCCGCCCCGGTGCAGCCAGCGCAGCCGCTGCTTCTCGACAGGCAGCAGGCGGAGAGAGCCCTGCACCTGTGCCATCTCCAGCACCTGAAGCAAAGCCAGCAGCAGGACAACGGTCGTTGCTATGGATTTCATCGTCTCCAGGTTCATCAGTTCATCCCTTTCTCCTGGCTACGCCAGAACTCCACCAGCCGATTGATGCGAATGCGCTGTGCGCGCAGCCAGCGGCGTGGCCCCAGGATGTGGCGTCCCATTTCAGGCGGGGCGTCGGGCAGGCGTTTGAGGACGCCTTCCTGCACCAGTTGGTCGAAAAAGGCGAGGAAGCGCCGTTCCAGCTCGGCGTCGTCGAATTCCTCGCCGTGCTCGTATACCCGGCGGGCCAGGTGCTCGATGAACCAGGCGGTGCGCTCGATGAGTGTCTCCACCGGTTCCAGGACGATACCCCACGCATAAATAGGGTCAAGCGGCATCGAGCCGAACTCAATCGGCGAGGATCGGTGCTCTTCGCCCATTATGTGCGCTCCTTGCTTACCAGCCGCTCGCCGCGAACGCCGCGCTTAGCAACGCTGCACGCTCCTGTTGGGTCATCGGACGGGGGCGGGAGTAATCTTCCAGCATTGCTGTCAGCAGCTCGGTGCTGATGTGCCGCCCATCGTAAAAGACGTGACGGTCTATGAACTGCTGGCGCGTCTCCAGTGATTGCATCTGGTCAAAGAACAGGTTGCCCAGGCCGTAGTGGATGAAGGTGCCGTTAACGAAGTCGAAGCCCTGGGGCTGATGGGCCTGGCTGCCGCTGACGATGGCCGCGCCGGCCTCGGCTAGGGCGCGGAAATCGGCGCGCTGTTGCCCGGTCGGCTCGTAGCTATAGGTCTCCAGATATTGCAGGGTAACGATGGGAATGATTCCCCGCTCACGCAGCGCGCGAATCTGGGGGCCAAGTTGCTCGGCGATGTAGCCGAAGTTGCAGGGGGCTGAGCCGGGCAGTTCCTCGGTGGCCCAATCGGAGCGGGGGCCGGCCGGGTTGCAGCCGAGGAAACCGAAAGTATGTACCCCGTGGGTAAGGGTGACCGGGCGCAGCGCCTGCTCCACGTTCCATCCTCCGCCGTAGTAAGGGATGCCCCGCTCTTCGTACATGCGGAGCGAGAGTTGCATAGCCTCTACCCCCCAGTCCAGCAGGTGATTGCCGGTCAGTTCGACCACATCAACATCTATCTCTTCCAGCAATTGGATATAGTCGGGATCGGAGCAGAAGACCATTGTGTAGTAATCACCGGGCGGGGGGCAATCTTCGGCGAAGGAGACCTCGTTGCTGATGTGGGTGATGTCTGCGTCGAGCAGCCAGGAGTGGATGTCCTCCGCAGGGTAGGTGATGCCGTTGCGATTCATGCGCATGGCAGTGGCGCGGGTAAGGGCAGTCACGCCCGTCATCACAACGACCGACATCTTGTTCACATCCCGGTTGGTCAGGTACCCCCCCAGTGCTTCCTCCAGTCTGAGCACGCCGCGTTCCAGGCCGGAAGCGCCGATACGGACGGTCAGGGGATACGGCTCTGCCTCCAGCCGCCTATCGAGCGGCGAGACGCCGTCTATATACAGCACCTTCCAGCGTGGCTCCAGTTGCTCAAAGGGCACGATGCCCCAGGACGGACGGGTCTCCCAGGCACGCGGAAGTAGCTCTCCGGCAGGGAGAAGCTCGATAGCGCCGGGAGCTGGCTCGCCCAACAGGACGGCCAGCGTCATCGCCGTCTCCGGGCTCATCAAGAGGGGGCGGCCAGCGAATGGACCGCTCGGGTTACCTTGCCAGCAACTGAGCACATCGCTCCAGGCCACATCATCGGTCAGGGTGGGGAAGGGGGCCACCAGCGCGTAAGTCCACCCTCCAAGCAGCACATTTTCCGGGTCGGGTGATAACTTCAGCTCGATGTCGGCGTCCTCCGGGGCCGAGGCCGGAATGAACAGATCGGAATGGTTTTCCAGCAGCTCGCCGATGGCTCTGGCGAAAGCGGGGGGCAGGCCAGGAGGCACGAAAAGCGACACCGGCCAGGCCGGCGTGGGGGTGAGCGTGGGCGTGGGGGTGGGCGAGGGGACGGGTGTGGCGGTTTTGCGCGGCGTGCGGGTCGGCGTTGGGGTGACCTCGGGGACAGCAACGCTTCCACAGGCGACAACGAGCGCGGCGATCAAGCCCAGGAGAGGCAGGACAATCAGGCAGATGAGACGACGTAATGCTTCCTTCATCGCGTGTATCTATTCACCCTCCCAAAGGTTGGTGCACAATTTGCACACCGGAGATGCGGCGTAGTGCATAATGCAGTCCGTTTTGCGACAGCTTTTGAACCTGCAGGAGGGTTCCATAACGTGTTCGCTACGGAGTGGGCGCAGGTGTGGGGGTGGGCTCGAGTGGTGAGGAAAAGTGCACCCACACCCAGGTGTTCGGCATTCCCTCACTGATGTACAGCACTTTCACGTGTTCAGGAACGTATGGATCGCTCCAGCGGAACAGCCATTCCGCATCCCTGGGAGCCAGGTTGACGCACCCGTGGCTGCGCAGGAAGCCGAAAGCGTCGTGCCAGAAAGCGGCGTGGATTGAATATCCCCCATGGAAGTACATCGTCCAGGGGACATCCTCGATGAAGTACCAGTCGGGATGACCATCCTCCACGTCGGGATTGCTCATCTTCCCTTCCCACAGCTTGGCCCACAGGCGGTAGAGGCCGGTGGGAGTAGCGGTACTGGTGCGGCCGCTGGAGATGAGCGTGGCGTATACCATCCGTTCGCCTTCGTAAGCGGCGAGCGTCTGTTCAAACAAGTCCACTTCGATCCATTTTGCCCCCGGCTCGACCTCTGGTGGGGGAGGGTCCACGTCCACACGGGAGAGGTTCTCCTGCCTCACCCATTGGTCGGGCCCGATGAGGTACCAGAGCTCGCCGCCCCGCCGTTCCTCAGCGAAAATAGTGACGAGCTGGTAGCGTTTCAGGGTAACGTTGGGGTTCAGCGCTCCCTGAGGCGTCACCGACGGCTGTACCCAGCGGTTGACCCAGGCAAAGGGATATTGAGGCTGCTCGGTCAGGTAGACGCCCTGGAAGCGGGAGGGGCTGGCGAAGGCAAGCGCCCACGCCGGGACGAATTCTCCTTCGTTGATCTGATACCACTGTTGACCTTCATACTCGACCATGCCGTCCACGCTCACCCACCAGTCGCCGGAAAGCATAGTGCGGACAGGCGGCAACCCCATAGCTGCCTCCATCGGGTGACGGTAGACGTTGAGCGGGACGGTGATCACGTGGGCATAGGTATGGGGGAGCAGCTCCTTGTCCTCTTCGCTGCGCGGCAACTCGAGCACCGGCAATTCCGGCAGGGGGTCAGGCAGGCGAATGGAGAGCAAGCGATAGGCAGTCGTGCCAGGCCCGTATGTGGGACATAGCTCCGGGCTGCGCCAGACAAGGTTGGGGACACATACGTAGCGATAAGAAGCAGGACTTGTCGCAGGAGCGGCCAGGCTGGGGGGCGCACCAGCGGCTATCTGCAGCGCAAGTGCCAGGGCCGCCAGTAGTCCGAGTCCGAGTATGATGCTTATGCCGCAGCGCACTTTTACGTTCTCCACGATGTACCAATGTCAGGGCCTGATAACGACCGGCACGCCGAGGCCACAGCGTCTGGAGTGCTGCAGGAGCGAAAATAGCTCCAGTACGTCCTTGTCATCCAGAGCGATGTACCCAATGTCCAGTCAGGGCTGTTCCCTCCGCCGTGGATCAGGATGTCGTGCCATATCTCGCGGCCAAGGTGAGCCGCGTTGTCATCGTACACTTCCCAGATGGTATCCAGCGGGCCGTGTCGGGCTTCCCATTGCTGGTGCAGCATGCACAGGCAGCTTGAGGGCGATCATGCACTTCCAGACCAGGAAGTCCACCATGCGCCGTCTGCGGGTGGAAAGGCACAGGCACAGCGCAGGCCGCCGACAACATGCCCGCTTTAATCCAGCGCCGGTTCATAGCGCGGCTTGTTAATCCGGGCAGGCGCGGGTGGACGGTGGGTTATTTTAACACAGATGCCGGAGAACGTCCAGCCTGTACATTCGTTCTGGGAGGTCAAAGAAACGCAGGGCGACTACGCGCCGCCCTGCGTTCTCTGGCAGGCGGATACCCGGCAGCTACATCGCGCAAGCGAGATATGCGCCACGGGCAGCATACAGATGTGAGCACCGGACAGTCGGCGAGGGCCTGGCCGTCCTGCACCAGTGCTCATCAGCGCCGCACAAGCCCATGGCGCTGGGTAAGGCTGCCGGGCTGTCCCGGTCCGCCTGTGCTATAGTTACACGACAGGACGTACTAACTGACGCAATGCCGCCCCGTCTGCAGGATCGTGTCGCTGAGCAGTGACGGTCCATACTTCCCGGTGGACCACTTCCTCGCCAGGGTAGAAGGTTGTTAACGGGCTCAGCGTCTCCATCTCCATAAAGCGCGCACAGGTATATACCTGGACCGGGCAATCCTCATCTGGATAGCGTGCTCCCGCCACCCATTTGTAGGACTTGACAAACGTGGCATCCTCCCGGCACAGAGCGACCCACCCCTCCGGTGAGCTGGTTCCTACCTTGCCTTCCTCACCGGTGGGAACGACCTGGAATAGATCGGGGCCCGGCTGCCACTGACGGCTGGTCACGTCGGAGCCGTGGTCCATCCAGCGCTGCCAGTAGACGATTTTCTTCAGTTCCCAGCTTCCGCCCCGTCCCCAGGGGAAGACGATGGTCCCTCGCGGCTCCACGCACGTCAGCGACCAGATGGCACCGACATAGAGTGTATTGCCTGTGTTGAGCACTCCCTGCTCGACTACGAAGCTATCTCCCTGTGCCGTGATGGTAAGGCGTTTCTGCAGGCCGGTTTCGGGCGGTACTGGTGCGACCACCGTCAAAGCTTCTTCCGAGATCATCGCCTGACATGGTTTGTTGTCTGGAGCGTAGGTGTCGGAGGTCTCCGGCGCGATCCAGAGGCGGTGTCCGCCGTAGATATGCCATTCTGCATCTCCCTGGCCCCGGCCGGCGGTCTCCTGAGCCACAAACAGCAGGTTAGGCCCCTCACCAACCGAGAGCCAGAGTATGCGCGGGCCGATCTCAGTGACCACGACCATTTTGACCTCGCCCAAGGTCAATCGGTATGCCTGGTGCCAGCCCAGAAATTCTACGGCTTCGATGCTGAGAGTCCCTTTGTGCGAAGTTGTTTGTACCATAGCAGCCTCCTTGATGATCTGGTCTGTATCTTCAATCACACGCGCAGTGTTCATCACCTGCGCCTGTAGCGATTGCCAGAACAGTGCGAAGGTGATTCGATGTATCGGTGTGGTAACTGTTGCTGCCGATGCACTTGCGCTCCAGCCTGGCCAGACGGTGCCGTAACCTGGCGAGTACCTCAGTACGCGCAGAGTCTGCAGGCCAATTCTCAACCCGCGCCAGCGCCACCCTTGTCCATTCCGCTGCCTGTGCGGGGTCGCCTGCTCGCCACTCGAAGTGTTTGGCCAGTTCCACACAAGGCGTGATCCCGCTGTGCTCCATCTGGGCCAGTTGCTCCCAGCAGGTGCAGGCCTCTTCGTGGCGGCCGCTCCGCTTCAGGAGCAGGGCCAGGCTGTGGAGTGTGCGCTTCCTCAATTCCACGTCCTTGGCAGTAGGGGCTTCAAGAGCAGCACGATAAGCTGCCTCTGCCTCTGCCAGGCGTCCCTTAGCTTCGTGCCAGCGTCCCAGGCCGTACAGTTCTGCCCCGGTCATTTCTGCCTCGTCGTGTGAGCCTGCGAGTATCGCCTGCAGACGTATCGTGAGGGCGACCATACTGAGGATATCCATCGCGTTGTGGTAAAGCACGCCTCTCATCTGGCGAGCGTCGCCGGTACGCAGGTAGTCGCGGTACAGCCAGGGGATCAGGCTGCCGGGCACGTCATCCTGCGTGCGCAATACTCCAAGGACTGTGCGTTCCAGCACGCTCAGGGCGCAGGACGATAATCCGTGGTGCCATAGCCGCCTGGCCAGGGGCAGCAGGTCAAGATGGATCAGCTCCGCCGTGGGCGGCGGAATACGTGCCAGGATGAAGCGATTGTCCAGAATAGGCACGTCAAAGGCCCGGCCGTTAAAAGAGACCAGGACCCGGAATGCAGCCAGTTGCTCACTCAGCCTCTCGATCATAGCTGGCTCATCACCGGGATCGCGCAGGACGTATTGGTGCAGATGGAATCCTCCCTCAGGTTCTGGGGAGAAGAAGCCCACCCCAACGACGAAGGCGAGGGTGCCGCTGCCCACAGAGAGGTCCGTGGTCTCGATGTCCAGGAAGCAGAGGTGTTCGCTAGACGCTGGGTCTGCAGCTCCATGGTCGAGTGCGGCAAGGGCGGTCAGCGCGGGAGCCAGCTTCAGGTGCGGGGGAAGGGTCAGTTGGCCATGGCGGTAGCCAGGCGGGTAATACGTTTCAGCGACGAAGCACCGGCCACGGGAGGTCGTGTAGAAACGTCCTGCCACCAGCTCCTCGATGGCAAGGCCGGGCTCTCTGGATCGGGAGGGGGGCCTGTCCACCCTTTTCGCAACGCCCAGCGCGCGCAGCCGTTGTTGCAGCTCCGGATACATTGGCCTACTCGCACCAGGGGGCCGGAATCCAGTATTTGCGGGCCACGCTCTGCCCGTCAGCAGAGGTCACGGTGATGGTGTGCACCATAGCATCGCATCCACGGGCTTTGAACACGATTTTGGGGGTGTTTTCCCAGGTGGTAGTGACCCGTTCCAGGTCATGGTAGACGGTGTACGGAGGGGCGCCTCCTGTAATGCGCAGGATGATCGTCGCCTCCATCTCACCTGGCTCTCCGCCCGGCCAAGGTCGCCAGTGGTCCAGCGCCGTCGGTGCCGGGAAGTCCAATGGGCCGGTGCTGACGGGACGGGTTGGCGTGGGAGTGGGGGTTGGGGTAGGTGTGATGGTCTCTGTAGGCGTGGGTGTTGCTGTAGCTGCCGGTTGCGTGGGGGTGGCGGTCTCCGTGGGCGGCGGGAGCGGTGAGGACGTGAGCACGGTGGGAGCTGGCGTGATGGTCAGGAATAGGTAAGGAGGAGTCGGTGTGGGAGCGTTACAGGCCAGCAGGCTACCGATCAGCATAGCCAATGCCAGGCCCATCAGGCTGCTGCTGTTGATCCTTCCGGTGCTCATCTTACTGCCCCTATCCTCTGGTAGCCTGAAGCGCTTCATACTTCTGACGCAGGTCTTCGTAAGCCTGTGACAGGACGGCATTTTTGCGGCGCAGGTAGTCAATCGTAGCCTGGTCAATGTCCCTCAGGCGTGGGAGCATCTGCAGCACTACCCGCACCGCCATCGGCGCGCTGGTATGCAGCATGTTTATGAAATCGGCGCGCTCGATCTCCAGGACGGTGGTCGGCTCTATCGTGCGCACGGTAGCGGTGCGGGGGCTTTCCTGGACCAGGGCGATCTCCCCGACGAAGCTTCCTGCCCCTGGACGGTTGATGATTTCCCAGGTTTCCTCGTCCAGTTTTTTCACCACCTCGACCTGCCCGCTGACGATGGCGTAAAATGTGTGCTCGACCTGGCCTTCATGGCACAGGATCGTGTCGGCCGGGTACTCACGCAGGGTGGAGACTTCGGCTAGGCGTGCCAGGTCGGGCTCCTCCATATCTGGAAATACCCGGCGCAGTAGCTCGATTTTGTCAGTGCTCATCTCGAACCTCCCATGTGTGTGCCGGCGGACTTGGCCGTCTGCCCGATCACAAAAGTTCCCGCAGATGCGTGGTGTGCTCGAGGATGATATGAGCGCCCGCCCGTTCCAGTTCCATTCGCTCACCGAAGCCACACAGCACAGCTACAGCGATCGCCCCTGCTCGTCTGGCGGCCCGTACATCTACCGTCGTGTCACCTACCATCACACATTGCCCGGTAGGAACTCCCAGGCTCCGGGCGGCATAGAGGATGGGAGCCGGATGAGGTTTCAGCCGCCAGGTGCTTTCACGCGAGACTACCAGCGCGAAATAGTCGCCCAGATGATATTGCTCCAGGAATGCTTCAGC